>NZ_CAZEQU010000012.1:0-1010 GCF_964513065.1 Tenacibaculum xiamenense
TATAGGTGATGTTTGTGATAACTGTCCAGACAAAGCGAACAAAGACCAAACAGATACAGATAATGATGGTATAGGCGATGTTTGTGATTTGAATGTTCCAGCATGTATAGAAAACCCTAAGAACTTCACCTTCTTTAATAATCGTATAAAAGATATTTTAAGAGAGGTTACTACAGTGAATCCAGTTACAGCAACGACCTATACTTCTAGTACTATAGATAATTTTACATCTTTTTTTAATTTAGACTGGGCACATAATATGCAAATTCAAGCCCACACCTTTAGAGGTTTTAAAAGATGGTTGGCTTATTCACCAGAACCACGCCCGATGAGTGAGGTACAAGCAGATGTAAATCGAGAAAAATTATGGCAGCTTTTATTTGAAGCATATGATTTACAAGGTCAGGGATTTGATTGGAGTACAGTATCTTTAATCAACAGTATTCTTGTAGAAGATGTTAGTCCTTCTTTGACCTATCGTTTTAATTTAAATTATACAGACACTAATGGTCAGGTAAAAGATGTTAAAGTAAAGCTTGCAATGTATGTGTCGGGTAAAGGTTATTTTTCGGGCGTTAATGCGTGTGATATAATCAATAGAACATGGGTTGATCCTATTCCATATGAAGGAGTAAAACCACAAGGAGCAAAAGCATCGGCTATTCCAGATCCTGTTACACCGAGTGATTCAGAGGATGATATTGTTTTAAGAGAGTGTGATTGTATTCCACAGCCCTTAGAGCCTGTTAGTTGTGATACGGAGTATGATTATTTTGTATCTCAATTAGGAGTCATAGAAGATGAGAGAACAGATGGATATGATCCTAGTAATATATTTATAGAGGTAGTTACCAATATAGATGGATATACGTTAAGTAGTGATTTTATAGATCCAGATAAGTTTGACAATATAAATGAGCCAAGGAATCATTTCTGTTCGATGAACTATGGATATATCATAAGAGATTATGTAGAGTATTTAAATTTGATTTTACCATTAGATACTAGAT
>NZ_CAZEQU010000012.1:1015-13955 GCF_964513065.1 Tenacibaculum xiamenense
TAAATACGACAATGCTATATACTACAGTTATGATGTTCATGGAAATGTAGATAAAATAGCGACAAAGATTAATGATGATATCCTTGTTAGTTTAGGACAAAGAACTAAGATTGTTACCTATGATTATGATTTAATCAGTGGAAATGTGAATCAGGTGGTATACCAACCAGAACAGAAAGATCAGTTTATACATAAATATGAATACGATGCTGATAATAGAATCGTCAATGTAAAAACTTCACGAGATGGTATACTTTGGGATAAAGATGCAGATTATAAGTATTATGAGCATGGTCCATTAGCCAGAACAGTACTAGGAGACAAACAAGTACAAGGGCTAGATTATGTGTATACCTTACAAGGATGGTTAAAGTCTGTCAATGGAGAAGCGTTGACACCGGAGTCAGATTTTGGAAAAGATGGATTGGCAAACAAAGTAGGAAAGGATGTTTACGGATATTCACTAGCATACTTTAATCAGGACTATCAGGCGAGAAAGGCTAATACGACGGATTATTTAAAGGTAACTAATAGTCCCACTTTGCCACATAGCACCAGAGATTTATACAATGGTAATATCAAGGCCATGGTTACCAATATGCAAGATTTAGATAACAAAGCATTACCAACGGCATATAACCATTACCAATACGATCAGTTGAATCGTATTAAAAACATGAAGTCTCATTTAATAGGAGCTTCAGGAACCACTAATATTGAGAGTTCTTATGGATACGATCGTAATGGAAACTTAAAAACGTTAACCAGAACAGCGTTAAAGTCAGATGGAACTACTGAGTTAATGGATAACCTGAGTTATCAGTATGATATGCATGCTAGTACAGGTGTTAAAAACAATCAGTTAAGCTTGGTAAAGGATGCAGCCAATGCAACAATTTTTAATTCAGATATCGATGATCAGGAAAGAGCTTTAACAGACATAGGAATAACCTATACGCCTACAAATACGAACACCCATAACTATAAGTACGATGCCATAGGGCAGTTAGTAGAGGATAAAACCCAAGGCATTGAAAAGATAGAATGGAGTGTAAGTGGTAAAGTAAAATCGATTCAAAAGAGAATCGATGGTTATACACAAACCATTAGTTTTAAATATGACGGATTAGGAAACCGTATATCAAAAACAGATAGTGGCTATGGAAGAAGAGACCCTAACCCCATAACTACCTACTATGTACGAGATGCTCAAGGGAATGTCATGGCGGTTTACAAGAAGTCAATTCAAGACCGTCAAAACAAATTACATTTAGAAGAGCACCATTTATATGGAAGTTCACGTTTAGGAATCCTTACGGATGCTTTAGAGTTAGATAATACGAAGAAGAACACCGTAGCAGAAAACCTATACTTAAATGGCGAAGAAGTAACAGGAGGCGTAACCAAAGAGGCTATTAATGCCATTGTGGTATCTAATCAGAGTCCATATACAGTACAAGGAACTGCAACGGGAAGTTACACTGCTGGAAATATGATTCAATTATTACCAGGATCAAGTATAACTCAAGGAGCTAATGTAAGTCTAAGAACAAGTACAGAGCTGGCAAGTATTATACCAGACAATCAGTATGCGCGTAAGGTAGGAAACAAGCGTTATGAGTTAAGCAATCACTTAGGAAATGTAATTAATGTAATTACAGATCGTAAGTTGGTGGCAGAGCCAGAGGCTACGATTAGTTATCAAGCACATGCAACGATCACAGATATCAATTGGCAAGGAGCAGAACCAGAAGGAGCAATGCTCATGTTAATGCCAGAAGGAGGGCTACCTACTATTGGATCTTATGATCATGCACCAGGAAGTTATCGAATGCGTTTTGATGTGACAGATTTGTTAAAGACTAGTGATATAACCATTGCAATGTCTACAGATACCAATCCAAGTAATACAGCAGCATTTGTATATCAAGGAAACTTAAACATAGGAAACCAAACCTTTGAGTATTCGGTGAATGATTATCAGGTATTACACTTGTTGTTATTCTCAGCAGACAATGGTTTTACAGGAACAATTGAAAACTTCTTACTAGAAAGAGGAACTACAGATACCAACACAGGAGGAAATACCAATGGAGTTATCGCAGAAAACACTATATTTACACCAGAGGTAGTTGCTTATAACGATTATTATCCTTTTGGGATGCTCGTACCTAACAGGCATGGGCAAGCGGATTCTTACCGTTATGGCTTCCAAGGTCAAGAGAAGGATGATGAAGTTAAGGGAGAAGGGAATTCTATTAACTATAAGTTTAGGATGCATGATCCTAGAGTGGGTAGGTTTTTAAGTATTGACCCTTTGTTTGCTAAATATGCACATAACTCAGTTTATGCTTTTTCTGAAAATAGAGTAATTGACGGTATTGAGTTAGAAGGTTTAGAAGTTACACCTTACAAGAATAAATACAAAACCAATAAACCAGTATTTGTAAAAGGAGGAGGGTCTGTATCGAAGAGAGTTAATAATGCGATAGATAATATTTTTGGTTTTGTTGCTAATAACACTATAATTGCTGGATATAATGCTAGTTCTGATGCTATTAATACCACTTACAAATTAATTACAGGAGAGTATAATGATGTTACTTTAGGCGAAGTAATAACCAAAACATCTGTAGTTCTTGATAAAAAGACAGATGAAGTAGTTGATTATCATACTACAACCCCAGCAAGTCAGCAGCTTAGTGATGCTGGTGATGCCTTAACGACATTAGATAATTATGATGCTCCAGCTCAATTATTAATAGCTAAAAAACTAAATACTGGTACTAGCAATAGTAAGTTAAGTCCTAGTGGGAAAGCTCAAGGTTTAGCTAGTGCAACCGAAAAAACAATTCAAAATACAGTACCTACTAAATCTGTAATAGTATTTACTATAGTAAACAGTAGTGATGGTATGATTTTGAGGAGTTTACAGAAGAAGCTTGAAAAGTTAGCTGGTGAAAAACTACTTCCAAAATATAAAAAATTAGATCCTGATTTAAAAGCGGGGTATACAGGTTCCTTTAAGTCAGGTAAGGTTGGAAATCCTAATAAACCGAATTTTGGCGAGCCTATTAACTTAAATGAGTTTGATGTAGATTATTGGATTGAAAGCGATGTTTTGTTTAAAAAGTTCGGTGAAAAGTTACAGCCAGATGCAGATTTCAGGAAAGCATTAGGGGAAACACCTGGCTTTGAAGGATTAAAAGAAGGTATGAGTGGGTTTAGCATAAAATTTAAACCATCTTCCAAGAAAGAATAATTAATAATTTTTAGAAAAAATATGGATTCCGATAACATAAATAAAATGGAGTTTTTCGCTCTTAAAAGTAATTTAGATATTGAAGATTTTGGGAAAGAATTTTCTTCTTATTTTAATTTACCAGCTATGAAATATGATTTTGAAAATGATTATGAATGGTTGGAGGTACAAAGTGAAGGTGTAATCTACAATATTTCCAAGAGGAAAGTGGGAGTTGAGGATGAAGAATTAAATTTTCCTGATGAGTGTAATTATTCGATTGGTTTGATTTATACTAAAGATTTTAAATATGGTGAAAGAAATGTCACAGTAGAGTCATTTGGTTCGAAATTAGCTTTGTTTAATAATGATAATATATATCATTACAGGTCTTGGGATGGAGTGGGAAAAAATACTTATATGAATATTGTAATTACTCCCGCTAGCGATCGTTTGTAACGAGTGGCGAGTATGAGTAATCAATAACAATAAATATAGAGGCTACTCCGCTCCCGCTAGTTTGTAACTAGTGGCGTTTAAGAGTGAGCAATAAGAATTTAATTTTTAAAAATAATAGGAATAAAACCACAGCGATAGTTGTGGTTTTTTTGTTTGTTATGAGTAAGCTTTTTTAGCATTAAAACCACGTATTAGTGCACCTACATGAGCGAGTATGTCAAAGTAACGGCTACCGCTAGTTTGTAACTAGTGGCGGCTAAGAGTAAGCAATAACAATAAATATAAAAGCTACCTTGCATTAAATTGTGAGGTAGTTTTTATATTTTAGCGATGCTATGAGTAGGAACTATAAATTTTATGATAAATCGGGTTTATATTTTGTAAGCTTTGCTACAGTAAATTGGATAGATGTATTTATAAGGCAAGTGTATTATGATGTATTAGCAAACAGTGTAACATATTGTAGAAAATACAAAGGCATGGAGTTGTATTGTTATTGTTTTATGCCAAGTCATATACATTTTATATTTAGATCGTCCAAAGGCGAGCCATCAGAATTACTAAGAGACTTTAAACGACACACTTCAAAAAATGTATTAGAAGCTATTAAAAACAACATACAAGAAAGCAGAAAAGAGTGGTTGTTGTGGATGTTTGCCAGAGCAGGAAAGAAGAATGCGAGTACATCGGTGTATCAATTTTGGCAACATCACAATAAACCAATCGAATTATGGAGTGAAAAAGTTATCAAACAAAAAATAGATTATATCCATAATAATCCAGTGGAAAGCGGTTTTGTATTACATCCAGAAGACTGGAAGTACTCAAGTGCTAGAAGTTTTCAAGAACAAGACAGTATTTTGCCAATAGATATTTCAGGTTTTTAGGCTAGTTTTATGAAGAGTAGGCTTGTTTATCTTTAAAGCCCCCTGCTGGTGCGAGTATGTCAAAGTAACGGGCTACCGCGAGAATCTTTCTCGTGGCGTTTATGAGGGAGCAAAATAACAATAAACATAGAAGCTACCTTACATTTGTTTGTGAGGTAGTTTTTTATAGTTTTAAAGTTTCGTACTGCTCACTAATTTATAATTAGTGAATATGACGATACAGTAAAAGCAGAATGTTTTTTTAGAAAGCTTACTGGCTATTTTCCAGAATCTGAATGGTCAGAAGGGTTAAAGTTGCCTAGTACAGGTAGCTTAATGGAAGATATTATGATAGATATACAAGCTAGTATGTTGGTTAAAGATGAATTTTAACTATGTGGTACAGAAAATATAATTTAATTGATAGAAACGGAAGGGTCAAATGCCCGTGTTGTGATTTTAATTTAGAAGAACAATTATTCTATTCTTTTAATTTAAGAAAATGTACTAGTTGTTTAGAGGAGTTGTTTTTTCTGAAAACAGTTCGGTTTTTATATGTTATTCATCTTAGAAAATCGCCTGAATTTATTAAACATTTGTATTCATATATAAAAGATAAGCCAATGAATCAAGTATTTATAGAGCTTAAAATGTTCTTGCAATTATTTGAAGACGAGTCTAAAACTTGGAGTAACTTTTTAGGAGATAAAACATTTGACATAGCGGATTCTATCATCAGTGTTTATAATATTGAGATTGATGAAATATTTAATATTTATCTAGATAAAATAAGCGATGATTTCAATAGAAATATTGGATTGGCTGAAGTTGAATCTTTGAAGATCTCATTATTAAGTCTATCTCAGGATCATTTAAAATTGTATTATGAATATTTATTGGAATCTTTGATTTTGGTTAGACAGGATATAGATATTTCTGAAATTAATTTTTTAGATGGCTTTCCAGCTAATTTGAAGTTAGATAATTTAGTGTTCGTACGTAATTACCTGATTAGTTTACAAGATAATTTACCCTCAGATAGTGCGAGTATGTCAAAGTAAGGCTACCGCTAGTTTGTAACTAGTGGCGTGCATGAGTAAGTAATAAGAATTTAATTTTTAAAAATAACAGTAATAAAACCACAGCGATAGTTGTGGTTTTGTTGTTTCTTAGGAGTAAGCTTTTTTAGCGTTAAAGTCATGGATTAGTGCGTCTATAACCATAAAATTTTATCTTGTTCCCCCGCTGGAGCTAGCATATCAAAGTCCCCGCTCCCGCTAGTTTGTAGCTAGTGGCGGGTATGAGTAAGTAAATCAACAATAAGCTTAAAGGAGTCAGCAAGGATTTTGTGATTTTTAAAAATAATAAAATGCTGTTTTTTTTTGGAAAACTGAAATAATAACCTAATTTTACAACAAATTAATTGTTAGGAGTTTACTTCTAAAATTGTAAAAAAGAATATTAACAAATTGCTTAAAAACAGCTAATAATTTATTATGAAATTTTCTAAGACTAATAGAGCCACAAAGGCTTTATCGGTGTACATTGCATCTTGAGTTTGATGTTTTCTCAAGGCTTTATAGGAAGTGTTTTTGCTCTAATGAGAGGTCTATCTCAACCCAAACTTAATGCTTTTACTCCACTACTGGCGAAAGTATGGCAAAGTAACGACTATTGCCCCTCCTGGCGCAAGTAGGTCAAAGTAATGACTACCACGAGAATCTTTCTCGTGGCGGTTATGAGTAAGTGATTACAGTTAGTAACAATAAATTAAGTATAGTAAAAAGTTATCTCTTTAGTTGAACAAAGAGAAAGGTAAATAATTAAAATAAAGAAATTGTATAAAAATGGAAAAAAGCAAGGTTATATTAAAAATGCTGATATTATTAACGTCATTAACGAGTGTTTCTCAAAATACTTCAAATATCATAGGAAAAGGAGGGGTCTTTGAAGCCTTAGATGCTCAATTATCTGGGACAGCCACTGATTGGAAAGAATGGTTTAAATATGGAAAAGCATTGTCACTAGGAAAAGTAGTTGAAACAACGGAAGTAGGAGAAGAGGTTAGAAGGTTTAACTTTTATGATCTTTATAAGACTTCGTCTACTTTCCCGTCAGGTTCCTTTTTTAATATAAAAGATGCTAATAGCAAAGAGCGAATGCATTTTTCTGCTTGGGATGACTCAGAAACACGGTTTGCAATCTTTACTAAGGACAAAAAAGAAATCTTTAAGACTGGGAACTTATTACCAAGTCATAAGGACAACCCAACAAATGAAGATATTCATTTTGTACATTTAATAAAACCAAAGTCAAAACTATCTATAGGAACATGGGTAATGTATAAACCTAATCATGAGTTAACAGTAAGAGGTAGTGGTTGGTTTGAAGAAGATATTATCACGGAGAGTAAAATAGGTATCGGTGTTGATTCTTCAGATATTCCTACTGATTTTGAACTCGCTGTAAAAGGAGATATTATATGTGAAGAGTTAAAAGTAAAATTAGCTACTAAATGGCCAGATTATGTTTTTGATAAGAACTATAATTTACCAAGTTTAGAAGAAGTTGCTCGTCATATAAAAGAGAAAAAACATTTAAAAGGAGTTCCTTCTGCTGAAGAGGTTGAAAAGGAAGGAGTTTATCTAGGTGAAATTAATTCGGTATTGTTGAAAAAAATAGAAGAATTAACTTTGTATACGTTAAAGCAGGAAAAAAGGTTAAATTCGCAAGAGCAGGTGATTAAAGAACTTAAGGAGATGCTTATTGATATAAAAAATAATGAATAAAATAGTATAACTTATGCATTGGAAAATAAAAGCAGGTATACAAAAAGTATTATCTTATACAAGATTAGGAGATAGGTTTAATCATATTCCTGCAACTTTGCAAAAGCATTATTATGAAAATGTTTTTAACTATCAACTACATGAATGCATAAGAAAATTAAAAGAGACTAAACCATTTCTAGAAGGCAAAGAAAAAATAGCTTTAGAAATAGGTACGGGTTATTCAATAGTATCTCCAGTGATATTATTTCTTTTAGGTTTTAAAAAAATTGTTACAGTAGATATTAGTAATGATATTTCGATGAATACAGCGAAAAAACAACTATGTTTTTTTAGGAACCAGGCTTATAAAGCTATCGTGATGAAAAATAGCATTTATGAAGAAGGTGAGCTGGAAGAAAAAATTAATACACTACTGTCATTTACATCAATGAATAAATTGCTTGATTATTGCCGAATTACATATCTACCTAAATATACATTTGATGATATAGATGCACTAAATTATAAGTTTGATTACATTTATTCGCAAGTAGTTTTTGAACATATCGATAAAAAAACATTAGAAGCTCTATTTAAAAAAATGGAAAAGTGGCTGTCTAATGATGGTTACGGTGTACATACCATAAATTTTATTGATCACTTTGCAAATCCAGGTTTTTTTCAAGACCGCTCTATCTCAGAGTTTAATTTTTTAAGGTATTCAGATAAGTTCTGGAACTTTTGGACTCGTAACCCCATAGCTTTTACGAATCGACTTACTTTTCCTTTTTATTTAGACTTATGTGAAGAAGTAGGATTAGATGTGGTAAGCTTCAAAGGTAAGAACTATAGAGAACACAAACCTTTAGACAACTCTTTGATTCATAAAGACGTGCTAGATAAGTATAAGAATACCGTACGCATTGAAGATTTACAAAAATACCAAAGAGGAACTTTAGTTTTTAGGAGTAAGCCCTGATGGAGCTAGTATGTCAAAGTAATGGCTACCCTCGCTCCCGATAGTTTGTAACTAGTGTCGGGTATGAGTAAGTAAAACAACAGTAAATATCAAGACTACCTTAATTTGGGTTAATTGAGGTAGTTCTTTGTATTTCAAGAGTAAGATAATCATAGTCTCGCTTCCATGAGAAACTTTCTCGTGGTTGCTATGAGCAAGTAATTAACGTATTTTAGGAGATAATATGTCTAATAGTTTATGTAAAAGTTGTGTTACGCAAAGTAAAAAGGATCTTTCTAAAGAAAACAGGGAATCTGGTGTTGTACTAATTAAACCTGAAAGTTTGAATAAATGGGCTAAAAAACGCAATAGTTATTGTTGAATGGGATCCTAAATTTAATAATAAATATTAAGGACATGTAACGAATTCAGTAAAAGAGAATGATTTGTGGTAAATAAATCTTAGATGTTCAGAAAGAAGGAGGAATTATGTATGACTGGAAATGGTTAAAAGATAGAATTAAAGGAATAAGAGTAATGCTTCTAGAAGATAAATAAGTTTATGAATTTAGAATTGATAATAGATAAATTATTACGGAACGTTACCTTAATAAGGCGATTAGATTTAGAAGATGTCGTTTATTTGGAAGTGTCCGATTATTATGACTCCAGAGATATAGAAAACAATAATCCAATTTGGACTAACCATTGTTATGTATATCAGGTTTTTAAAAAAGATAGTAGTTATAAGAGATTGTCTTTTTTAGATTTTATGGCATTTCATTTAACAAGAGAGAATTTTCCCAGTTTTTTTGAAAAAGAAGAGGTTATTCTTGAAGATGTTATTAAACGAATAAAAGAGAATAAAGGAATTGAATCATACGATGTATTTGATTTAAGGGAGATTTATTTTTCAGAAGAAAGTGTACATGTTAGCTATTTTAATAACACTTATGACTCCTTTATTATAGTTACGGAGAGAGAAATAGTTGCGGATAGATTTTTTAAAACTTTTGAATATATTGGTGTTTCTTGCAAAAAAATGTTAGACCCTAGGTTTTTAGAAGTTATGGTAGACTTGGAGTTTAAATTAAAGCATCAGAATGATCTTTTAATGTTTGAAAAAACGATAATTGGGTTAGATAGTTTTTTGGATAAGATAAAGGAAGAAAACTATGTCAAGTTTGAGCTTGTTAACACTTTGGTTCATTTGAATTTTAAGGAAGAGATACTTGAAAAAAAACAAGTATTATCTGACTCAATGCCTTATATTATTGAATCAAATAATTCGAAGGTTATTGATTTTTTAGTTAATATTTTAGAGACTGTGTCAGTAAAGTATAATAGGATGCTTTATAATAAGAATTTAGAGATTAACCCGCACCTTGGCATTTAGCGATAGCGTAATGGCAAGAGATAAAAGGAATTTTAAAAAGAAACTATAACTATTATTAGCCATTTGTAATTGCAAAAATAGAAGTTAAAAAAGAAGCTACCTTACATTAAATTATGAGGTAGTTTTTTGTTGCTTAGTAGTAAGCTTTTTTTAGCGTTAAAGTCATGGATTAGTGCGTCTATTCTATAACCATAAAAATTTTATCTTGTTCCACTCGCTGGCGCAAGTATACCAAAGTAAGTGCTTCCGCTAGTTTGTAACTAGTGGCGTTTATGAGTAAGTAAACAACAGTAAATTTAAAGGAGTCAGCAAGGGTTTTGTGATTTTTAAAAATAATAAAATGCTGTTTTTTTTGGAAAACCGAAATAATAATCTAATTTTACAACAAATTAATTGTTAGGAGTTTACTTCTAAAATTGTAAAAAAAGAATATTAACAAATTGCTTAAAAACAGCTAATAATTTATTATGAAATTTTCTAAGACTAATAGAGCCACAAAGGCTTTATCGGTGTGCATTGCATCTTAAGTTTGATGTTTCCTCAAGGCTTTATAGGAAGTGTTTTTACTCTAACGAGAGGTCTATCTCAACCCAAACTTAATGCTTTTACTCCACTACTGGCGAAAGTATGCCAAAGTAACGACTATTGCTAGTTTGTAACTAGGGGGATATGAGTAAGTAATTTTATATAGATATTTCGGTGAAATACAAGAGCTCTTTTAATGCTAATATAAATAAATTAAAAACCTCATTATTATGAAATTGATATATTATGAAATAAGTGGGGAGGTAAAAATAAGCAAGGAGAATTTCTTTTATAAGAGAAAACTACTAAGCACTATTCAACTAATATAGTTTAAGTGTTTACAGAGAAGGAATTTACTGAACGTCGTGGTATTTCCATGTTTTATATTTGTAATGCTAAAGTAAGGTACACTAACAGTGATTTGTTATAGAGTTAAAAAATAAAAGAGTTGTTGTTCCTCTGCTAGAATTAATAATAATTATTGCTAAGTTCTTTCAAGATATTTGAAAGTCAGAATAACATAAGAATATTTTAATTTAAAATTGATCAAAAATGAAAAAACTAATTACATTAATAATCTCATTTATTAGTTATGTTGCGATGTCACAAAATACATTTCCATCTTCAGGTAAAGTTGGTGTAAATACTACTTTGCCACAGGAAGAATTAGAGGTTAATGGCACAACAAAAATGAATCAACTTATTGTTGGAAATAAAACTTCATTACCACCTTTTATTCATGCTTGGTATGAAGGTGGGGCTTATACAAATATTTTTTTAAATAATTCATCTCAATCTGAGGATAGAGGGCTATGGGGGATTTCGGCAGTTAACGGAGATTTTACTATTATAACAGAAAAAGATGATTTCTCTGCAGTAAACCAGGCATTTAAAATAGTAAGAGGTAGTGGTATAAATGTAGATAAAGTATTGTTTCCAATAGGTAATATTGGTATAGGGACTGATAATCCAGGTTTATGGAAATTAGCGGTTAATGGTAAAATAAGAGCAAAAGAAATAAAAGTAGAGACAGGTTGGTCAGATTTTGTTTTTGAAGACACCTATGACCTTCCTACCTTAGAGGAAGTGGAAGACCATATAAAGTCTAAAGGGCATTTAAAAGATATTCCGTCAGCTAAAGAAGTAGAAACAAATGGGGTGTTACTTGGTGAAATGGACTCGAAGCTTCTTCAAAAAATAGAAGAATTGACATTGTATATGATAGAATTAAACAAAAGAGTTAAAACACTAGAAGAAGAAAATAAGATTTTGAAAGAAAAGTTAGTTGAAAAATAATAAAAAAATTACTTTCTTTGTTACGATATGGCTCAGAATCAATATTTAAACTATTTGTCAAAAATTAATAGCGGTTTTATTCATCCTAAAGGTGAAGCTTCAACAGATATCTTGTTAAGTGAGTTGGATATAAAAGAAAATGAAACCATTTTAGAATTAGGGTTTGGAACAGGTTCTACACTTATTAAAATTTTAACTTTGACAAAGAAAGTTAAGCTTTATGGCTTGGAGAAAAGCCCTCTAATGTTGAAAAAGGCATTAGCGAGACTTCGTTTCTGTGGAGTAAAGGATTGTGTAAATCTGAATTTATTAAACATTGATAATAGTATTCCATTTGAGTCAAATTTTTTTGATAAAATTTACGTAGAATCTGTATTAAGTATTCAGGAAGGTGAAGATTTGGTAAGCATGTTGTCGGAATTGTCTAGAGTGTTAAAAACTAATGGGGTTCTCTGTATAAATGAACTGTTATGGTCGCCAAATACAGATCAAGATAAAATAAATTCTGTTAATGCGTTTGTAAAAGAGAAGTTCGGTATTATTCAAGCCAACGGGAAGTATAAATCTATAGAAGACTGGTTGAATCTAATGGAGTCGCGTGATTTTAGAATAAAAATATCAAAGAATATTAGCAATATACCTATGAAAAGAAGTTTTAAAACGAGGTTATTAGAGATTCGTTCACTCTTTTTTTCAATTTTAGGAAAAATAAAAAGAAGAGTAAATTCTAAACTAAAAAAAGAGTCTATAGGTTATGATAATGCTATGAGTTTACTAAATAAAGACTATAAATTAGAACCGTATTTAATAGTGGCTTACAAGAAATAAGTTTCATCCTGTCAAAAGAGTAGGCCTCTTACAAATTATTTTTAGGTTCTATTGTCTCCTATTAGGTGAATTAATAGTAAATATGGGATTTGTAAAGAATTAAAAAAATCAAAAAATAGAAAACTACTAAGGATTATTTGCTTGGTAGTTTTTTTATGCGATTGATTTAAGTTTTGCATTTTTGATAAGGGCATCAATAGTATAAAGTATATACTTTTTATCTTCTGGGTTAAACTTAGAAATATCTTGAAACCTTTTAAGTGCCTCATAATCTTTGAAGAGTTCAGCATTATTATTTCCCCCTCACGCCCGCTAGTTTGCAGTTAGTGGCGGTTAATAGTAAGCAAACCAACAATAAATAAAATATACTCAATACTTGATGTAATAGCAATAAATTAGTGATGTTGTTAATGATTTTGCAATTTTTCAAAATAATAAAGTGTTGTTTTTTTTGGAAAACCGAAATAATAATCTAATTTTATAACAAATTAATTGCTAGGAGTTTACTTCTAAAATTGTAAAAAAAGAATATTAACAAATTGCTTAAAAACAGCTAATAATTTATTATGAAATTTTCTAAGACTAATAGAGCCACTAAGG
>NZ_CAZEQU010000013.1:0-3131 GCF_964513065.1 Tenacibaculum xiamenense
GAGATACTACTGGAATTAAAGCTTCTTTAGAGTAATTCGCTATCGTCTCCCATTGACTATCTAAAGCTATGGCAGTTATACCTTCTCTTTCTCCTAATACTTCTGAAGTAACTTTTTCACTAGTCAATACCAATTTGATATCAGCATCAGTGAGCATATACTCAATACGATCTTCTGGATATTCTGGATCGATTGGTACATAAGCACCTCCTGATTTTAAGATCCCTAAAATGCTTACTAGCATTTCAATACTTCGTTCAATACAGATCCCAACTAAAGTATCTGGCTCAACACCTTGCTCACGTAAGTAGTGTCCTAACTGATTTGAACGCTCGTCTAACTCTGCAAAGGTCAATGCTTCATTTTCAAAAACAACTGCTATCTCCTCAGGTGTTTTAGCTACTTGCTCTGCAAATAAATCAACCAATGTTTTATCCAATGGATACTCAGCATAAGTATCATTGAAGCTATTTAGTAATTCTAGTTCCTCTTTTGGTAAAATTGCTGTATCAGTAACTTTAATAGCTTTTTCAGAAGTTAATCCTTCTAATAATTGCTCTAAAGTTTCTTGCATATAATCTAAGATACGAGTCGCATCAATATGCTCTTCAATCTGTACAGTTAATCCGAAATCAATTCCATAATCATCAACACTTAAAGTAAGTGGGTAATTCGTTCTTTCGTGACCTCCAACAAGGGTTATTCCTAAGTCATTTTCCTGTGAAGCATCTTGATTATGAGATGCGTATATAGAATGACGGTAATTTAAAAGAGCACTGAACAACGGAATTTCATTAGAAATATCACTCCAATTCTGAATATTTGACAATGGAGTTTGCTCATAAGGTAATAACTCGTTTAATCCTTTTTTCACCTTTTGAACATATTCTGTAATGTTTCCTTCCAGTTTTGTTAAAAATGGTAAGGTGTTTATAAACAAACCTAAAGATTCTGCGGCTCCAGATGCCCCTTGTAAACGACCTGAGAATAGTGATCCAAATAATGCATAGTCTGAGTTACTACATCTTCCCACAACAATTCCATAAGCTGCATGGAAGATTACCGCAGGACTCATACCTAAATCAATTCCAACAGCTCTAACTTTTTCACTCAGCTCTTTTGGTAATCTGATCTCAGTTTCTTTTATCTCTCTAGTATTTTCTAGAACATTGGTTAGGTTAAAAGGATATGTTGGTTCTTCAATATCCCCTAACAATGCTTTGAAATAATCTTCATCATTATTCGTTGCTTGTGAATGTAAGGTATGTGCAATAAAATCACGATACAATACTGGCGTTGGAAGACTTTCTTTGTTTCCTAATAAGTATTGCTCTATTTCGAAAATCACTCTTTCTAAACCTACGTGATCTAAAACCAAGTGATGTTGATTGATAATTAAATAATAGTTTTCATTCTTTTCATCGTCTGCTGATTTTAACTGTAACAACGGAGCATTAGATACATCTATCCATTGATTTCCAGGTGTAGTTAATTGCTCCAGTTCGGCTAGAACATCTGCTGTATTATTGAACACTAGCTCCTCTACAGATAAATTAGCTTGACGTCTTACTATTTGTACTGCTTTAGGCAAGCCTTCACTTACAATACAAGTTCTTAATACATCATGTCTGTTTACTACAAATTGAAGTGCTTCAATAAACAAAGTACGTTTTGCCTTGTCTTTAAATGATAATAGATTAGATAATATATAAGTATCTCCTTGCTCTTCATTACTCATCAAATAATGGAAATGGATTCCTTCTTGTAATGATGATAATGGATAGATATCTTGAATATTGGAAACACCACCAGGAACTTTCGATACGACTGTATCAATATCTTCTTGACTGAAGTCTAATAATGGAACCATCGCTGGAACAATATGCTCTACTTCTAGAGTAATTCCATTCTCTGGAACTTGATATACTGGAGTTTCTGATGATAATTTCTCTGCAATCTCTGCAATGGTTGCATTAGCGAAAATATCTTTAACCTCTATGTATAATTCAAGTTTTTGCAGTCTTGAAATTAATTGAACCACTAGTAAACTATGACCTCCCAATTCAAAGAAGTTATCATAAACACCTACTTTCTCTAAGCCTAATAAGTCTTGCCAAATTCTAGCAATTTGTGATTCTACTACAGTTCTTGGAGCCACATAAGCTTTGGTTGATAATAGTGATCCATCTAGCTCTGGTAAAGCCTTTCTGTCTAACTTCCCACTGGCGGTTAATGGCATTTCTTCTAGTTCAACCCATAAACTAGGCACCATGTATTCTGGTAAGCTCTCTTTTAATTCGGCTTGAACTTTTTCTTTGTTGAATTCTCCTTCTGCAACTACATATCCAACTAATCGTTTGCTTCCTGTTATATCTTCTTTGGTTAGCACACAACTGTTTTGAATATTGTCTATAACCGCTAAAGCTGTTTCTATCTCTCCTAATTCAATTCTATATCCTCTAACCTTTACTTGTGAATCCTTTCTTCCTACATATTCTAACGTTCCATCAGCTAACCAACGAGCTAAATCTCCTGTTTTGTAAATTCTTTCTCCTTCCTTGAATGGATTCTGAACGAATTTTTCATTGGTTAGTTCTTCTCTGTTTAAATATCCTCTGGCAACTCCTTTTCCTCCTACACATAATTCTCCTACAACGCCTACTGGTACTAATTCTTCTCCTTCGCTTAAAATATAAATCTGAGTATTGGCTATTGGACGTCCAATGGTTTGAACTCCGTTTAATTCTCTTTTGATAAACGTGCTATAGGTAGTCGCTTCTGAAGGTCCGTACAAATCATAGATGGTTTCTACTGAACTTTCTTTGTAAATACGATCTACCAAACTTGGTAATAATGGCTCACCTGCAAGGTTAATCGTTTTTACCGTTTCAGGTAATTTTCCTGATTCTAAGACTCCTTGTAAAACACTTGGTACGGTGTTTATAAGTGAAACAGAAACTTCTGAATCTTCTACTAGTGATAATAAATTATCTACTAATTCAATCTTTGCTCCTGATGCTAATGAAGTAAATATCTCAAAAATCGATAAGTCAAAATTGATAGAAGTACTCGCTAGCATTCCTAGATCCAATGAACCTTTGAAACTGGCTATAGCCCAATTCACTAGGTTG
>NZ_CAZEQU010000014.1:0-264981 GCF_964513065.1 Tenacibaculum xiamenense
CTCATCGGTATAAGTAAAGGTACCATTAGCGTTTTCAGCAATAGTTGTTAAAGTTTCAAGATTTCTAACAATATTGGTAAGGTCTAATTGAGTTGTAACCCCATCCTCGTCAGTATAATCGATGTTTGTATTATCTGCATTTAGAGCAATTGTAGTAAGCGTTTCAAGATTCTTAACATCAATATCGGTAGTTCCTCCATTTTCATCGGTATAAGTAAAGGTACCATTAGCATTTTCAGTAATAGTTGTTAAGGTTTCAAGGTTTCTAACAACATTAGTAAGGTCTAATTGAGTTGTAACCCCATCCTCATCGGTATAATCAATATTGATATTATCATTATTAAGAACAATAGATGTTAGTGTTTCAAGGTTTTTAACATCAATAACGGTTGGAGTACCACTTTCATTAGTATATGTAAATGTTCCATTATTATTTTCGACAATTGTTGTAATGGTTTCAATGTCACTTATAATGTCACCTAAATTTACACTACCTCCATTAACTAAATTTAATGTATTCGTAGTATTATCGAAAGTTAGTACTTGAATTTCGTTTGTAGGATCATTATCGGCATCATCAATTAGTGAGCTCAAATTAACTTGCCCCCAATCACCTAATGATAATATGTTGGTGTTGGTATCAAATTCGAGAGGTCTACTTCCAACTTGATCACATAAACTTGTCCAGGTCATATTTCCATATTGGTAAATACAGTCCTGATCGGTATTGTAGACAATTGCTCCTTCCAAAGGGAAAATTAAATTCATCTGAGCATCAGTAACTCGAGTAATGACAAGTACTTTATCACTACTTTCAAGTTCTAGAACAGAGCTTCCATTAATTACGTTGGGATTGTCTCCAATTTTTACTTGACCTAAGGTACTAGCAATTGATGTAAAAATCAGAGCAAATAAAATAATAATTCTCTTCATAATATCACGTTATTAATCCACCGAAGTTGAGATGGCTCCAGTAGATATAAGGGGTTATATAATATTTAGACGTTGTTTTCTTTAAATAGTCACAAATATAGGGTTTAAATTATATTTTTAATAGTTGATATATAGTTTTTTAACTGTAAGATTTCCTTTGAAAATTCTCTTGTATTTTTGTAAGGAATCTTTAATGCTTTATGGTTTGTAGTAGATATATTGTATAGGTTTTTCCAGTGATTTCGAATTTCTTTTAAGGCTTCTAGGTAGGTAAAGTTCTCACTATCATATATGTGAGTGGGTTCAGCAATGATGCCGTTAATTTCCAGTATTTTTATATTTTCTCCTCTTTCAAGTTCTTCGAAGGAGTTGTATTTGATGTCAAGACGTCCGTAATACCATCCATTAATTGATTTATTTATTTTATCAAAGGTGTCATGAAGCTTCTGACTAATCAAATAATTGCCATTTATGAATTGAGTTCCTTTACAATGATTTCCTATAACAGACAGTTTTATCGATTCATTTTTCGCAGGGATTTTTTCCAATTCAGAAAACTTAGTTTGACAAATAATATCAAAATAGAGTTTGGCCCTATCATCGTTCAAAACAAGATCTTTTAATTTAGTAACCCCATCTCCTTTAACAGAAAGAAACTTCTTTAAGGTTATTGATGTTATTTTACCTTTTTCAGCTTTAGGGTTTCTTACATAGAAAATACCACATTCATTATTTAAGTCAACGTATTCCTGAATAATGATGTCAATTTTATACTTCTCTAAATAATTTTTTAATTCGCTTTCAGATTTTATTTTTTTTACCAGCAATCCTCTAAATCCAATATCAGGTTTCGCTATTAATGGGAAGATAATTTTATTTCTATTTAAATCTTCAAGAACAGAGTTGAAACTGGTATTAGGTTTAACAAGTAAAGACTTTGGTCTTAAATCTTCTGGGATTAACTGTATTGTTTCATACTTACTTTCGGTACCATTACCAGAGCTTTTTATGCTTGGATTTGCAGCTGTGAAAAAGGTGAGTTTCTTTGCTCTCCATGCCAAATAAAATGCATAGGGAAGATTGGGGATGTAGAAAAATGACGATGGCCAATACTCCCAATTAAAGATTTTATGGTACTTTTTACTATACTTCAAATTAACGTTCTTTATTCTTTGAAAAGAGAATCTAAAATGGTTTTTATTGTTTTAAATCCGAAATATATTGTATATAAAGTTAAGAAAATACTTAGAATAAATAAAGAATAAGCAATAAATATTTTTGGAGATGTTGTAAAAACTCTCAAAGCTTTAAACGAAATATTTAATAATATGGGGGATAATATTAGCAAAAAAAGAAGGATAAGTGTATTTCTAAAACCTTTTTCCATAGTATTATTTTTGTTTAAAATTTTTCAGGGCATTTCTTACACTTCCATGAGTTTTTAAGAGGTTTTCGGCTTCAAGTTCTTCGATGTTGAGTTCAGACTTGAGAATGTCAATACCTCTTTTTACAAGTTTATTGTTAGAAAGCTGCATATCAACCATTTTATTGCCTTTTACTTTCCCAAGTTGAATCATAGTTGAAGTAGAAATCATATTAAGAACTAACTTTTGTGCTGTTCCTGCTTTCATTCTTGAACTACCTGTAACATATTCTGGTCCAACAATTACGACAACTGGGAATTGAGCGGTTAATGCTAATGGGCTTTTATCATTACAAGTTATGCATCCAGTGATAATGTTATTTTCATTACATTTTTCAAGAGCAGCAATAACATAAGGTGTTGTTCCAGAAGCTGCTATTCCAATAACAACATCATTGTCGTTAATATCGTGTTCTGATAGATCTTTCCATCCTTGTGTTTTTGAGTCTTCGGCAAACTCAACGGATTTACGAATGGCTTGATCTCCTCCAGCAATTAACCCTACTACAAGTTCATGAGAAACACCAAAGGTAGGTGGACATTCACTTGCGTCAACAATACCGAGTCTGCCGCTTGTTCCTGCTCCAATGTAAAAAAGTCTACCACCGTTTTTAAGTTTAGCAACAATTTGGGTAACGAGTGCTTTAATTTGAGGGATAGCTTTTTCAACAGCGATTGGAACCGTTTTGTCCTCACGATTCATATCACTAAGGATTTCCAAAAGCTCTTTTTTTTCTAAATTATTGTAGTTAGAATCTTGTTCTGTTGTCTTTATAAATGTCATAGAACAAAGTTACAAATATTCACTTTACTGAAGTATTAAATTTCTTAAAGTGACCAACAAAAAAAAGAGGGGTCATACTATATGTAAAAACAAAAAATTAAAGTATAATGGAAACAATACAAAATTCTTTAACCAACTTTTATAATTCTATTGCTGCTGGTATTGGTGATTGGGGACTTAAACTTCTTGGAGCACTAGCTGCGCTGATAATTGGGTTGTGGATAATCCGATTTATTATGAAAGCGGTTTCTCGTGCCTTTGAGTCAAAACATGTGGATGAAACGCTAAGGCCTTTTTTAGTTACTCTTTTAGGGTTTGTGCTGAAGGCATTACTTATTATTTCAATAGCGGGAATAGTTGGGGTTCCAATAGCGACTTTTGCGGCTTTAATAGCTGGTGTAGGTGTTGCGATTGGTGCAGCATTTAATGGTTCGTTAGGGCATTTAGCTTCAGGTATTATGTTGTTAATTTTCCGACCTTTTAAAGTTGGAGATTTAATAAAGACAAATGGCGCTTTTGGTTTTGTGAAGGAGATATCTGTTTTTGTAACCGTTATTGAAACTTTTCAAAAAGAAACTGAGATTATACCTAATTCAGCAATTACTGCAGGAAAAATAACCAATTTATCAACTGTAGGGAGTTTGCGTATAGATATGCCATTCGCAATTCGATATGGTGCTGATATTTCTAAAGCAAAAGATATAGTACTTGATGTTTTGGTTAAAGATATTAATGTATTGAAAATAGAAGGGATGCAGCCGAGAGTTGCTGTTAATAATCTGGGAGAGAATAGTGTTGAATTGTTAGCTTTACCATATGTGAAAAGTGAAAACTATTGGGATGTGTATTGGGATACCAGGCAAAAAATAGTTGAAGCTTTAGGTAGTGCTGGTTATGAAGCTCCATTACCACAGAGAGTTGTAACGATGCATAAGTAATGATACAATAGATATAAAATAAAAAAGGAATCAAATTTGATTCCTTTTTTATTTTATATTGTAATCTCTGTATTAAGAAACAGCAACGTTTATATTATCAATAATTGAATTGAATGTGTTACTTGGTCTCATAATAGCATCAGCAAGTTTATCGTTTGGTTCATAATAACCACCAATATTTGCACTAACACCTTGAACAGAGTTTAGTTCTTCTACAATAGTAGCTTCACTTTCAGCTAAACTTTTAGCGATACCCTCAAATTGAGATCTTAATTCATTATCTAAATCTTGTGTAGCTAAAGCTTCTGCCCAGTATAGAGCTAAGTAAAAATGAGAACCTCTATTATCTAATTCACCAGTCTTTCTTGAAGGACTCTTTTTGTTTTCTAAAAGTTTTCCAGTAGCGAAATCTAATGAGTCGGCAAGTACTTTAGCTTTTGGGTTATTATTTACTTCAGATAAGTGTTCTAAAGAAACAGCTAAAGCCAAAAACTCACCAAGAGAGTCCCAACGTAAGTGATTTTCCCCTGTTAATTGCTCAACATGCTTTGGAGCAGAACCACCAGCACCAGTTTCAAATAAACCACCACCATTCATTAAAGGAACAATTGATAACATTTTTGCAGATGTACCAAGCTCAAGAATAGGGAAGAGGTCAGTTAAGTAATCACGTAAAACGTTTCCTGTTACGGAAATTGTGTCTTCACCTGCTTTAACTCTTTCTAAAGTATATTTAGTAGCTTCTACTGGAGATAAGATTTTAATTTCTAACCCAGAAGTATCATGATTAGGTAAATATTTCTCTACTTTCTTAATGATTTCAGCGTCATGAGCTCTATTTTTACCTAACCAGAAAACTGCAGGCGATCCAGTAGCTCTTGCTCTTGAAACAGCTAATTTAATCCAATCTTGAATAGGAGCATCTTTTGTTTGACACATTCTCCAAATATCTCCTTCTTCAACGTCATGTTCAATAAGAACATTGTTGTTGCTATCTAAAACTTGAACTTTACCGTTTGAAGCTATTTCAAAAGTTTTGTCGTGAGAACCATATTCTTCAGCTTTCTTTGCCATTAAACCAACATTAGGAACAGTTCCCATTGTAGTTGGATCAAAAGCTCCATTCTTTTTACAGAAATCAATTGTTTCTTGATATAGTCCTGCATAAGAACTGTCAGGAATCACAGCTTTCGTGTCTTGAGTTTTTCCTTCTTTATTCCACATTTGACCTGAAGTACGGATCATAGCAGGCATAGAAGCATCAATAATAACATCAGAAGGAACATGTAGGTTGGTAATTCCTTTGTCAGAATTTACCATAGCAAGATCAGGGTTGCTCGCATAAATAGCCTCAATATCTTTTAATATTTCAGCTTTCTTTTCATCGGAAACTTCGTCTAAGTTTCTTAATAAGTTACCAAATCCGTTATTTACGTCAACACCAATTTCTTCAAATGTTTCACCATGCTTTTCAAATAAATCTTTAAAGAATACTCTTACTGCATGTCCAAAAATAATAGGATCAGAAACCTTCATCATGGTAGCTTTCATATGCAAAGAGAAAAGAACTCCATCGTTTTTCGCATCAGTAACTTGCTCTTCTAAAAATGCGATAAGTTTCTTTTTGTTCATTACAGAGGCATCAATAACTTCTCCGTCTAATAAAGAAACTTTTTCTTTTAAAACGGTTGAATTTCCATTAGCATCCGTATGAACTATTTTAACATCTGTACCTTTATCTAATGTTACAGATTTTTCATTATGTGCAAAATCACCATCTGTCATTGTAGCAACGTGTGTCTTAGAGTCAGAACTCCAAGCACCCATTGAATGAGGATTTTTCTTAGCGTAATTCTTTACTGCCTTAGGTGCTCTTCTATCAGAGTTTCCTTCACGTAAAACTGGGTTCACAGCAGAACCTTTTACTTTATTATAACGGTCTAAAATAGCTTTCTCGTCATCATTGGTTACTTCTTCAGGGTATTCAGGAAGAGCGAAACCAAGATCTTGTAATTCTTTTATTGCAGCCTTTAATTGAGGTACAGAAGCCGAAATATTTGGAAGTTTAATAATATTAGCCTCTGGTTTTGTTGCTAAATCGCCAAGAAAAGCTAAAGCATCTTCAACTTTTTGGTCTTCTGGTAATAAGTCAGAAAAATTAGCAAGAATACGTCCTGCTAATGAAATATCTTTAATTTCAATTTCTATATTCGATGATTTTGTAAAAGCTTTTACTATAGGTAAAAACGAACGAGTTGCTAACGCTGGAGCTTCATCCGTTTTGGTATACATGATTTTAGCCGTATTGCTCATAAGTAAGAATTAAATTAATTATTTTGAAGTCAGGCAAATTTATGAATAACCTGCGAATTTTTTGATGCAAAATTATTATTAATTCAGTGGTTTTATTGATTTTATAATAATTGTTAAAGGCTTTTTTGAGGATTTGTTGATAAAAGTAAAAGCCATATTAAAATTTTTGGGTTTTAATATGGCTTTTTTAAAATAGTTAAACTTAAGTAGGTTTAGCTATTTTATAGAACCTTGCGGCTCCTATATTAGGTAACTCTTTTCATTAATTCAATAACTATTATTACTTAAATCAAGATATACAACTAATTCATCTTATGAATAAAAATGTATTGTTACTATCCTTCTCATTTGTTAAAAAAAGAACAAAAGTTTACCTAAAATTTATATGATAAAGATCTTTATATTTCAAAGATACAAACTTAACGTGATTTTTACTTCTATTTTAACTGTTTAGTTATTAATAAGTTATGAACCGGGGTTGTTAACTTTTGTTAATAAAAAAAGCGCAGTACAAACTGCGCTTTTCTGAAAATATAAACTTGTGTTTAGTTTCTTCTTTCTTTGATTCTTGCTTTTTTACCAGTAAGACCTCTAAAGTAGTAAATACGTGCTCTACGAACTTTTCCTCTTTTATTAACTTCAATTTTTTGAATTGAAGGTAAGTTTACTGGGAAAATACGCTCAACACCAATAGTTCCTGACATTTTTCTAATAGTAAATGTTTCAGAGCTACCATTACCTCTTCTTTGAATAACAACACCTCTAAAGAACTGAGTACGTGTTTTATTCCCTTCTTTAATTTCGTAATAAACTGTTATTGTATCACCAGCAGCAAATTCTGGTAAGTCATTTTTTGCTACAAATTCGTCTTGTACAAATTTTACTAAAGATTCCATTTTAATCTATATTTTATGGTTTTACGAAAAACAACATTCACGATTCTCGTCAGAGGTTGATTTTGTGCGTGCAAATTTATGACTTTTTTCTATATAATAAACCTAAGAGTTAAATTATTTTTAAGTTATTTTAATTTCAATAGGTTTTTAATAAAATGTTGCGCTAAAGTTAATTAGGTTGAATTCTTTAAACTTCCTTAAGAATATTTTAAAACAGTGGCAATCTTCCTTATATAGATTTACAATCTATTTAAAAGTAAAGGAAAATGAATACCAGCTTAGTATTAAAATCAAATCAAAAACAAAGAAAACAATCTAAAAGAGGCATTTATAAAATCAAAAACATTTTATGGGATTTGATAATATCTATTCGAGTACAAACCTATATTATGTATGGTGTGTTTTTTCTGATTTCATTTTTCTTAGTGATGCTAGTGAATAAATTTACTCTACATACTATTACAAATAAATTTCATAGTTCCTTTTTCGATGTGTTTTTTAAATATGCCACTCATATTGGAGATGGAGTAATGTTTGGAGTGTTAGTGCTAGTATTTTTATCTGTAAAGCGTAAAATGGCATTGGTTTTTTTGGTAGGAGGAATATTAACGCTTCTTGTTACTCATTTATTAAAGAAGGTTGTTTTTAAAGGAATAGCAAGACCTGTTGGTGCTTTAGGGGAAGATGTATTACACTTGGTTGATGGGGTTAAAATAGCATTATGGAATTCATTTCCTTCGGGACATACAATTACCGCATTTACCATTTTTACTATTTTGTCTTTATATTTTACGAAATGCAAATCTCAGTATTTATGGTTTTCGCTAGCTATTATAGCAGCACTCTCACGAGTGTATCTATCTCAGCACTTTTTAATTGACGTTTTTGTTGGATCGTTTATCGGAATTCTAATTGGGTTTCTAAGTATGGCTATTTTTAATAAACCTAAAACAATTCATTAAGAGGAATGGATTATAAGAAAGCCGTTCTGTTGTTAATAGGTGTAAGTACATTCGCTAGAATTATTCTAGCAAATCAATTAGAATTTGGAAATGATGAAGTGTATTATTGGTTGTATGCTAAATATCCAGATCTAAGCCATTTCGACCACCCTCCATTTGTGGGGTTTTTTATTCAGTTTTTTACTTTTGACTTATTTTTTGATAGTGAACTTGCAATTAGGTTAGCCGCAATTTTACCAGCAAGTATTTCAATGTACCTGGTATTTTTAATAGGAAGTTATATCGGAGACGAAAGAACTGGTTTTATTTCAGTTTTGTTATACAATATAAGTATTTACGGATTCATAATTTCAGGTTTATTTATTCTTCCAGATGCTCCGTTGTTACTTTTTTGGTTGTTGAGTTTTTACTGCCTAGTTCAAGCTTTACCGAAAGTACCTGCCAAGAATTCGAGATTGAAACTTTTTTTAGGTTTCTTTTTTATTGGTTGCGCAATTTATTCAAAATATCAAGGAGTGTTTCTATTGCTTGGAGTCCTACTTTATATAATTTTTATTAATAAAGATTGGTTAAAGGATTGGAGCTTGTATGTAGCATTGATTTTTCCGATTTCATTTATTGCTCTCATCGTTTTATGGAATTACAATAATGATTTTATTAGTTATTCATTTCATAATGATAGAGTTTCTTTGTTTAGTTTTAAGTTTAACAGGCACTCTTTTTTGCGGGAATGGTTAGGGCAAATTCTTTACAATAATCCTTATGTATATGTAATGATTATTTTTATGTTTATTGGAATTCTTAAAAAGAAGTTCACTATTCAAAGGGAGTATTTATGGATGTTCTTGTTTTTTAGTCTTCCGTTAATATTTGTAACACTATACCTATCATTGTTTAGAGACACCTTACCTCATTGGTCTGCCTTGTCGTATATAACAATTTTACCTTTATTAGCAGTTTTTCTTGAAAGGAAGAAAAAGCTAGCAAGAAATTTAAAGATTGGGTTCACATTTTTTGTTATGCTCTGTCTTTTAGCTTCGGTATGGATTAATAACGGATGGTTTTCTTCTCAGAAGGGAAATACGAATAAAGAAATGTATGGGAGGAATGATGCGATCTTGGATATGTATGGTTGGGAACAAGCATCAAAGAAGGTTTCTAATTATTTGATGGATAAAAAGCTTTTAAACCTACCGATAGTTTCAGATAAATGGTTTCCAGCAGCACATATAGATTATTACCTGGCT
This sequence comes from Tenacibaculum xiamenense, assembly GCF_964513065.1. Classification (NCBI taxonomy): domain Bacteria; kingdom Pseudomonadati; phylum Bacteroidota; class Flavobacteriia; order Flavobacteriales; family Flavobacteriaceae; genus Tenacibaculum; species Tenacibaculum xiamenense. The sequence continues at coordinate 9,497 of NZ_CAZEQU010000014.1, forward strand.
CGACCTAATAATATGAATGTATACGGAATAGGGGAACTTAAGAATATTCATAAGTATTATTGGATAAATAAACAGCGACCATCTATAAAAAATAATGAAGAGTTCTTATACATTACTGATAGCCGAAATTTTAGAAGTCCAAAGGAAGTATACCAAGATAAATATCAAGAATATAAGCTACTTGAAGTATTTCCAATAAGCAGAAATAATCAAGTTGTTAAGAATGTGTTTCTTTACTTATTAATTAAGGGTTAGCATTGTATTCTTTGCAGTAAAACACCCAGAATTTACGCAGCTTTTTGCCGTTTTTTTCAATAATTATAGGTTCAAGTTCAGTAACGTTTGAAAAATAATTATTAAGTAAAGGATTAATTTCTCCTTTTTTATTATCGTTTTTAAAGCGTGTATCAGAATCGATGAAAATGGCATTTTTACCATTTAAAGTGGATAAATCATCTCCTAAATAATCAAAATGTAAAGCGTGTTTTCCGATAATATTTTGAGCATAAACTTTATCATTCATGTAAAAATTAAGAACAGCTGACGTTTTGTATTTATCATCTGAAAAAACAAATGAATCAGGATATTTATTTTGGATTTTTTGAGTTTCTAAAGCTAATTCTTCCCAACCTACCCAAGTATCATCACTTTTGACTGGAACAAAATAAAAAACTACTTGAAGTGCTACTAAAAAATGTAAAACAACTGAGATAATTAATTGGATTTTCAGAAGTTTTCTTGTAATAAACATTGAAGCCAAGATAATTCCCGTAACATACGAAGGCATTAACCAGTTTAGCTTTACCCAGTAAAATGGAGTTAAAATCATAAATCCTAGAAATGTAGGAATAAAAAAAGCTAATAAAAACAATGTTTTTGTACTTGGTAATTTAAATTTTATAAGGGCTCTTTTTACGTATTTGAAGGTGAAAACCAAAAAGATTGAGAATAAGATTGGTAATAATAAAAATAATTGATGACCAAGAGCTCCAAAGAAAAACTTAGGGTGAATTTTGAATCCAGACATTGAGGAGGTTCTCTCTGAAGATTGGAATAAGAATGAAGCAAAATCATGTTGATAATTCCACCACCAAACTGGAAAAGTAATTAATGCAGAAATAACAAGACTTGCCCAAAACCAAGGAGAGAATAACAGCTTTCTCTTTTTATTCGAAAATAAAATAAAGGCGATTAACCCAAATTGAAGTAATAGCGCCGTGTATTTACTGTCAAAAGCCAATCCCATGGTAATTCCTGCATAAATCCAGTAAGCTTTTTTGTTTTCGAAAATAGCTCTATAAAGGAACAAAACACTTAAAGTCCAAAAGAGCATTAACGGAACATCAGGTGTAGAGTTAAACGATAATATCGAAATAAATAAGGTTGAAATTAGTAGTAATAAAGATTTTAATACTTTATCCTTAGATAAAAATAGCGTTGATAATTTATAGAAACTAAGAATAGTTAATGTGGTAACCACGAAATTAGCCAGTTTTACCACAAAAACGTATTTACCAAAGGTTATTGTAAACATTCTTAACATATATCCAATCATTCCTGGATGATCAAAATATGATAACGAAAGATTTTCACCATAAAAATGATAGTAAGCGTCTTGTGGCATTAGCCCCATAGAAGGAAGTAAGCAAAATCTAAATAACTGAAAAGCAATAACAATGGTTATTGCAGGATTTTTTTCAATGAATGTGGTTATTGTGTTCAAATTATCTATTATGGTTTTAAACGCTGTTTTTATTGAAAATCTTTAAGATAAGCTTGTAAGATATGGTATTTACTCATCAAGTAAATCAGGACGAATAGACTTTGTTCTTTCATAAGCCTTTTCAGTTCTCCATTCTTCAATCTTTGGAAAGTTTCCAGATAATAAAACTTCTGGTACTTTCATACCTTCATATTCGGCAGGTCTAGTGTAAACAGGAGGTGATAACAAATTATCTTGAAAAGAATCTGTTAAGGCAGAAGTTTCATCTCCAAGTACTCCAGGAATCAATCGAATTACAGCATCACAGAGAACAGCAGCTGCTAATTCACCTCCGGTTAAAACATAATCTCCAATAGAAACTTCTTTGGTAATATATTTATCACGAACTCTTTGATCAACACCTTTATAATGCCCTGTTAAAATAATGATGTTTTCTTTTAGTGATAAAGTATTCGCAGTAGCCTGATTTAGTGTAGGAGCGTCAGGAGTCATATAAATGATTTCGTCATATTCTCTTTCGGCTTTTAATTTCTCAATACACTTTGCTATTGGTTCAATCATTAAAACCATACCTGCACCACCACCAAATTGATAATCGTCAACTTGACGATAATTTCCAAAGCCAAATTCTCTCAAATTATGAAGATGAACTTCGGCGAGATTTTTTTCAATGGCTCTTTTCATCATTGAGTTTTCAAAAGGACTTCTTAATAAATCTGGTTCTACAGTAATAATATCGATTCGCATTTGGCAAAAGTAAGATTTACATTCTTTATGTTACAAATTATATTTCAAATGATATTCAAACTAAAAAATTTCATAAGGGAAAAACGGTCGCTCTTACCCAAAATTTTAACGCTGATAGATTTTCTTTTAAAGGGATTTAATAATTAACTAACTTAAATGGAAATGGTTATAAATAGTTCTAAAGTTCACCTATGATAGTTCTATTTGTAGACAACTAACGTAAATGGAGCAATTCATTTTGTTTGAGAGTAAATTCTAACTAAACTACACTTAATGATGAAAGAAAAATATATAATCATTGTATCTGATTATAGTAAAACACTTTCTAAAATAATGAATGCGCTTGAGTGTATAAAGGGGTATAACAAGTTAACAATTAACTCTATATCCCTATTAGATCAAATGTCATCGCTTAAACCTGAGCTTATTATTGTAAGTTGTAAAAATAATGTTATCGAACTTACAAAACTGAATAATTTGAAAGAGAAGACTTTACCTAAAGTACTTTGCTTAATTAATAGATTTGAAAATATAAACTATTCTCAGATTAATACACCGCTCATAACATTATCGTTAGAACAGTCTTTAGAGAAAAAATATTTACTTTCGAATGTAAATAGTTTACTTCAGATTAATTGTCAAGTGGAGAAAAACAATTCTCCTTCAAAAGATTATAAGGGGAAGTCGTTGAGTTTAATAAATGAAAATAAAAACCTAGCGAGATATGTTCTTGAACTTGACCAAAAAAGAGAGCTTTTAAAGAATATAGTGGAAAAAGTAAGAGAATTAGGAGGGCTCGTAGATTCTGAAATTAAAGTAAAATTGAATTCTATTATTAATCAAATAAAACTTGATGGTAACTCTAATCATTGGGAAGATTTTAAAGTGTATTTCGAAAATATAAATCCTGGTTTTATAAAGTCGTTAAGCTTAAAATATCCTTCTCTTACTTCTAAAGATTTGAAATATTGTTGCTATCTAAAAATGAATATGTCTAACGAAGACATAAGAAATCTCCTCGGAATTAACCAAGAAAGCGTAAGGACTCATAAATATAGATTAAAGAAGAAGATGGTATTGAAAAAGGAACAAGATTTAAAGAGCTATATCAATTTATTCTAAGAGTTCTTATAATCCTTAAAGCTACAAGCTTTTATTATTTGATTAACTTATTGTTGCTATAACATAACATCCATTAAGCCATATAATTCCTTTTTTGAGATAACCTCAATAGTTATACTTTTTATCCCAATGTTTTTATAATAATACATTTATTTTCTTATATCAATAGGTCTTTTAACCTGTTTTAAGGAAAGGTATGATTAGAACAGAAATCATGTTTTTCTCTTTTAATGTTGTTCCATTGAAAAAGCGCGATGTCTATGAATTGTCTACGCTTAAAAGACTTGTAGAAGTAACTGTATATGAATTGTAGACAGTAGGTATTGGGAAAGAACCTTGCTTGCCAATTAACTTTGTAGATGAACCAAGCAAACTAATAATGATAGCAAGCGCTTTACGATATACTAAGTTAACTTTTGATCAATTTTTGAAGTCAAAATTTGGTTTAAATGATACTATCGTAGCACTTGATAGAATTATAGACCAAAATGGAACAGTTCCTTTAGAAATTAAAAATAAAGTTGTTCTAACCCTTATTCATGTTGAGCAGGAAACTGTCAAACCTTTTTATAATAGAAACAGAGGACTTGATAATGGAAAGTTTGAGCATACTTCAACAGAAGAAAAGTATAATTTATTTCTACTAGTCAGTTCCTGTTTTGATGATTATGAGGAGACATTAAAATTTTTGGATGTTTCAATTCATTTTTTTCAAACTTATGGAACTATAGATAAAAGTGTGAATTCATTAATTCCTAAAGGAATAAAAAAACTGGAATTCGAATTTCAAACAGGAAATGACTATTTGCAAATGCATAATCTATGGAGTGCATTAGGGGCAAAATATCAACCTTCGGTAATTTATAAAATGAAACTAATTACCATTGGAGGTAGCGAGGTGAAAGAATTTATATCAGGAGTTAATCAATCATCAAATACGGTTAATTAAGGTGATAAGTGATTATAAAAAAATATTTCAGTTAAAGGTAAATCATTCATATTATGAAGATGGTGTTTGCAAAGAATTGAGCTATATTCCATCAGATGATACCAAGGAAGTTTTTTCTAGATACCAGTTTAAAACTAAAATTAATAATGACGGTTTTTCTCTGTTTTTTTCTAGTAAAAATAACAGCAATACTTTTTTGAATTATATAATCAAAGCAACTGGGATAAAGGAATTTGAATTTACTATAGCGGCGGATGAGAATTTTTATCAAATAACGCAATGGCCAAATAGTAAAATAGGATATTTCAGTGCAACAACTTCTTCCGTAATAAAGGGAGCTGAAAATTATGATTTAATAAAAACTTTTAATGAAGTTGCTGACTCAAAAAAAGTGGTAAAAATAACATTCAATATTGAAGATTTGTTAAACAATTCAGGTAAAAGTTATGTGCTGAATTTCACGGCAAAAAAAACTCAGTTAAGTTATGCTTTTATCAATCAGAGCAACCAATTTTATAAGAAACTATATATCCAATCCGTTCCGGAAATTAAATTCTCAGATGCTAATAATATTATTCTCGAAAATGGTCAAGATGCTATCTCTTTTCTTTCGGAAAACACGGAAATACAGTTGTCTGAGCGACCGAAGTATCAGCTTAATCTTTGTGCAGAAAACGAAAAGTTAGGTACAAAAAGAAATAAAGTTATTTATAGAGGATTACCACATCCAAACCCATCGGTTTATCAAATATTGAAGCAAGAAAATAAAAACATAATAAGATCCTTAATGTACGTGTACATATGATATTCTTCTAAAGAATTAGGAAGATAACGTTTTAACTCATAGTAAACTATTATTCTGATTGAGCAGATAAAATTGAGTGAACGTATAAATACAAACAAATATTATTTAATAATAAAAATATAATCTGACCTTATGAATCTATCTACTATTAAAACACCCGGGGTGTATATTAATGAATTAAATGCATTTGGTAATTCTGTTGTTCCAGTAGCAACGGCAGTACCCGCATTTATAGGATATACTCCTCAGGCGGTATATGAAGGGAAATCATATACAAACGTTCCAACAAAAATTAGCTCGTTTTCAGAGTTTAAAACAATTTTTTGTTATCCAGACCCTCCAGCACCAGCTGATCCTGCTAAGCAATATAATCCCGAGTATTATTTGGTAGCAGAGAAAAGCCAACCAGAAAAAGGAGACTATATTCTAATTGAAGATACTTACTATTCTATTGTACCAGATCCAAATACCATTTATTATTTATACAACAGTATTCGTTTATTTTATGAAAATGGAGGAGCTGATGCGTATATAGTTTCGGTGGGTACTTATGGAGCATCTTCAGGTAAACCAATGACTCCAGGTGATCAAATTGTGAATCCAAACGTTCAGTTGAATGATTTAACAAGTGGCTTGGCTTTACTTAAAAATGAGGAAGAACCAACCATGTACATTTGTCCCGAAGCAACATTATTAGCTCCGGCAAATAATGAAACTTTAATGCAAGAAATGTTGTTGCAATGTACTGAAATGCAAACTGCCGTTAGTATTTTCGATGTTATTGGAGGAAGAAATCCAGATCCTATTTTATGGACTCAAGACATTCAAAATTTTAGAAACAGCACAGGAACTAATGGTTTAGATTATGGAGTTGCTTATTATCCTTTTATTGGTACTACCATAATGCAAACTTCAGATATTGACTATACCAATCTTTTCGGAGGTGATTTAAAAAAATTACAACCTTTATTGAGTACAGCCAGTAACCCAAATCAAGCGGTTGAAACAATTATTTCAAATATTGAATCTCCATCAGGAAACCCATTAACGGTAAGTCAGTATAACAATTCATTAATTACGGCTAGTAAAACGTATAGTACAATTATTAATCATGTTCTAAGCGATGCTAATATTTTACCTCCAAGTTCAGGAATGGCCGGAGTAATTACTGTAACAGATAATCAAGTTGGTCCTTGGCAAGCCCCTGCCAATACTTCAATAGTTGGTGCGGCTAGTTTACCAATTAAACTATCAGACTCACAACAAGCTGGACTAAATGTTGACGCTGTATCAGGAAAGTCAATAAATGCGATTCGATTTTTCAACGGATTAGGAATTTTAGTTTGGGGAGCAAGAACTTTAGATGGAAATAGTTTAGACTGGCGATATATTTCAGTAAGAAGAACCATGACCTTCCTTGAGCAGTCATGTAAGCTAGCTTGTCATGCCTATGTTTTTGAACCAAATGATAAGAATACTTGGGAAGGAGTAAAGGCTATGATAGGAAGTTTCCTTAATGGAATATGGAAACAAGGAGGGCTTCAAGGGGCCAGCGCTGCGGATGCATTTTCTGTAGAGTGCGGTTTAGGAACTACAATGACTTCAGAAGATATTTTAAATGGATTTATGAATGTTACGATAAAAGTGGCAGTTGTAAGACCTGCAGAATTTATCGTGCTTACATTCCAACAAGAAATGGCTAAATCAAGTTAATTGAGGAAGGCTTAATACTAAAAAATATAACCAATATAAAAATAACTAAAAAAATAAAGACATGGCAGATGATGGTAGTAAGGAAGGGTCAACGTGGCCCATGCCTAAGTTTCGATTTGAAGTAGATTTAGGAACTGAATTAAAAGGAGTTGCATTTCAGGAGGTTTCTGGAATGGACGTAGAAAACCAAATAATAGAATACCGTAAAAGTAATAGCCCGCTGTTTTCAACAGAAAAGATGCCAGGTATTGTGAAATACGGTAATGTAACAATGAAGCGTGGAATTTTCGTAAATGACAATACTTTTTGGGATTGGCATGCGCAAATTAAAATGAACACTATTAAAAGAAGAACAGTGTTAATTAAGCTATTAGATGAAAATGGTAAAGTAACTATGCAATGGCAATTAAATAATGCGTGGCCAACAAAAATTACAAGTACTGATCTGAAATCTGATGGAAATGAAGTAGCTGTTGATACTATTGAAATAGCTCATGAACAGTTGATTATAACAAATGGATAGTAATAATCCATATCCTGTAGGATTTTATTTTGAACTTTCATTTAAAGGACAGGATGCTGCTTTCAAAGAAGTATCAGGATTGTCAAAAGAATTAAGCTTAGAAGAAGTTACTTGCGGTGGGGAGAATCGCTTCAAATATCGACTCCCTACAGTAACTTCAACTAAAAATATTGTTTTGAAACGAGCCTTAATTCCAGAAGGGTCTCCTTTGGTCGATTGGTGTGCCAGCTCTCTGGATGAAGGCCTAGCCAATCCGATTGAAGTTCATGATGTTTCAGTGAATTTGTTGGATGAAGAAGGGAAGGTGTCAGTAAAATGGACTTTCTATAATGCTTATCCAGTAAAATATTCCGTATCTGATTTGAAATCGCAAGAGAGTGAAATAGTAATGGAGTCTATGGAACTTGCATACACCTATTTTGAAGTTGCACAAGACACTTCTATTGCTGATTTATTTTCATAAATACATTATTCATACTATTTCAAAAAGAAATAATTATGCCTATAGAAATTAGAGAATTAATCATAAAGACAGAAATAAAGTCGATTGAGCAAGTTCAAGCGCCAATTGTTTCGAGTGCTTTAATTAATGATTTAAAAAATGAAGTTTTAGAAAACTGTAAAAAAATGATTGTAGATAGTACCAAAAGAAAAGTATACAATAGATAATAAACAATATGGCAAGTTTAGAGTTGTTGAAAATAACGGGGTTTAAGGACAAAAATTATCAATCTCAGATAGGAGATCCTTATTCGGTAATGATAAATCCTTCGAGCATAAAGCTCAACAGAAGTGTTGAGTACAATGCACAGATGCCTAAGGATTCATCAGCTCCTAATTTAAAGTTTAAAGGAATGCCTGCGGAAAAACTCAACTTTGATATTGTAATTGATTGTACTGGAATCGTTGATGGGAAACGCATAACCATGTCTAAAGAAATAGGAACTCTTGAAAAAATTGTGTACACGTATAATGGTAACATTCACCGACCCAATTATGTAAAAGTACAATGGGGAGATATTTCTTTCAATGGAGTACTCACTTCCTTTAATACTTCTTATACGCTATTTAAGCCAGATGGTAGTCCATTAAGAGCAAAAGTATCATTGGCTTTTGACAGTTTTATTTCTGCTAAAGAACGTAAACAACGAGAAAAAAAGAGTTCTCCTGACATGACCCACATAATAAACGTGGTTCAAGGAGATAGCCTACCTAATTTATGTTATAAAGTTTGGAATTCAACAGATTATTATGTGCAAGTAGCTGCTTTTAACAACCTGAACAAGTTTAGACATTTAAAGGGAGGAGAACAATTAATATTTCCACCTATAGAAAAAGAATCGAAAGTATGAGTGAAACTGCAACAAATATAACCACAGGAGGTTTGGTAACCGCTACTGTAAAAGTAGCTGGTAGCGATATTACTGAATCTGTAGATATCAGAAGTATTGAAGTGATTAAAAAAGCAAACAAAATATCCTATGCTAAAATCGTGATGTTGGATGGCGATGCTGCCGAAGAAAGTTTCACAATTAGTTCTTCTTCAACTTTTGTACCTGGTAATGAAGTAGTGATTGAAGCGGGATATGATTCCCAAAATAACACAATTTTTAAAGGAATTATTACAGGACAAAATATCAGTGTTCATTCTGAAGGACCTGTGCTGGAAATTACCTGCAGAGATGAAGCAATTAAAATGGTGGTAGGTAGAAAAAATATAACCTATTCTAAAAAGAAAGACAGTGATATCATTTCAAGTATTATAGGGAATTATTCGGGATTATCGTCTGATGTTTCAGCAACACCAACAGAGTGGTCTGAGCAAGTACAATATTACGTTACCGATTGGGATTTTATTTTGGCAAGAGCCGAGGCGAATGGACTTATTGTTACAACACTCGAAAACAAAGTTTCCGTTTTTGCACCAGATGCGAATACCTCATCTGTAATAACCATTGAATATGGAAACAATTTAATGAGTTTTAGTGCGGATTTAGATGCGGTTACCCAACTTTCAGAAACAAAAGCAAGTTCATGGGATTTCCAAAATCAACAGGTTACTACAGGTCAACAATCCAATAGTTTTTCAGGACCAGGAAATTTAACAGCGAAAAAATTATCCGAAGTGGTAGGTCTTTCTGATTTTGATTTGCAAAGTACGGCACCTATTCAAAGCGCTGATTTAACTAACTGGGCAAAAGCACAATTAGTAAAAAGTAATTATGCTAAAATACGTGGTGAAGTAACATTTCAAGGAAGCGAGTTAGCAAACCCAGGAAATTATATCACCTTGAGTGGGTTAGGAGATCGTTTCGACGGAGATCATTTGGTATCAGGTGTTACTCATACAATCGAACATGGTAATTGGATTACGGAAGTATCTTTTGGAATGTCACCAATTTGGTTCACAGAAGAACCTGATGTAATGGCACCAGCGGCTTCTGGACTATTACCAGGTGCAAAAGGGTTGTTCAATGGAACGGTTAAAAAAATGTATGAAGATCCTGATTCACAGTTCAGAGTTTTAGTTGATATCCCGATGTTTGACCCAAACGGAGAAGGTATTTGGGCACGATTAACTAATTTTTATTCTACTTCAGGAGCTGGAGCATTTTTTATGCCAGAAGTTGGTGATGAGGTGATTCTCGGTTTTTTAAATGAAGACCCAAGATATCCAATTATTCTAGGAAGTGTTTATAGTAACTCAAAAAATAAACCTTTTGATGGATTGGATCCTGATGAAAAAAACACAAAAAAGGCCATTGTTTCAAAAGAAGGAATATTCATTCAATTTGATGATGAAAATAAGGTGTTTACAATTGAAACTCCAAGCAAAAATACTGCTGTGTTCAGTGATCAAGACAAGCAAATAGAAATAAAAGATCAAAACGGAAATAGTATTGTAATGTCAGAAAGCGGAATAACCATAAAAAGCGAAAAAGACATCAATATTGAAGCAGATCAGAATGTAACTATCAAAGGAAGTCAAGGAGTTACGATTGAATCGTCTCCCGGCGATGTTTCTGTAAAAGGAATGAATGTGAATATTAATGCAGAAACACAACTATCTGCAAAAGGTTCCGCTACAGCTCAAATAGAAGGAGGAGCAGAAACTACTATAAAAGGAGCTATGGTAATGATTAATTAATAGCTATGAAGATATAAGAAGGGGTAGAAATTAGATCTTAACACAGAACTGTAAAGATCAGAGATAAAAAAATAAGAGATTAAAAATCTCAATACTAACATCTAAATACAAACAAAAAACGATGCCACCAGCAGCAAGATTAACAGATTTTCATGAATGTCCAATGGAAACACCAGCAGTTCCGGCACCAATTCCGCACGTTGGTGGACCCATAACAGGACCAGGAGAACCTACCGTTTTAATTGGAGGACTTCCAGCCGCCCGAGTAGGAGATATGCTGGTTTGTGTTGGTCCGCCCGATTCTATAGTAAAAGGTTCGGCTACAGTAACAATAGGAGGAATGCCAGCGGCAAGAATTGGAGATTCTACCGCCCATGGCGGTGAAATTATAGTAGGTTGCTTTACAGTAATGATAGGAGGGTGATATGGAAACAAAAGAGGTTAAAGAATTTTTAGGCTCGGGATGGGCTTTCCCAATAACGTTTTCAGAAGGAAACTATGAGTTAAATGTTACTAAATATGAAGCAAATGTTGAAGATAGTATCAACATTATTATGCAAACTAATTTTGGTGAAAGACCTATGGAACCACAGTTTGGATCTGGGCTTCAGAAGTTCTTTTTTAGAAAAATGGACAAAGCACTTAAGGCCGATATAACCGAGGTTGTTCAGACAAGTTTATTGCAAAATGAGCCAAGAATTACAGTTAAAGCTGTAGAGGTTATTTACAAAGATTTTCAAACTGGGCTCATTGAAATAACAATTGATTATTTGTTTAATCAAACAAATACAAGACATAACTATATATACCCATTTTATATAAAGGAAGGAACAAACTTATAAATAGTAAGACTTAAATGGTAGTTAATTCGAAAAATATGTTAATCTCTATAGAGAATGCTTTACTTAATACCAATAATTTGGTAGATGGTAAGACAGAGATGGATCATGTTTTCTTTTTAACAGAGTTTGCGTCCCTAGTCAATTTCTATGATCAATCGAATAATATAAAGGGAGATTGGTCTCCGTTCTTATTAAAAGACCCTCTTTTTTTGTTAGGATATATTGCGAAAACTCCTAAACGAAAATTTCAAGACTTATACATAGCTACAATTTTGAAGTTTGAAAAAGAACTAGAAAATACTCAAGAAAATCCACTAGGAATAATTGACTTGGTAAAAGTATCAGGTTTGATGAATAGTTTTTTCTATCAAATAACTGAAATATTCAAGTTAATGGGGAAATGGGTGAAATGTTTCGTGCAATCTACCTATCAATACAATTTCAAAACTTATTTTTTAAAGAATATAAAAAACTCATACAGTATACTGCTTTGGGCTATTTTATCGCTTCAGGAGCAGTTATGTTTAACAAAATTGTTACCAGATATAATGCCTGTAAATTGGTTTGATTTAAAGGTGTTTGAAAACAAAACATGGCTCGAAAATAAAGGAAAGTACCCTTATTGGGAAATCTTTGGTTTGAAAGCTTCATTAAAGGAAGTTTCTAAAGAAGAACTTACATCAGAGGACCAAAGTTCGTTTATTGCAAAGCTTTACAATAATTTAAAAGCCGTCGGAGATAAAATATTTACATTTTTAAATTCTTGTGTTGGAGCTGCAAATGAGGCTTATCAATCATTTAAAAAAGAGAAAAATAAATATCCAGACACTATGTTGTTGCGAACCTTTACGTCTTTGCTGCAACAATATAAGGAGCAAATAAATACAATAACAAATAGGCATTTAGATTTTTATTACCAAGATATTCTGAAGGAATACCCATCTAGAGGTACAGCAGATTCAGTATACGTTTGTATTGATTTATTAAAAAATGATGAAACGTTTTTACTCCCAGTTAAAACATTGTTTAACGCAGGTTTAGATAAAAATAAAAAAGCAATTGAATTTCAATCACTCGAGGCTGTTAACTTAAATCCAGCAGTTATTACGAATGCATATACGTTAAATACAGTTAAAAAAGAGAACAACGCAAGCCTTTTATATCTTGGAAATATTGAAACACCATCCAAACTAAAGAAAGATCCAGAAGATAAAGTAGTTTCATGGAATACTTTTGGGAGCCAACGAAATACTGGAGATTTAACTGTTCAAAATATGGGGTTTTCGATAGCATCTCCAATGCTATATCTTAAGGATGGATCAAGAACGATTACTATTGATATTAATTTTACGGACCCTATAAACAATAAACTCTTTGAAAAATCAACATATTATTTAAGTACAAAAGCTAAATGGTTTGAATTAACTGAAAAAGCCAAGAGTTTATCAATAAAGACAGGCAAACAAAATGTAACATTCCATATCACTTTAGGAGCTAAAGATTTTCCCATTGAAGCATTTGCAAAGCAACAAGACGGCATTTCTAAATTGTGGCCAATGTTTAGAATTGTTTTTGATGAATTTACAGATTTAGAAACCCCGCCAAAAATAAAAAGTATTCAAATCGATGTTGAGGTAAGCAGCTCTAAAAGTTTTGAGCTGTACAATGATTTTGGCCCTTTAGCGATGAATAAAAAGTTTCAGGTTTTGGGACCAACACCAGTTAAAGGTGCAAGTTTTATTGTTGGTAGTAAAGAAGCTTTTAGTAAACCAATAACAAATTTAAATGTTACTTTAAATTGGGCAAAGTTACCTGAAGCGGATACAAGTCAAAGTTTAGATAATTTTGGAAGTTATTATGAACAATATAACCAATATTTAGATGGGCAATTTAAAATAGTTTCAAGCAAATGCAATACAACACCAGAACCGAATCAAGATTATTTAAATAACACAGCATTCAAGGTTGTTTTTGAGCAATTAAGTAATGAGGTTTGGGAGAATATTCAAGTAATTGAAAATAAGACCAAGGTATCTGAGGTTTCTCTCTTCCAAGAAAAAATACTACCTCCAGAAAAGTTACATTTAGAGGAAGATCAACCCAAAGAAAAAGAAGGCTTTTTTAGTTGGCTTCATTGGCCATGGCATTCGGATGAAAAGGACGATGAAACAATTTCGCCTAAAGAGAAGAAGGAACTGCTTAATTCAAGTTCATTTTCATTTGAGAATTTATATGAAAATGAGAAGCGAAATGCACTGTTACAAAGAGATAACACGCCCTTTTCAAACCTGTCTGATTCTGGATATCTAAGAATGCGACTATCAGAACCTCAATATGGTTTTGGAGCAAACCTATACGCACAAGTAGTAAATGCGATAGCATTATTTAATGCTGAAGCTATCGCCAAATCATATAAGAGGGGAAAGCCTGTAACTATAAATCATACACCTAACATCCCTTATATTCCTGAAGGAGCTAGTTTTGAAGGTAGCTATAAAGCCAGTAAAAAATATTATTTCGATGTGAACAACGTTCATTATGGTTCACTTGAAATAGAGTTGGATAAATTAAAAATTCTTGCAGACAAGGCTGAGATTTCTATGCTTGAAGCCATAGAATCAATTATTAAAATAATTATTGATTTTATTAGTAATAGCATAGTCATAGTTAAAGAATTATTAGGTTGGATTAAAAACCTAAAGAATGATTTTATCGCCGCTTTAAAACAAATAATAAATCATATAAAATCAAGATTAGGTGTATTTAAAGATGAAGTACACGATATATCTAATTCTGATTTAGCGAAGAAATTTGAAACTCTGGTAAATGACATTTCTAATAAAGACAATTTTTTCACCATTATTAAATCTGTATTTGGAGAAGTACTTACAGAATTGTTTGAAAAAATAGTTGGACATAATCATAATGAGGTACAAACTAACGAAAAACTTAATGAAGTTAATTTACATCAAATAGCAAGAAGCTCCTTATCAAAATTAAAACTTAAGATACAAGAAGCAATAACAACATACAGTATTCAATGCAAGCATAAAATAAGTGATATGATTGTTGGTATGTTGAGCGATGTAAAACATAATTCAGCAAAAACAGAAAGTAGTGAGCCTATCCAACAATTAGAGAATTTTATTGAAACAATAGTAGGTAAGATTGAAGGATTTACAAATGATATTGAGGGAGATGCAGAACGACTACACATGATACTTTCGGATAAAGATTTATCTAAAATTATAAATGAATATATCCAAAATCATTTCATAACACCGCTGAAAGAAGATATTCAACGATACGAATTGAATATTCAAGGAATAAGTGAAGAGTACCCGATAGAATGCTTTTATGAAACTCCGTTTAAAAGTTTCAAGATTTATGATACTATTTCAGAAGTTGAAACGGAAAGATTAAGTCTTGGAGGCACAATAGCAAGTACTAACGACCTAACTCTTTATCCAACTATTTCTTTCGAAGGACAACTTTTCTTGGAATTAAACAATATTGTTTCTGGCAACACAATTAATTTATACTTTGAGTTAGAAAGGCAGTATTCAGATGTAAGTTCAATTTCGGAGTCCGAACTTAATTATTTTGGATATACCGATACTGGATGGGAAAAGTTGAATATTGTAAGTGATACAACAAACAATTTGATTTGTTCAGGTATTGTTACGTTAGAGCTTCCTTTAACTATGATTAAAGGAACATCAACAATGCCGAGCAATAGCTTTTGGTTGAATATTGGAGTAAGCAACAATCCCAATAGCTACGCAAAAACCATCTTTTTAGATACAAATGGGGTTCTTTTAACACGTGTTGAAAACCAGAATGCTCCTAACGTAAATAATGAAATAAAAGCAAATTCAATTTCTTCAACCTTTAAAAGTATTCCTGAGTTGGCTACAATCATTCAACCTTTCAATTCTTTCGGAGGGAAATCTTTTGAAACAAAAAAGGATATGAATAGAAGGGTGAGCTCAAGGTTGAGAACAAAAAATAGATGTACTACTCCTTTTGATTTTTATACATTAATTGAACAAAAATTTAGTTCTGTTTTTTATTCGAAAGCATTTTTCATAAAAGCCCATAACTGCAACACAATTTTCTTAGTGAAGAAAGTGAATGATTTTCAACAATCGAATGCCTTTACACCTATGGTCAGTGAATGTGTCGAATTAAAAGTTCAAAATTATCTACAAGAGAATTCATCAAACGCATTTCCTTTAAAAGTGACCAACTTTATATTCAAATATGTGAAGTTAGAAGGAATAATAAAAGTGGCTAAGAAATACCAGCTTAAAACAGCAGAGCAACAAATAAATTCATTAATAAATGTGTTCCTATCTCCATGGATACGAGCAGAGCAGGAGCAAATAATGATAGATAATGGTTTGAGTACTTCTCAGATAGCATCCTTTATAAATAAAAATGATTTGGTAGATGAGGTGAATCAACTTCGTATGTATATAGGCACTAAAAATAATGAAACAGGGGAGATAGAATATTCGGAGAATTCATTTTTAAGAGTTGTAAATGATAAAACACATTCGAACGACGATTGTTTTCTCTTAAACAAAGGTGAATTACTTGTTACATCGTTGGATTATTCAAAAATTAACTATAGTAAATGATAGGGAAAAACCACATACAAGATATTCAATTACCCACAACAATGGATTTTAACCTTCTTAAGGAAGAAGGGCTTAAATTCATTCAAGAGGGAAGTGGTTCTGAGTGGACTAATTTGAATCCAAGTGACCCTGGAATTACAATTTTGGATCAACTATGTTTTGCCCTAACTGAGCTTGGATATTGTATGAACTTTTCTGTCAAAGACATTTTAACTGATAGGAAAGGGAGTCTTATTATGAAAAATCAATTCTTTCAGCCAGACACTATTTTAACGACTTCTGCTATTACAGCAAATGATTATATAAAACTTATTGTAGATGCCATACCTCAGGTTGAAAATGTAATTATTAAACCTGTAAACACTGGACTTAGTTTTTTGGGAGGCCTTTATCAAGTTTATTTAGCGGTTGATTTGAATAATAAAAGTGAAGAGAATTTACAGAATATATGTTTAGCAACCTATATTCAGTTAAACACCAACAGAAATCTTCAAGAGTCTTTTATCACACCAAAAATACTGGAAACAAAGATTTATAATACACATTGTCACATTCAGTTTGAAGAACATGTGAATCACAATGATATTGTAGCAAAAATGAATCAAGCAATAAGTGAGTTCATATTTCCAAGTGTTGTGCAAACAGGATATGATAAGCTGGTTGCAGAAGGTGAAAACAGTAATACTATTTTTAATGGTCCAAAATTAAAAAATGGTTGGGTAAAAAATGAGAGTATAAGTGGAAAAAAAGATACAATTTATGCTTTTGAAATATCTCAGATAATAGAGTCTATAGAAGGAGTTATCCGAGTAGATGATTTATATTTTTATGAAAGTAATTCTTCAGAGAAAGAATATATGATAACTTCAAAGACAGATGAATTACTGATTATTAAGGTTGCGCGAGAGTCTACTAAGAAGTTTGAAAAAGTTTTAAATAGCGAACATCATATTAATGAAAGTATAGTGAGTTATTTGAATGATATAACTACTAAAATAGATCCTAATAATGAGGTAGAAAGTGTCAAACTAACCCCAGAATTACCGAAAGGAAACTACAGAGATATTCAATCTTATTATTCCATTCAAAATACAATGCCTGATGCTTATAAAGTTGGAGAAAATTCTTTGGACGAAAGCGCAAATAAGTTCCAAGTTGCACAGTCGCGACAATTAAAAGGGTATTTAATGTTGTTTGACCAAGTGTTGACAAATCAATTCGCTCAATTGGCAAACATCAATCAGTTGTTTTCCTTTCAAAATGCCATTTCAGGTACTCCTTTCGACAGAGAAAATTATTATAACAGGCAAGATAAGTTTGAACAATTACATCAAAAATACCCTGTGCCTTATGAAAGTTTTTCACCAACCTATTTTTATCAGTCATTATACGATTCTGTTTCAGACATAAAGCCTTTATTAAAACATAGCAAAGAGTTTGATTTTAGTAATACAGTTGTCTCAGCGAAAGAATTGGAATATGAGTCGTGGGAGGAGTATAGAGAAGATCCATATAATTCATATATCTGGCGATTGAACGCTATCATGGAAGATGATGATGACAATTTACAGCGTAGAAACCAAATATTAGACCACCTTTTGGCCCGTCATGGAGAGTCGCCATTATTTATTAATAACCTTTGTAACTCTTCAATTTTAACAGGAAACATACTCAAAGACAAAGTTATTATTAAGAGTAATTACCTTCAGAATTATCAGAAATTATCATACAACAGAACAAAAGGCTATAATTATTTAGGGGCGAATAAATTGTTTTTGAATACTAAGCTGAGATCAACCGAAGAGTTTACCCCAGTTTCTGAAGGAACAAGACAGAAGTACGAGTTAGGAAATCAAACTGATTTCATCGTTAATATTAAGGCGTTAGATGAAGAACTAAAAGTATCTCCTTCTGATGTTATCAATTATTCGGGAATAGATTTAAAGATGAATATCTTATTTCTTTTGAATCAGTATTATAAAAATTACATAATTGATACTTCTTCGGAAACGGCTTTCTGGTTCTTGAATAATAGAAAAGGGTTTATCAGTGTTGAAAGTAGTTTGTTATTACGTTTTGCAAAATTTGAAATTCTTTTTAAAGAAAGCAAAGGCAATTGGATTACAACTGAAAATATATCCTTTGAAGAGCTATTAAAATTAAGTGAAAAGGTAAATCAACTTAAGATTCAAGGAGAAGGTGAGTTTGTACAAATTAAAAAAGACTACTCATTAAAAGTAACAAATAACAGAGGAAATGCGAATGAATTTATTGAAATTTCTCAATCGTTATGTTGGTCTATCAATGCAGTTTTTAATGATGAAAAATTAAATGTAACGAGCTCTTTTTCACTATTGAATGGAACTGTTTTATACTTTTTTCCAAAGTATATTCCGCAATTTAATTCAAGTAGTTTTCAAAATAAAATAGCTATGTTCTTTGAGGAGGAACTACCAATTCATTGTGAAGCTAAGTTTTTGTTAGTTGATGAAAGTACATTAAAACCTTTCATAAAATCATATGTCAATTGGCATAATGCCTTTATTGCTTGGGTGGATAATAACAATAACTCTACGGATTTATTGGAAGATAATAGTAATGCTTTGGCTAAAATAATCATTCAAAATTTTATTGAAGAATGATGAATACTAACCAACATATCGTAGCAAAATGTTCTTGGAATACAAGTTTTGATGACAAAGAGAGAGGAACCGAACTTCAAAACAATATAAGTACCTGGTGTCAACATCATTTTCAAGAGGTTTTAACGGAGGTATTTGATGAAGTATGTCCTAAGGAAAAAACATTTAGAATTAAAAGATTAGAACTGAATTTAGGGGAAATTGATTATCACAATTTTTATGAAGATTTAGCAGATAAAGTAAAAAGAGAGCTCTATAAAAACTTAGAAAACATTGTTCAGTACCCTTACAAATACAGGCAAGGTGTTGAAATTATTAACGAGAAAACTTCCCATGTAAGAGCGTTAGAATATTTCTTGTTAAATGGGGTTATGCCATGGAATTATCAGGCAAAATATGGAAATATCAATCAAATAATTTCTATTCAATGGCAACTCAATAAAGAGGAAGTGGTTCAAATGCTGCAATTAATAGGAAAGAATGAGCATGTCAGAAAGAGAATTGCTTGGCAGTTTGAAGAACGTAATATAATGACGTTGATACAAAACATTGAACAAAGCAATCATAAATACATAAAAGATGTAACAGGAGAGCTCATAAAGATTCAAGAGAAAGAAAATATAATTCAGGCAGGAATACAAGATTTTAAAAGGAATATCTGGTTCTGGATATTAAACTATTTGTTTATAGAAAGAGGAACAATGTTTAATAAATATGCATTTGTAAAAAGTGCTATTAAACAAATGGCAAGCCATTTCAATATTGAGTATAACGAGCTATTAGAGATTATTGAAGAAGCGGTTAACCGTGTTAAAAGTCAATATTTCATTAAAACAGAATTCATAGCAATTATTCAAGAACTGTCAAAAGAACAATTGACAGGAAATATAAAATCAAACACCACTGAAAAACAATTTGAGTATTATTGGGAGCTATTGACAAATCAGTTTAATAACCATACTTTAAGGAGCTCAGCAATTCAAAAGAAGGAATTCAATGATTTAATCATAAATCTAAAAAACCAAAATGAATCCCGATTTAAAAAACTTATAGAGTCGCTATTAGCAAATGATATACAATACTGGGAGTATGTTTTACAAGATTTAGAATTAAGAACAATCTCAGAAATAGTTCGAGTTGTTAATAGAGATTTTAATGGCTTATGTACTCAAATTAGCTATATAGAATCATTGAAATTATCCGAAAAATTAAAACTTTCTTCTAGAGTTTTATGGACAATTGGTTTTATGTATGCAAGGAAGTTTCTGCATTCGAATAAAGAAACATTTTTGACCTATCTTATTCAAGATACTAGTAAAAGAACAAATTCTAAAGAAATAGATGTAATTGATGCATTCTGGGTTTCACAAGTGTCGTCGATGCAAAAACATGTTAAAAATTTAACCATATACAATGCTATTAAGACGGCATACATGGAGAAAACGTATTCTAGTGATAGAAAGAATTCAATATCGATAGTTTCCATAGTAGATCAACTGTATTTGATGTTACAGAGTAGAAAATTTGATGTTGAATTTATAGATAGACTAAAGGAATCATTCGAATATTATATTGAAAACCGACCTTATGAAGTAATTAACTTATTGAAAGAAAATCGTTCAAAAAGAGTACTAATGGTAACTACTTCTTTAATTGATGAGGTTTTAGTTGAAAAGTTAATTGCTAAAGCAGTGCCTTCTTACAAGAAAATCATAACTATTGTGGATACAATTTTTGTGGACTTTGAAATAGAAGGGGAAACTACAAGAGGATTGCATAGAGAGACTAAAGTCTTACTCAATAAGTTACTTTTAAATACTATTTCAGAAGGGAAACAACTCTCAAACTTTGAAATTTTCAAACAATTTATCGGTAAGCTAACTAGAATAAATAGTATACGTAAAAATCAACAATCTTTTTATAAGGAAATAATAAATGGTTCGAATTATGTTGGATTAGGCTTTTCTTCTCAACAGGTTTTTGAAATTGAAAATTGGGCGAATCAGCAATTTAAAGTTTCTCACATTGATCATATAATTGAAATGATTCATAAAAAAGAATCTAAGCGGGAGGTCGTTGAGTTTTTGAAGAAATTCCTACTTACTACAGATGGAGCTTATGTTTTCTTAGAGAAGTATTCTGATATAATAATCAATTATTTTTTAAACAGAGAAAAAGAGGTAAAAGATGAATTGATAAAGGAATATACGAATAAAATCAATGTTGTTTATAAAAATGAGAGCACTGAGACAGTTGCCAAAATCTTGTTAGCATTATTCTGGAACTGCTTAATGAGAGTTCAAGAATATTCAGGAGATAAAACTAAGTTACAAGACTTGTTTAGACATGGAGTACTTAAAAGATTTCCACTAGTAAATAAAGAGATTCAAGAAAAAGAGTTGAACACTGCAGAATACTATAATAATCCATTTTTAGAAAGAAGTCGTGTGGAAAAAGTAGTTGATGTTATGTTTACTTATTTGGAGTCTAAGGAAAATGAATCTGATTTCATTGTAAACAAGATTAAACATAGCCCAGAGCACGCAATTATTTGGAGTTTGGAAATGGATTCTGATAGAGTGTTTCTAAAAATAAGGAATTCGAAAAATCCAATTGACGTAAAGAATAAGTTTAAGAAAAGGCTCGGTTTCGATCAATTTACACAGTTGTTGTTACACTCTTCAAAGCAACCAATCGAAGTAAATAATCACTTGGAAGGAATTTTAAACTACTATAGGATATGTAGAGAATTTATACAATCTAAGAGATTTACGGATTTATTCTGGAATGAATTATTTGAAATAATTACAAAGAATACATACTTGGATGAAAGCTTTATTCAATTTGTATCAAGAGTTATTTTAGAGATACAAAAAAGTAAAAAAATAAACTCTAAAGATATACTTTCTGTAATTCATGATAAGAAAATAAAGGTATCTGAATTATTATTGAAAGCATTAGCGAAGCAGAAATCAGAATTCGAGGAAGTATTGCAAGTAACTAAAGAAAACTCTGAGAAATCGCTTAAAAATTTTGATGAAAAACAATTGAAAGAAGCTTTGGTAAATGTAATTGAATTGCAACAACTTCCTTATTGGTTCCATTATAAAAGGACTTCTTCATTTGAAGTATTTATCAATGATATTATTGAGTGTAGACCATTGGTATTCTTAAGAGTTTTAAGATCGAAAATGTATTCTAGAATAAAATTACAAGAAGTTATTCATGCTCTGAAGTTTAGCCAATTCATAAAATCACTTACAAACTTATATCCTGAAAGGCGAAGACAACTTTTAATTATTGAAAAATTTTACAAGGCTATTCGAAATGTTTCCTTAAAAAAGACTCCTGTTTATCAAATACAAAATTTAATCACAGAAATGGTTTTGAAAGCATGGATTACGGTTAACTGGAAGCAAATAGATACAATTACCATTTGGAACGAGTTGGTATGGGAATTAACAACTAGAAAAAGAATATCTGAAGAAGAGTTTTTCAAAGCTTTTGATAAGATAAAAGAGAACATTCCAGTGGCTTTGCAGCTAACATATGAGAGTATACAGGAAAATGAAAAGAAAGAAAAAAGAATAAAGGTAAAAACAGAACAAAAACAAAAGATGAAAATAGAACATAAAAACGAAGTAATAAAAACAATTTCTGTAGGGGTTCCTGTTAAAAATGCAGGAATGGTGTTGATCAATAGCTATTTTTCAATGTTGTTGGAAAGGTTGAATTTAGTAAAGAATTCGAGCTTTATTTCAGATGAGGCACAGCAAAAAGCAGCACATTACCTACAATATTTAGTAACGGGGCTAGAGAGTACTGACGAATACGATTTACCACTTAACAAAATTTTTTGCGGGATTCCATTGCATACCCCAATCATTGCAGGAATTGATGTTTCAGAAGAAGAAACACAATTGATTAATGGATTAATCCATTCATGTATTAACTATTGGAGTGCTATTGGTTCCTGTTCGGTAAACGGATTTAGAGGCAATTGGCTAGTAAGAGATGGTTTGCTGATGGAAGAAGAAGACCGTTGGCAATTGACTGTTGAACATAGACCTTATGATGTATTGATGTTGAAATCACCATTTTCATTTTCAATTATCAAATTACCATGGATGAAAAAGCCATTACATGTTACATGGCCATTTTAATCTTAAGTAATAGACAAAACCAAACATAATTCCCCAGATAAAAAATTAGAGGAATTAAAATAAAAACATTTCGACTGTCATGTCGAATCATTTAAAGCTCATTTAGAGAGTAAAAGTATATTAACTAAAAACGAAAACTTATGAACTCATACAACGAAAATTTGAATTCAAGTGTATCGTCTTCCTTAAACAATCAAGAGGTTGCTTTAAAAAAGGCAGAATCACAATTAGACGCAACGATGTTCTCTTTGTACTACGCTCAAGGAGATTATATTACTATTTATGAAAACTTAGAAGTTGAAAACAGCAAGAATACTTTCAACCAAAAGTTATTCAATGATATGGTAGTTGATAGCGACATTTCTACCAATGTTTTGTCTTCAGCAAATCATGGAAAAGCGTTGGTAGCAACAAGTACTAGCAATGCCAGTGTTGCTGCTTCAGATGTGCAACTTGCAACAAATGCCATAGTAAAATTAGCTAGTGATATTGGTAGTATTTTTAATATAGTCAGTGCTGCGGACTATGGTAGTGAAATTTACGAACAAAGTGAAGATGCTCAAATTTTAATAGGAGAAACGGCTTATTTAGCAGAGGTTCTTTCTCAAACAACTATGGATACATCAGCAGCAATTTCTGAAGTTTCTGCAGAAGAATTGGCAACGAAAGCAGAAGCGAGTGATACCATGGTAAAGAAGTTATTAGCAGTAACGAAGTCTGAATTCGAAAAGTCAGCTAGTCAAGTAAATACTGAAAACAATAATTTGGCTGAAGCAAGTACAAATGAAAAGAAATTAGAAGGAGAATTGGAAGATTCAAAGGTTAACTTCGATGCATCAAAAGAGGCATATAAATTGACCAATGAACAGTTAAACCTAAATTTAACGGTTAAACCAAAAAATAGGAAGAACCTTGAATACAAAGTAAGCTTTGCTCCTTATCAGAGTCCATTTCAAATTAGTGAAAATAACTTGCCAAGTGGATATCCTGTTGATTCTTATTACATATTTTTAGTAAAAGAAAGCAAAAAGAAAATTTTTTCTATTTCAAGTGCCGAAGGTATTGTTAGCAAGGAAGAAAGTAAAAATTATATTAGTATCAAGGTTAAAGGAGCTGGTGCAAATAACAATGGTTTTACAATAGGGAAAAATGAAATAAGTGGAATCATTAGATACAATGGTTTAAATGATACAGATGGAGATGCGCTTGAAATAGGTAGTGATTATGTATTATTTGTCATGGCAATGTTAAGTACTGAGTATAAAAAGCTAATTAATAATTTTGACGATTATTTATCTGCTCCATCGGCAACATTTAATCTAACGAATCAATTAGTTGTTCCACAGGTCAATCAAATTAAAATAAACAACTTGTCGTCAAAGCAATCTGTGTTGTCTTTAGCAGATAAAATTGTTCATGGTGACCCTATTTCTGATATTGATTTTACAGGATCAAATCCATCAAATAATCAGACCGTTGAGCAAGAATTGGAGTTTAGTGTTAAACAAAGTTCAAATTTCCAGTTGAATAAAGGTACTAAAGATGTAGTAACAGAGTATCGTTGCATGTTTTTACCTGATAATTCAGAATTTATAAAAGGATTGTTAACTTCTCAAGAACTCAATTATTTAACAACATCAGTTGAAGATGATGATGCTGTTGCATCAGAGTTATCCGAATTAAAATTAAGAGAAGTAAAACTAAGTGCTGAATTAGAAAAACTAGAAAGCTCTCAAAGTGCTGATGCTGATGTGAAAAAATGGTTTGCAAGTGTTCAAAAATCGGTAAGCTCGAAAACCTTAGAAACTTTAGTAGAAACGAAAGCTTTGGCAGAAGGAGGAGAAGAAAACCTTCAAACAGTATTAAAAAAGCTTACAGTTAAAAATATTAGTACGAAGTTATCAGTAAAGATCATATTGAAATCTATTGTTTTGATTATCGATCTTTCTTTGGTTCAAAGAAGTATTACTGCTGAAGAAAAGGAGCAGAGTCAGAGTATTGAGGAAAGCAGCAATAACAAATTCAAGCCTGGATTTATGTTTAATTCATTAATCGCAGGAAAAATTCCAGCGGGAAGTTATTCAAGTCCAACCCAAAACGGAGATACGTTTACAGTTGCAATAACACCAGATGTAACTGATAATTTTGGAAACAGATTAATTCCTGGCGATTTATACATCCCGGTAGTATTTGCTTTAAATGGTCAGGCAGAAGAAATTAGTAAACAATTTAGTAATGCCTTATCTGATTTTCAAGAAACACCTCCTTTTACATATAAAAATCAAGCTATTCCTAACCAAAACAAATAATTATGTCTATTTATAAAATAAATACAATAAAAAATAAGTACGGAGTTACCGAACAAAAAAAAGAGACTTTAGATGCTTTATCAAATCAGGTATTAGATGCACAAAATGAAGTAGCTCAATTACAAGCGATTGTTCAATCGTTAACTGAAAAATCAAATAAGTTGACAAATCAATTGAATTTAGCAGAAGAAAATAAAAAACAAGCTTTAAGTAACAAAGAATTAGGTGATGAAGTAATCTCAAAAGTTAAAGAGTTAGATCAATTATCTGGAACTGCAGTTAGTGAAGTTGGTATAGCTAATGAAAAGGCCAAAAGTTGCGCATCTCAAGTAAAAGTTTTAATAGATAAGCTTATTTATTCGGCTGAAGTGATTAATAAATTAGCCAATCTTGTAATCAGAAAGAAAGCTCTAAATCCATTAATATCTGATGAATTGGTTGAAATGATTTCAAAAGCAGGTACAGATGCTAACAATGCAGTAGCGCTAACGTTAAAGGCATTGGAAGCAGTTTTTGCATCTCAAGCGACAATACTTGAATCAAATGGAGCATTGGCAATAGAAAACGAGCAAGCAACAAAACTTTATGAGTTTTTTATTGGTGAAGAAGTTGATAATGTCGAAAATTCAATCCCCGATACGAATGTAAAGGAATTGTTAGGAGTAGCCTATGATGTATCAATATCAACGTATAATAGCGCTCTATTGGCATCTGAAGACAATACGAATCAACTGAATGCCGCTGAAAGCGAGTTAAACAGAGCCACAATAAAGTTAGCTTCGTTAGAATCAGGATATGCAGCAGCGAAGGCGGCAGCTTTAGCTTCTTAATATGGCTTTATTGTAAGAGAAAGCCTAAAAGATAACTGTTTGCAATTAACAGTAATTTTAAATTGTAGATGGTATTAGTTCTATCATAAAACTACAGGTGAAGGAAAAATGCAAAATGATTATTTTAATATTTTTCCTTCACTTGATAGAACTTCTCTTTTGAAATTTTCAAAAATCTAACCACATGAAAGGAGCGATAATGAATCTCGGTTTATAATGAGATGATTATTGGTGAATTATGCAAATTTTATTTTAGATTTTCGTGTATTTCTATGGTTGAAATGTCAGTTCGAGTGTTTTTTGCCAAGTGTTAACGAAGTGAAAAAAATGTATCGAGAACAGTATACAGTAACAGAGAACACTTCTCGATACAAATTATTCTTCATTACATTCCTTATAATTTTACTCGAAGAGACAAACGTAATTCCACGAAATCAATATTTTAAAACTGTATTACATCTGATCAATTAGTAAGTATAAAAAATAAACAGATGAAAGACGTATTCAAACAATTTTATAAAGACTGTTATATTAAAACTCAGGGGTTTATACCTTCTAAACCAATAGAACAGCATTTATTTCCAGGTGATTTTTTTCAAATAAAAAATGGAAATATTGTTGTATTAGGTAATATTTTTAAAGGGAAATTGATCGCAGCAGAAGAAATTTCATTTATCAATGGAATGTCCATTAATCAATCCGATTGGGCCTTTAATCATAGTGTCTCTAAAACCTATTCTGGAAGAGAGGTAGGAGAGAGTAAGTTACAAGGAGAATTCAATTATAGCAAACAAGTAATTTCCTTTAATGGTTATGGTAGTTTTTATTTTAAGGCAGTAGGTCCGGAGGTGGTTAAAATAAATAATTGGAATCAAATAGCAGAGGAGTTAATTATTAAACTTACTCAAACAATTTATTCTTTTAGAGAGGTTTACGTTGTTACAGATGTTGCTACGGCTTCTCATTGGACTTTAGCAGTAGGAGGCGATGAAAATGCTGAGCTCGAAATTGTAACTGAACAAGAAAACTTCGGATTAGTTGATATTTTTGGAAATGGTAATTCTCAGACCATTCAAGCTAGACATATTGAATATTATCATGAAGAAACAAATAGAAAGCCTTCATTTTTTAAAGCAAAGAAGTTAGTGGTAAACCCTCGACAACTTGATGTTTTTGTAAGCGATTTAATTGCAAAACAATCGAGCAGATCAAGTTGGGTTAAAGATTTCTATGACTACGATTTTAATCACGATTCTATTGATTTCTCTTCGTCTGCACCTTATGTATCAAGTCAAAATATTTTAGATATGCTACAGGCAAATCAATTAAATCCGAATACGGCTTTGTTGTATTTCGATTGGGCAGAAACCAGTTTAGATGATGTTCAAAAGCTCTTTAATACTGTTTTATGACTGTTGAAACAAACATAAAAGCGTTACTTTCTGAAATCGACTGGCTTGAAATGGTAATCCATCATGTAATTAGTAGATATTTAGAGCATGAGGGCGATTGGTGTCATTGGACTGATTTAGATATGCCGGTAGTTGATGATTCCGTTTATCATCACTGGTGTGAAAAAAACAAAGTAAATCAATATCAGCGTTTAGCATTGGCGCTTGCATTAGCACCACAAATAAAACCTGAAGTACTCGATATTTTCTTCGGGAAAAATCAAATATACGATAGAGGTTTCACAGAGTTTGGAGGTATTATCGACGCAAATCATAGTGGTTTTCTGCCTACAGGACAAACCTTAATGTTTTTGGCAACGGCAATAGAACCTACTCTAAGAAATGAGGTGAAATCATTGTTTCGAAGCGACGGACTATTTAGTACAGAGCAAATCTTATCAATTGAAAGCACATCCTCTTACATTCCAGATTTAAATGGCGTACTTGTCTTAAATAAAAGATGGCTACGTTATTTCCAAACGGGTAAAATGGTGGATATTGAGCAATCAATAGAATTTCCAGCGAAGCGGATTGGAACTCAGTTAGAATGGGAAGATGTTGTATTAAATGATCAAGTAATGGATCAGATTATGGAGTTGAAAACTTGGTTGTTGTATGGAGAAACGTTGATGAGTGAATGGGAGTTAAGAAAGAAGATAAAACCAGGATATAGAACGTTGTTTTACGGGCCTCCAGGAACGGGTAAAACATTAACAGTTACCTTACTAGGTAAGGTGACAAATAGAGAGGTATATCGAGTAGATTTATCTATGATTGTTTCCAAATACATCGGAGAAACTGAAAAAAACTTATCGAAAATATTTGACATTGCTCAATATAAAAACTGGATTTTGTTTTTTGATGAAGCTGATGCTTTATTTGGAAAGCGTACTGAAGCTAATTCTTCAAATGACAGACATGCAAATCAACAAACCTCATATTTATTACAACGCATTGAAGACTTTCCAGGGGTAATCATTTTGGCATCTAATCTTAAAACGAATATGGATGCAGCCTTTACAAGGCGTTTTCAGTCGATGATCCATTTTCCTATGCCCGATGTTAATGAGCGATATCAACTCTGGGAAAATGCATTTTCAGGTACTTGTGTATTGCATGACGATGTAGATTTATGGAAGATAGCCGAAAATTATGAATTAGCAGGAGGAGCTATTATCAACGTTTTAAGATTTTGTGCTCTTGCAGCAATTCAAAGAAATGATACTGTTGTGCAATACCATGAACTTATAGAAGGTATTCGTAAAGAATTTAAAAAAGAGAATAGAACAATTATCAGTTATCAATAATCAGTTGTAATTGCAACTCAATAATTGATAATTGAACACTGATAATTGATAACTGATCACTGATCACTGAAAATAATGAAGATAATAGAAGAAATAATAATTCAAGAGAACTACACGTTCGTTAAACAAGAGATGGTTTTAGAACTAACCGATTGGGTTGAAGATTTGCCTTCTGAACAAGTGAAACTCTGTTTGGCTAAGGTTTTAAATATAACTGTGAATGATGGTGATATTATTATTAAGGGGTATTTGATAAAAAAACGGACGTTATATTTAATTGCTTATTTGGTAGAAAGTGTGGGAGAATTTCTTCAGAAGTTAGAAAAACTCATTCGAATGGAATTACGTAATTATTTTAATCCGAAGATATTTTCTGAAAATTATAGTGATGATTTTCTTGATGCGGAAGTACTTTTTGTTAGACATAGGTTCAACAATGCATATCTAAAGAACTTTTTGTTAGGGTACACAATAAAATTACCCTATTTCGATCCATACGTTGATTGGTTAAAAAAGGAAGTATCACAGCAAAACTTCTGTTCATATTTAGATTATACTGGGGCGATAGGTCCTGTAAAAGTAGATGTGAGATTTTAATAATTTATGTTCCCTCAAAACAAGCACTTAAAACATAGAATATTTTGGTTGTACATGAAGTGTTTAAGCAAGTAATAATTAAAACAAATTGAAATGTTTTCAAAAAAAGCGAAGTTAGTTAAGAGAGGAACGGTTGTTAATTCAGTTAGTCAAACGAAAAAAAGGAAGGGAATATTCCTTTCGGATAACAGGAAGAAGATTAATAGTCTTATTTCGAGTAACCCAATTCAGATGAGGCAGAGAGGTAGGGGATTTAAAGGTCGCCCTACTAGAACGAGTAACCCTACAAAGGGAGTGCGACAGGCTCCAGATGATAAACTAGGGCCTTTAAGAATTACAGTGCAGCAAGGAAATCTGATACCCAACCATGGTGTAGGACAAGCAGCTAACGTAAATGCGGTAATTCCTCATATAACAACAGCAAATATGTATGCAGCTCCAATTTCAACCCAAATTGAAGATGTAAATGGAATGCGTATGGATCAGCAGCAGGGAGCGAATCCCCATGATAGAAATATTGCGATTCAAAACAATATTCATCCGCAAAACCTAAGTCAAACGTTTGCCGCTGCTTATGTTGATGCTGATGCATTAGAGAATAATGAAGGGGAAGATCGATATGCACTCAGAATGGTAAAACACGCACTCAGACAATCGAATAGAGATCGACATATTTATAGAGTACATGGAAGAAGAGCAGTGATGTCTCAGGCTAATTATGTTCCATATAATCAAAAACAAGAGATGAGAAATGCGAATCCATAACAATCAAACTCGATTATTTGTAAAAATTAAAGAATCATAAATAAAAAAAATGTACGTAAACAGGGAAGGAAAAAACACAACACAATTGAAATCAAGAGGTGTTTCTCAAAACGAAAAGAAAGTTAATGTGTTGAAAGATAATAGGAATACAACTCAACTTAAAGGTATTGTTCAACGGGTTACAAAGACATTTGAAGAGTTGTCCGATGATAAAAAAATTGAAGCAAGTAATTTTTTTAACATGAATAAAGGATTGGCAGGTGTATTTCATGGATTAGATAGTAAACTTAGTGTTTACAACACGCTAGCTACCCAAACGTATCTTGACATGGTATTAAAAGATATTGATGTTCGTGCAAATGAAAGTAATAGAAAAGAATTACTCGCGTATTTAAAAATAAAATTACTAGAACCTAAGAAGAAAGAGGCAAAAGGAGTTGATAAAAGCATGTTTGTTGGAAGTACGTTCAGCTGTACCAATGGTCAAATATCAAATATGGCAAGTAATAAAACGCAAGGAGCATTAGCAGGACAAACGTACTCTAATAAACAAATTTACCATATTGAAGGTAAGTATCCTGATGTTGGAAAACCACTATGGGTTTTATCAGGAGGTAAAATTAGTGTCATAGGTTTATACCGACACGGAGCAACCAATAAAATTTATATAAAAAATGAAGGATTTGGCCCCAAAAGAATCAACTTATAGCAGTGAAACCTTCTGGCAATATGATATGCTCTCTCTTTTAAGTTATAAGATGAATATAAGTATTTAGTTAAGCATCTCTTTTAAATAGTAGCAATGATGGAATATCAAGATAGAAAATATGCGTATAAGTTAAATATAGTTCAAAGAGTAACTAAAAATGGTATTGCTATTCAAGATAATAGAGAACATGCTACTAAATTCAATTCAGGAAAGAAAAAACATGGTCAAAATACCATTACTCCAGTTTCAAATGTGATTCAAACTTATAGTTGGAAAAAGGCATTAGGTTGGGGTGTCGCTGGAGGACTAGGAACAGCTGCAGCAGTTATAGGAGCTCCTTGGTTGGTTGGTGGTGCTTTGGCAGGTGGCTTGAGTGCTAGCCAAGTGGCTTTGGCTGGTTTAGTTGGAGGAATTGTTACAGGAGGTTTAGCCGGGAGACAAAAGATGATTACAACTACCAACGGTCATTATGGAATACATCCATCTAACCCATCTATGCTTTACAGTATTAAAGGAGTTCCTGCTCCAGTTCCAAGAGGGTTATATATAAAAGGGACTGCCAAAATTGGCAAAAAGGAATACAATACATGGAAGCCTAATGTGATGTTTTTTCATGGTTCAAGTAAAAAGAACCCAACTATAAAAGAGGTGGATAATATTATGAAAACGGTGGAAACGGCTAATAAAAGAGATAATAATACATCTTGGGCAGTAGTAGGGAAGAACGATTGTGCTGGTTTTGCGACTACTTTACAAGCTCTGATTTTAAATGATGGACATGTGGGCAAACATGGTTCGGAAATTGGTAAAATGTGGACTCATCGTTTTAAAAACAACCCTAATTGTGAATATCATGCAGCAACCGTAGTAGCCGAGGATGGAAGCCAGGTGACTTTGGAAGGGCATGTAAGCAAAGATATCAAAGCTCCCGAATTTCATATACGCAACGGGATTGTTGGTTTTATGAAGGATAATCAAGCCAAAAGTAGTTCAGACTTAGGAAAAGAACATTATTCGGCAGATAAACCCCCCACAGAAGTAGGCGAACTTCTAAAAGCTCGTGAAATGACATATGGTATGCTTAAAGAAAGTAGCGAGCATATTGCAGGTTCATCGAATTTACCAGTTCACCGATTAAAATAACGAAGAATACTGATTAAGGTAAAAAAAATCAAGAGAAGTTGAAGTTTTAAAGTAGATGGGAATTGATAATCTTAAACAAAAAAACAATGAAATATCAAGATAAAGAACGTCGTAATAAATCTAATCCTGCTCAAAGAGCGGAAGCAAAAGGGAAGGCAATTAAAGATAACAGAGAACATAACACTATCCAAAGAAAACCGAATAATACAGGCTTGCCCGATAACTTAAAATCTGGAATAGAAAACCTTTCAGGACATTCTATGGATGATGTTAAAGTTCATTATAATTCAAATAAACCTGCTCAATTAAATGCACATGCCTATGCACAAGGAACCAATATTCATCTGGGGGCTGGGCAAGAAAAACACTTAGCTCATGAAGCTTGGCATGTAGTACAACAAAAACAGGGACGAGTACAACCTACTACTTCGGTTAATGGATCAAGTGTTAACGATAGCACAAGTTTAGAAAACGAAGCTGATGTAATGGGATCTAAGGCTTCTAGTTTTCAATTAAAAAAAGACGAAAGCAAAACATTTAAAAATAACTCAATAAAAACAGGAGCTATCCAACTTAAAAAAGATCAGGGATTTTACAAAGCAAACGACGGAGGAAAAGTGAGAAGTGTTGACGATAAAAGTAAAGTATTAGGAACATATCAGAAAGGAGGAAGGTTAAAGATTACAGATGGCGTAAATACTAAAGATTCTAAGTTCAAAACTGGTGGGATGTTTAGTTCAGAAAGAGAACATGTAAAAGGGTTCGCATTTACAAAAGATAAAATTACCCATGTAGGATGGATTAATGAAGAGAAAATAGGAGCCCCTTTACCGAATGATGTTGGGAAAAAGAATGAGGTCAATGATAATAACAAAATAAAGTTAGAGGAGATATACACAAGGGCAGTTTCATATCTTAAAAATAAGAATGCCAAAGATGATTTATTATCAGAGACAAATGCAAAATATAAATACAATAAAACATTATATGGTATGCTTGGAACAGGAGATGCTCCAGGTTACACCGCATCTAGAGATTATTCTGTCTCAAATAATGTCCCCAAGGGGTTTGATCCTCAAGGAGGAGTTGGAGGGCAAAAGTACGGTGCTTATTTTCATGTAGATAATAAGAAAAAGCAAGATCCTACTAAGACTCAAA
This sequence comes from Tenacibaculum xiamenense, assembly GCF_964513065.1. Lineage (NCBI taxonomy): Bacteria > Pseudomonadati > Bacteroidota > Flavobacteriia > Flavobacteriales > Flavobacteriaceae > Tenacibaculum > Tenacibaculum xiamenense. Next base: position 42,786 of record NZ_CAZEQU010000014.1, read on the forward strand.
GAAGAATGATTTTCAATGTAAAGAGTCAGAGCTCGGCGCATTTTGTAGCAAGTGCCCTTAGAGAGGACATGAAAACTAATAATGTGATTGTTTCATTCAAGTTTTACGGAAGTGATGACAAAAGTGAGACCACACTTAAATATGATAAAGTGGTGGTGTATTATCAGGCGGAAAAATCAAAAATAGGGGACGCCAAAGAGTTTGTTGAATCGACAGTAAAGGGTATGTTGAACGATCATGCAAGTAAAAAGGATAAAAAAGCAGGAGTGAAGCGCTCTGAGAATGAGAAAAAAGAAGCTTATAAGTCTTTGTTAGCAGATAAAGTATCACCTTTTTATAATCAAATAGATAAAGGAATAGGTGATGGAGTAGAAATTGCTGGTACTTCATTTACAATTGATAGAACAAAAAATTTAATGGAGTTTATAACAAAGCATAAAGATGACTTAGAATCTGGTAAAATGTCGAAAGAAGAATTTGTCAAAGAAGCAGAGAAATTTGTTAAGGAAAAGGTTGATGCTGAGGAAAGTAAATAATAAGCATTACGAATAGATTATGGAATACCTCAATAAAAAGAAGAATAAACAGCTACATATAACTCAAAGAGTAGCAAAAAAAGGAGTAATACTTCAAGATAATAGAGAACATAAAACTATTCAAAGAAAACCAAATAATACTGGCTTACCTGATAATTTGAAGTCGGGAATTGAACATTTATCTGGTCATTCTATGGATGATGTTAAAGTTCATTATAATTCGAATAAACCGGCTCAATTAAATGCACATGCATATGCTCAAGGAACAAATATTCATTTGGCATCAGGACAAGAAAAACACCTGCCACATGAAGCATGGCATGTAGTTCAACAAAAACAAGGAAGAGTGCAGCCGACCACTTCATTGAATGGTACTAATATTAACGATAATGCAGGTTTAGAAAAAGAAGCGGATGTAATGGGAAGTAAGGCTATTCAGATGAAGATCAACAATTCCTTTTCTGACGAAAAAAAGGCTCAAGGTGTTAACGAACCCGTTGTCCAAAAAGTAACCAAACCAACAGCGGCTGTTTTAGGTGGAGTATTAGGAGGAGCGATTGGAATGGTTGGAGGTCCTGTTGGTGCAGGAATAGGCGCTTGGGCTGGAGCGGGAATAGGAGCTATTGCTGGTATTGGGGTAGGCGCCTTATTAGGAGGAAATGCACCGAATCAACAAAATAATGTAAATCAAGGTAATCAAAACGCTCAACAAAACCAACAGCAGGTCCCTCCTGTTCAACAGCCAATTGTTCCAGCTCCAGCACCAGCTCCAGTAAATTTAAGACCTCAAATTAATGCTGATATGCAACAAGTTACTAATGTAAGGGTACAAATAAGAGCGTTATTGCCAAATGGTTTTTGGGGATATCAACATAACGAATCACACATCCAAGATCAAATAGATACGATGAATGGATACTTAAATCATAATAATGTAAATGTTATACAAAATGATCAAATGGCTTTACAAAGAGCGAATCAGTTAAGACTAGATTCCGCAGCTACGCTTCAATGGTTGCAGCAAAATCATACTAAAGTAAGTTTTATTGTCGAGCTATATAATTCTTATGCTCCTTTGCCAGCAGGTATCCCTACTTTACAACATGTATGGCAAAGCGTATTAGGAGCTAATCGCCCAAATAATAATCAATTTCAACAATACAATACAACTATAAAGCAAGTGTTTACGACACATGCAAAGACTGGTTTTAATGGTGCAGCAAACAAAGATGTAAGATTTATTCATTTGATGAAAATGGGAGGGATATCGGTAGGAACGAAAGGGAAAGGAAAAGGAATTCATGGTATTTATGAATCTGAATTTGATGCAAGAAAAGGAGCTTTTGGGGCAGAATGGGAAGTTAATGGCTTGGATGGATGGGTACTTCATGGGCATGGAAGAATTCATGAAGATCATAGAAGTTTTGATTTAAATAGAATGCATATCAAGAGATCTGATCAGGCAATGGCTCTTGGGGTTTCCACAGTTATTGATAATGACGATGTTAGAAATAGTGTTATAAACAGTTCCAAGGGACACTTAAGTAAAATGGCGAAGAATAAATACTACAAGCATATTTTCGATATAAATAAATCAAAAATAAGAGAAAATAGAGGTACCATCTATTAAATAATGGTTTTCTCAATATCCTTGACTTTATAGTTTGAAAAGAATTAGTTCAATAAGACTTAAAGTTTTACAATATACATACCTACCCAATAAAGTTATAAACTTTATTCATTTGAGAGTATACTGTTTTGGAAATTGATAATTCTTAGATGGTATATTTCATGAGACCAATTGAACCATTGGCTAGATTTACACCATTGATGTTGAATAAAAAAGAGAGACTTTGAACACATACTTTGAAAAGAAAACATTCACTAACAAAATACCTAGACTATCGGTAGCTCGGTATGTGACTCAGTTAAAAAATACTAGGAATCCAGATGGATATTTAATTGATAACCGACAAAAAAAACATAAAAGTAATTTTCATAAAAAATCCGCTACAAATTTATCTGTAAATAACATTGTTCAGCGTAGAATAAATTATGGTTCTACATCTCAGGCATTAAATGGAGGACATTCAATTAACAGTAAAGTCGGAGTAATTCAGGCTTTGTCGAATCGATGGCCTCATCTGAACCAACAAAGAATCAAAGATATAGTGAACATTATGGAAGGTCAAGGAGGGCTATGGTCCATGGCTCAAATTCATGATTATTTTAAACAATTGGTTGTAAAAGAATCGGCCGTTCCAACAAGTGGAAAAGGGAGACCCCCAACGTTATTTACCTATACTCATACTGCTTCTGGTAATGAAATTAGTGGATATGGTATTCCCCAGGGGCCTCACACATTGGGGTATTCAGCTATTAAAGAGGCATTATATGTTGGACATGGCGGAAGAATGACTTTAGATAGATTTAATAGCCAAATTAGTACACCAGTTAATTGGTGGGCCAGTGTGCAATCCGAGCTTTCCCAATCGCAGTTAGGAGATGAAGAACTCATGGCTCGCCTTAAAAAAGCACAATTAAGCTATAATAATTATTATAATGAAGCAACTTTGATTTGGGGAAATGTTAGTAAAATGAATCAAAAACAAAAAGAACATGCCTTGGCTAGAATCAAACTTCTTATGGAACATATGATGCAGCTTGATCCCTATGCTACCTATGCTTGGGCAAATAAAGATTCTACTCCAAATGTTGATGGAAAAGGAGAGAACACTAATATAAATGATGAAAAAAATGTTGATAGAGGAGGTGTTTTCAAAAATCCTGATGAGTTAGAAGGTTATATTGCTAAGAGAAGACAATTGGTTTAAATCAAAACCAAAACCAAAAGTTTGTATTATAATGTACTAATCAATAAAGTTACAAACTTCACTCATTTGGTATTGTACAGTTTTTACAAATAGACAATATGTTGTTGAATTATCTCCAGACCTGTTACCCAGTAACAAATACTTCATATTTTAAGAAGTTGTTTTTAATGATTACACTTATACCTTAAATTTTAACACTCATTACTATTATTTATTTAGATAAAAGGTTAATAACTAACTTATACGTAATTAACCTTAAAATAAATTATTATGGCAACCTTAACTAAGTCCCCATTTGTAAGTGAACTTTCATCAAAAAGCTTATCGACAACTAGTTTTCCTGATTTACCAAAACTGCAAGACGGATTACCAGCGGGAATGCAGCGAATTATTATTCCGTCAGGACATTTATTAACACCTCATTTACATCCAGATACCAATGAAACAACCATTTGTTTGAGAGGATCGGGTGTCGTAGGGATTATACAACCAGATGTAACCAAAGAAAACCCAATAGGAACAAACATTATAGAATCCGATTTTAATGAAAATGAAGTAGTGTTTTTACCCCAAGGCTATCCTCACTATTTTAAAAATACCGGTTCAGAAGAAATGGAACTCTTATTAACGTTCGAAAATTATGATTTTAATATTATCACGATAGCTGATATTTTAGAAGACTTACCTACCAATGTTTTCGAAGCAGCTGACAAAAGTAAAAGTGAAGCAGGACGTTCTCCGATTATACCATACAACAGTAACTAAAAACTAAATTATTAAATATGGAACTAAAAGAAAAAACAGTTGATATACCTTCAGGTTGGGTAGGCGGATTTGCCGAATCTAACCCAGCGTTCGCATATCCTAATCCAGATTTGACTTCATTACCAATGCCTGACAATATGTTGAACATAAATAGACTTCAACGTCAACAAGCTGTGAAGTGGCCAGAGTTTAGTTGGGAAACACAACCTGATGAGAAAGACACGAAACGTTGTTATCAGATGTTTGCTCCTGATATTTCAAGAATAGGATATACCGATGAAGGCAGAGTTTTCTCAATTATTTGCCCGCAACAAGGTATTACGTCACCGTTATTAGGAACATTAAATGTTGAAGTCACCGTAACAGGAACTAGAGGCTGGGTAAATGAAGACAATAGAGAATTAGCAGCTGATATGGGAGTGATTGGTAAAGTATGGTTTAGTCCTCCAAAAGGGAAAGAAAGTTTTATCATAAAAGCCATTCAAAACCTAATTTGGAATAAATTGGAAGGAAGTCATTTTCCATTTCCTTTTGCAAAATCACAAGCAATTATGGTAACGACCCATAAAGTAGATTATCCAGAACAACCAGTATTTCCAGTGAGAAGAGGATTAAGTACTGGGTTTCCAATTCCTGATTTTGCCATGCATGAGAAAGAAGCTTGGACGGTTGGAAACTTAGGTGTACAAATTGGACCTATCGTAAAAACAGGGTATCCAGTTGTTGATGAATTTAATCAACTAATCATGGATATATTCAACCTAGGATCTGGTAACATGCTCTTGAAAGGAAATGTTCTTACTTGGAATGTTTGGTTTACTTCGCCAGAGTTAGTAGACCAAAATGAATGGGCGAGTCATGCATGGAGATGGAGGCAATCTATTGATGCAGATCACGGTTCTCCAGATGGGCCAGGAACGGAAGCGAGGTATTACGATGGATCACCTTTTAAAGTGGATTTAAAATCGATTCTAGAAGAAGAAAGAGGAAAGTTAATTCACTTCTTGAGGCATTTTGAAGGAGAAGAAAAAGATAAAATTCTATCTGCTATTAAAGACATTTAGAAGTATAATCAAATCAGAAGTTTTTTGAACTTCTGATTTGAATTTTTTATAATTTTCGTAAGTCGAATAAAGGCTTCTTAATAGGTGTCTCTTTCCTTTTAACGGGACTTGGAAATGTTAAATTTGTACTTGAATAATATGTCCCAAAGGTAAGGTTTGCCAGATATACCTGTGAAATAGCGTCTCGAATTTGATGCTCGCTAAGTTCCTTTAATGGGTGTGTGAAAACTGACCATAAAATATCTTCAGAAATAGCGTATTTTACATCTAACGCAGTATGAAAATTGGCAATCAATGAGTTTAGTAACAACTCTTCATTAAGTTGTTCTTTCCTGGCTATAGGTGAAATTATACGCATTCTATTTGCCTTTTCATCAGCAATACACATCATAAGTCTTTCTTTATAAGTAAATTTCCAAGTATTATTGGTTTTAAGAATAGTATCTGATTCAGAGGATATGATAGCGTCAAGTTTTTCTAACTTCATATTTTGCCCAACAGCGGAACCAATGCTGAAAATCAAAAAAAATAGAAAGTATTTCATAATTTAAAGTTTTCTATTGAGTCGTAAATAAGTAGGAAAACTAACAATCTGTTAAGGAAATATTCTCTCAAATTTTTTGGGTAGATTACTCGAGATGTTTATTGTTTTTGAAGTAAAAGGATGAATGAATTTAAGTGAAGAAGCATAAAGATAAAGTCCGTTTCCTTTTAAAATTAAACCTTCTAAATAATAATCTTTATCTCCTAGAATAGGAGAGTTTAAGCTAAATAAATGTTTACGAAGTTGATGTCTTCTTCCGGTACTCGGTTGAAGTTCCACTAAATTTAAATTACCGAAACGTTCAGAAGACACAGTTTTTAACACAGAAAACTTTGTCAAAGCAACCTTAGAATCAATAGGAGTGTTAATTTCTCCATTCTTAGGAAGATTACCGATTGAAATAGCGTGATACGTTTTTTGAATCAATTTTAATTCAAAAAGCCTATTCAATTCAATAATACTTGAAGTTGTTTTACCTATTAGTAAGAGTCCACTTGTTGGGTAATCCAAGCGATGTACTGGTCTTGGAATTGTTACATCACTCAGACTGCTCCTTTTTAGATTCTGAGGTAAGGCATTGTTAATCGTAGCAAAAGAGTTTCCGCTAACCAAAACACCTGCTGGCTTGTTTATGATAGCTAAATATTCATCTTCAAAAAGTATTTCTAATGTAATATCGAATTTCTTCTTTGAGGTGTTAATATCAGTTTCTCCTTCATAGAGCTCTATTTTCTCACTTCCTTTTATCAATAGGGCAGTAGATGCTTTTTCTCCATTGACAAAAACCAAGCCTTTTTTTATAGCTTTTTTTAATGCTGATTTAGTAGGAATCGTTTCAAAAATACCCACAGCATATTCCTGAATACGAATCGAGGTATTTTGTTTTTTAGAAATGTGAGTGGCTATGAGTTTCAAAAGTTAATTTAGAGTTAGAATAATAAAAAACGGATTGTTTATTCAAAATTAAACAATCCGTTTCTAAATACAATCAATAAAAGTTTTCTATTGATATTGTTTGATGTCATATCTTGATTTTAAATACCCAAGGGGTTTAAAACCTTTGAATGATTACCTAGTTATCATTTTTATAACCTGCTGGTCGTTTCCATCTTACTGGAGGGGCAGGTTCAGGCTTATATTTAAATTCTTTGTTTTTCAGAAGTCGAAGCGCTTCATTAATAGCCGCTTCTAATTGAGGATCGTTTCCTTTGTTTACTTCTTTCGGTGATTGAATAACCTCGATGTCGGGAGCAACACCTTCACCTTCAACTGCCCAATTTCCATCAACATCGAAGAAACCACCTCTTGGAGCAACCATTCTACCACCATCAATGAATCTGGGAGTATCCCAAGTACCAACTAAACCACCCCAAGTTCTTGTTCCTACTAGCGGCCCAAGCTTTTTCATTTTAAACATGTAAGGAAGTAAATCACCTCCCGATCCAGCTCTTTCATTAATAATCATAACTTTTGGTCCCCAAATTCCAGCCATTGGTGTGGTCCAGGGTTTTCTGTTATTTGCTTTACTGTTGAAGTACCCAAAAGGCTCTCTGGCCATGATATCAATCATATAATCAGCGGCACTTCCTCCACCGTTATTTCTTTCATCGACAACAACCCCTTTTTTATTTTGCTGAGAAAAATAGTATCTATTGAAAGAAGTGAATCCGCCACCACCAGTATTAGGTACATATACATAAGCTAATTTTCCATTCGACAGTTCGTCAACTTTTCTTCTATTACCTTCAATCCAGTCAATCGTTCTTAATCGACCTTCGTTTGAAACAGGTTTGATTAAGATGTCTTTAGCATCTTTTTCAGTAGGCTTAGAATTAACCTTGATGTAAATTTCTCTATTTGCAGTTTGTTCTAACAGTTGATAAGGATTCATATCGGCAGTTAAAGAAACTCCGTTAATTGCAATTAAATAATCACCTTCTTTAATATCTGTACCAGGAAGTCCTAAAGGAGCTTTGATAGAAGGATTCCAACGTTCTCCTTTATAGATTTTTGAAATCTTATAAAGTCCCTTGTCCTTTTCAAAATCACAACCTAACAATCCTACAGAAACTCTTTTAATATTAGGAGTATCCCCGCCATATACATATGAATGCCCGATAGCAACCTCTCCACTCATAATGTCAACTACATAGTTTAAATCTGTTCTATGTCTTACGTGATCAATCCAAGGAGAATACCATTTATAAACGTCATCCCAAGGCGCACCGTGTACATTATCTACATATAAGAAGTCTCTCATAAAACGCCATCCTTCTTTAAAAATTTGATGAGCTTCCGCTTTCGGATCCACCTTAATTTTAAAGTTGGTTTTTACCGTACCTTTCCCAGGTTTAATTGGAGATTTGCTAGAAGCAATGCCCCAATTTCCTTTTTTATAAAATAAAATAGAGTTTAAATCATGCGATATTGCTAAAGAGTTAATGTCTTTTCCAAATTCCGTTGCTTTTTGTTTGGTAACATCGTAACTATGAACAATTGAAGATCGAGATTCATCACTGTACTCTGTGATAAACACTTTATCTTTTGGTCCTTTTAATAAAGAAACATAGTTCTTAGCAGGTAATTTTAAAGGAACAACACGGTTTAAGATTCCTTTTTCATCGATAGTAACCTTAATCTTTTTAGCATCTTTATCCTTTTTGGAATCTTTGGCGTCTTTTTTATCTTTTTTCTTTTCCTTTTTATCCTTCTTCTTATCATCCTCTTTTTTCTCAATTTCTTCCTCATCGGTTTTTGGAAGGTTAGGAGCTTTGTCTTTTGAGTTTAATACGATAGCATATAAACTGCGAGTTACAGACGGATCGTAAGAACTCATATCCAACCACCCTGAAGTCAATCCATAATTGGTACTTGCCAATGTGTAGATATATTTTCCAGAGGCATCCCAAACAGGGCTGATAGCATCTGCCATTGGATCGGTAAGTTGAATCGTTTTTTTCGAGCTAACCTGATATGCAAAAATCGACTTAAAATGGTTTTCATTCTGTTTTGCATACACAATCCAATCGCTATCAGGAGACCATTTTGGATGCATGGTTCTGTTTGGATGTGCGTAATTGTCAGTCGCAACTATTTCAGATTTTTTCGTTTCAAGGTTTACAATCCAAATATTGAAATGAGTATCAGTAAACGCTAAATATTTTCCATCAGGTGACCAATCAGGTGTAAAATAAAATGTAGGGTTTGGTAGTGAAATATAGGATACATTGTTACCGTTTTGATCGGCAATAGCTAATTGATATTCTCCACTTTTATCGGAAAACCAGGCCAGTTTATCTCCTTTTGGAGACCAAACAGGATCACGATCCGCTACACCTGGCGTATTGGTAATATTTCTCCATGTTCCGTTTTCTTTAGGTGTAGTGAAAATCTCTCCTCTATATTCGAAAATAGCACGTTTTCCTTTAGGAGAAATATTGGCATTGCTTAGGTCTCTTCCCGAAACATCCATCCATCGGTCTCTAGAATAGTTTAAATCACCTTTTACATTAATAGTGATTTGTCTAGATTTCAATGTTGAAGGATCGATAAAATGTAAGTAACCACCTTGCTCATATACAATTACGTTTTCACTTGCATCTAAACTTTTAACATCGAATTTTTTGTGAAATGTTATTTGTTTCTCAGTGTTGGTATTAATATCATATGACCAGATATTACTTGTATAATCTCTTTCAGAAAGATAGTAAACTATACCATTGTGCCATACAGGATCAAGGTGTCTTTCCTTATCTTTTTGTGGGGTATAAGTTAAGTTATCGTTTTTCAGGTTTAAAATCCAGATAGGGTAGGCTTGACCGCCTCGGTAATTTCTCCATTCAGCATCCCAACTTGTAAAAGGAGTGTAGGCTAAGTATTTTCCATCTGGAGAAATTTCTCCATAAGCAGCTCTAGAGTCTTTTATTTTTTCTGGCATTCCACCGTCAACAGAAATCTTATAAAACTTGTTCGTTTGCGTTGGTCGCGATTCTCTTGAAGATCTGAATACTATTTTATTATCAGGTGTCCAGCCTTGAACAAAGTCGCCACTTGGGTGGTAAGTTAACCTTTTCGGTTCACCGCCATCGGCAGGAATAACAAATACGTCAGTATTCCCATCGTACTGAGCGGTAAAGGCAATCATTTTACCATCATTAGAAAAATGAGGATTAAATTCATAACCTGTATCGCTTGTTAAGCGAATGGCATCGCCTCCATTTAAAGGAACTTTCCATAAATCGTTAGCGTATACAAAAACAATATCCGTTTTTGAAACAGTAGGTTGTCTAAGAAGCCTTGTGCCTTGTGAGAAAGCAAAAGAACTCATAAAAAGACAAGCCATAGCAATAGCTTTTTTCATGTTTAAATTAGTTTATAAGGTATAATAACCAAAGCTAATTAATAAGATTTTAACAACTAGTGAAAAATATGTTAAAGAAAATCAAGGGTTTGCTTTTGTCATATTGAAAGTAGATGGACATAGAAGAAACGAAAGCGGATTTTAGTTTCAATTTAAAAGAGTAACTTTATCGGATAAATTATAAAACTATGACACAAGAAATTTATCAAAAGGCTATGAAGTTTGCTGGTGAAAAACACAGTGAGCAAAAAGTCCCAGGAAGTCAAGCCAATTATTTGTTACATATATCGAATGTAGCCATGGAAGTGCTAACCTCGTATTGTCATGAAAAGGTATTTGATATTGATTTCGCTATTCAATTGGCAATTTTACATGATACGATTGAAGATACTTCGGCTACTTATGAGGAAATACAACAAGAGTTTGGAAGAAATGTTGCTCAAGGGGTATTGGCATTGACAAAAAATAATGAACTGCCTTCAAAAAGAGAAAGTATGCTCGATAGTTTGGATAGAATAAATAAGCTATCTAAAGAAGTGGGATTGGTGAAATTAGCGGATAGAATCACTAATTTACAAACACCTCCGAGTTATTGGGATTCTGTAAAGATTAAAGCGTATCAAGAAGAAGCAAAACTTATTGCTGAAAAATTACAGGATAAAAATAAATATCTACATGATCGTTTATTGAAAAAGATTGAAGAGTATAATAAATACTTAAACAAATAAAAAACCTAGCTACAGAGCTAGGTTTTTTATTTGTTTTTAAATGGCTTTACATTTTTGTTGTAACCATTGTTTTTCATCCTCATTTAACAAAGGAGAGAGTTTATCAAATACTAACTGGTGATAGTTGTTTAACCAGTCTTTTTCATTATTGCTTAGTTCTTCAATATTGATCAACTGCGTATCGATATAGCAAAGTGTTAAAGCTTCAAACCCTAAAAACGTTCCGAAATCTGTTGTATTTACCTCTTTTGACAATACTATGTTTTCGGTTCTAATACCAAATTCATTTGCAACATAACATCCTGGTTCAATAGTAGTCAATTGATTTGGTAAGTGGGGAGTCGTACCACGTTCTGTAGTTGGTCCAGTAGTAAATCCTTGAGCAGGTTCATGAACCATTCCAAAACTACCAATTCCATGTCCAGTGCCATGAGGATAGTTTAGTCCTTTTTTCCACAGGTGAACTCTGGCAAAGGCATCAATTTGAGCGCCTGTAGTTCCTTCTGGAAATTGTAATTGATCTAATTCAATATATCCTTTTAAAACACCTGTGTAAGCTGTTTTTACTTTCTCACTTGGAGTTCCCCCCAACCAAACAGTTCGAGTAATATCCGTAGTACCATCTTTGTACTGGGCACCACTATCAACTAACAAAATTCCTTCATTTGAAACTTCAGCAGAGTTTTCTTCAGGAGCCTTATAATGGATGATTGCACCATTTCCTTTATATCCAACAATTGCCGGGAAAGACTCTCCTGTATAGTATTCTTGCTGTTGTCTGAAACTATCTAGTTTTCTTCCTATTTTATATTCAGAAATGGTTTTAGTCGCCAATTCTTTTTCTAACCATATGAAGAACTTTGTTAGCGCAACTCCATCCTTGATCATACAGTTTCTAGAACCTGCAATTTCCACTTCATTTTTAACTGCTTTTAGTTGTTTTACCAAAGAGTTTTGATAAATAAACTTGCCATTAACGGCTTCAAAGCAGGCGTAGTTTAAACTTGAAGCATCAGTAACAATTCTTTTACCAGATGTTATTTCTGGAAGTATGGTTGCAATTGAATCGTAATCTTTAATGCTAATATTTAGTTTTTCGAAAACGGCAATTACATTCTCAGAGAAACGATTGGTATTACAGAATAAAATGGTTTGCTCAATACCTACAAGAGCATATGATGTAACCAATGGTGTAAAATCAACATCACGAGAGCGAATATTAAATAACCAAGCTATTTCATCTAAAGAAGAGAATAAGTAAAAATTAGCTTCTTGATTTTGAATTTCAGTTTGAACTTTTGCTAGTTTCGAAGCTGTAGTTTCTCCTGAAAATTCTAAAGGGTGAACCGAGACTTCAAAGTTTGGTAAATTGGGTCTGTTGGTCCATATTTCTTTAGCGAAATGAGGTTTATTTTGTAGTTTTATACTCTTAGGAGTTGTAAAGCTTAGAATATAATCGATTTGTGATTTTGAAAATTGTCTATAATCTACCCCAATAGTCGCATCTTTTTCCAATGAATCGCATAACCAAGCTACATGCTCTGGAGCATGCGGTATTGATTGTTTGTAAAGTGATACTTCCGAATCTTTACATTCATCTTCAAACTGCAAAAAATAACGCGAATCTGTCCATAAAGCAGCAACGTCTTGTGTTACGACTAAAATTCCAGCTGATCCCGTGAAACCAGAAAAATAGGCTCTTAATTTCCAATGATCCGCTACATATTCCGACTGATGTGGGTCAGTTGAGGGTATAATAAAGGCATCTAAATTTTTAGATGCCATATAATTTCTTAGTGCTTGTAATCTTTCAGCAATCATGTAGTATGTATTAAGAAAACATTTTAGCTACTTTCTCTGCTTTTCTACTTTCGCTGTAGTCGTAAAAACCTTCACCAGATTTAACTCCTAATTTTCCAGCCATTACCATATTTACTAATAACGGACATGGAGCGTATTTAGGATTTTTAAATCCGTCGTACATTACATTTAAGATTGATAAACATACGTCTAATCCAATGAAGTCTGCTAATTGTAAAGGTCCCATAGGGTGTGCCATTCCTAATTTCATTACAGTATCTATTTCAGCAACACCAGCAACACCATTGTATAATGTTTCAATAGATTCATTGATCATAGGCATTAAAATACGGTTTGCAACAAAACCAGGATAGTCATTTACTTCAACAGGTACTTTGTTAATTTTCTTAGTTAAATCAACAATAGTTTCCATTACTTCGTCAGTAGTATTATAACCTCTAATAATTTCTACTAACTTCATAATTGGCACAGGGTTCATAAAGTGCATTCCAATTACCTTTTCAGGTCTATTGGTAGCCGCGGCAATTTGCGTAATAGAAATAGATGAGGTGTTGGTAGCTAAAATGGTGTTTTCGTCTGAAAATGCATCAATATCTTTAAAGATTTTCAATTTCAAATCAACGTTTTCAGTAGCAGCCTCAACAACTAACTCAACATTTTTAACTCCATCTTTTAATTCGGTGAAAGTAGTAATGTTGTTTAGAGTATCGTTTTTATCATTTTCTGTAATTTTTTCTTTAGCAAGCATTCTATCCAAATTCTTGGTAATAGTTGCTAAACCTCTATCTAAAGCAGCTTGAGAAATATCAATTAAGTGTACATTGTATCCAAATTGTGCAAAAGTATGAGCAATTCCATTTCCCATAGTTCCTGCTCCAATTACAGCTATATTTTTCATGTGTTTGTTCGTTTGTTTATATTGAATATTTAGTTTGTCTGTTTAGTTGTCAAAACAATCTATTATTTGCTGAGCAACTCTTAAGGCTTCAGTACCTTGAGTAAGCGATACAATTGGTGTGGTATCATTTTGAATAGCATCAGCAAAAGATTCTAGTTCGTCGAGAATAGCGTTGTTTTGAACAATTTTAGGATTGTCAAAGTAAATCTGCTTTTTAACACCTTCGGCATTTTGTAAGATCATGGCAAATTCATCTGGTTTTTCAGGGGCATCTTTCATTTTTACAACCTCAGATTTTTTTGTTAAGAAATCAACAGAGATGTAAGCATCCTTTTGAAAGAAGCGAGATTTACGCATGTTTTTCATGGAAATTCTACTCGCTGTTAAATTAGCGACACACCCATTTTCAAATTCGATTCTTGCGTTGGCAATATCGGGAGTTTCAGAAATTACTGAAACACCACTAGCATTAATGTTTTTTACTTTCGATTTAACGACTGATAAAATAATATCGATATCGTGAATCATTAAATCCAAAACCACAGGTACATCAGTACCACGAGGATTGAATTCAGCTAATCGATGTGTTTCGATAAACATTGGAGTTCCGATCATGTCTTGCACTGCTGTAAACGCAGGATTAAAACGCTCAACATGTCCTACTTGTCCGCGGATGTGATTTTGACTAGCCAAGGTTCTAATTGCTTCGGCTTCCTGTAAGGTATTGGTGATAGGTTTTTCAATGAATATATGCTTTCCTTTTTCAATGGCTTGTTTAGCGCATTCAAAATGAGAAAGAGTTGGAGTAACAATATCAACAACATCCACGGCATCAATAAGTTCATCGACCGAGTTGAACAAGGTATATCCGAACTCTTTTGCTACTTTTTCAGCATTTTCAGTAAAAGGGTCGTAAAAACCAACCAATTCGTACCTTTCTGATTGTTGTAATAAACGCAGGTGTATCTTACCTAAATGTCCTGCTCCTAAAACTCCAGCTTTTAACATGTTTAATTTTCGTTTTAATTTTGAAGAAACCTAAAATTATTTTTTCGCAAAAAGAATTTAAAGTTGAATCCTCGTAATGAAAGTGTTATTCTCTAGTTAATGATTTTGTTAAAATCAACGCTAACAAAGATACACTTTTAAACATATTTATTCCTATTTTTGGCCTACCGAAATTGGCAAATTCGTGAGAGACACTACTAAACATCAAGGACTGAGAAATCAATTAGCGGCAACGCTAGAAGCAAAGGGGATTTTTGACACTAAAGTATTAAATGCTGTTAGAAAAATTCCACGCCATTTATTTATAGATAGTAGTTTCGAAGAACACGCGTATCAGGATAAAGCATTTCCAATAGCGGCTGATCAAACCATTTCTCATCCATATACGGTAGCCTTTCAATCACAAGTATTAGAAGTACAAGAAGGTGACAAAATTCTTGAAATAGGAACAGGTTCGGGGTATCAAACGGCTGTTTTATTGGAATTAAAAGCAGATGTGTACTCGATTGAACGTCAACATGAATTGTTCAAGAAGACTTCTAATTTCCTTCCCAAATTAGGGTATCGACCGAAGCGCTTTATTTTTGGAGATGGATATAAAGGATTGCCTGTGCAAGCTCCTTTTGATAAAATTATTGTTACTGCTGGTGCTCCTTTTGTTCCAAAAGCTTTATTAGCACAAATAAAAGTTGGAGGTAGGTTGTTAATTCCTGTGGGTGAAGGAGAGCAAGTAATGACCTTGTTTATTAGAAAATCACCTAAAGAGTTTGAAAAGCACGAGCTCGGTGATTTTCGATTTGTTCCTATGTTAAAGGAGAAGAATTAGATTCATCTGTTTTTTCAGTTTGATACTATCTTTCTACCAAAACTATTCTTATTCTAATTTGTAATTGAATATTGGTAAAACATTCTATGGATTTACTTTATTAAGGGTGAATAACTCTTTATAATCTATCTCATTCTTTAATCTACGACTTTTAGGGTCGAATATTAAACTCTCATGGTCTTTTTTATTATTTCAGCTAAATAAAACGGCAATTTTGACACAAAGATTCAGCCAAAGAAAGAAGCTAATATTAATAAAAACTATAACTTATGAAGAATTTAATATCGATAATTACTCCGGTAATAGATCAAATGCAAGAAAGTCATTTAAAATCTCAATTACTACGTTACTTTCCTTTACAGACGAATGAGTTTGCAACCATTGAAAATTCGTTTAAAAGTTTAACCTCACAAAAGCAGTCAAAAGAAACGTTAAACTTATTTTTTAAAAGTTGGAGTCAAACCAATAATAGCGCTATGACAGTTGCAGGTTTAAGCAATAGAATGACAATGTTGATTCATAAAAATAAGCCAGTGGTAAGCGAGCATGATTTATTCAAAGCTGTTGCAAGTTTAAATAGAATCGTTGATGAAGACCTTGCCGTTATTGGTCGTATTTTACACTCCGAAATGTTTTATACAATGGCAACGAATATTGCGGGAGATGATACATGGCTTTCAAAACAATATTTAAGTGCAGAAGCAAAAACGTTTAAAGCCTGGAAAGATAAAAATTCATTAAGAGATAAGGATATAATGATTGGTTTATTAACCACACTTGTGCATGAAATTTACACACATGGAGAGGTCGAATATATCATTCCTAAGTTTAATGCTTGGTTAAAAGAAGAAGGTACTTATACTGATGATGAAATTGAAAAATCATTGGCATGGATTCAGGTACATTGTGGTGCTACTGAAAAAGATCATTTTTTCCATGCCGTAGATGCTGTTAACTCGTATGCTAAAGCACAGAACATTGATGTTACTACCTATAATTTGGAAGAAATAGTAACTACATATTTAAAGTTAAAGGCAGAGGTTATGGGCGTTTTAGATGAGCAAATAGCTAAAGCTAATGAGTTAGTCGTGGAGGCATAATTTGATTTTTAACAAACGATTAAATGCAAGAGGTTAAAAAATCAAATGGAATATTGATGAAGTATGCACTGTCGAAATCTAAGGTCGATTACGAATATTTAATACCCCAACTAGAGGAGTTCTTTGGAGGTGTTCCATTTGGAGGAAAAGATACTTTTTTAAATGTTCCTATGGAAGTTGCCAGTTTTCAAATCGAAGAGCTTGGCAGACTTGGTAAATTATTAAATGAAGCTATTGAGCAAATAGTTAATAATTATTTTAAGGATGAGAGAATTAGAAATGTTTACCAATTAGATGCAGAATTAGAGAGTATTTTAAAACAAACAATTGCTGTTCCGTATAAAGTTGGTATGTATCGTCCTGATTTTATTTTCGATAAAAAGGGGCATCCTAAAATTTGTGAAATTGGTTGTAGATATCCTATTAATGGGTGGATGTTTAGTTATTATACACGCTTAATTTTTGATAAACTTTCAGCTCAAAATTGTAAAAGATGGATGGATGAATATCAAAATAAATCGTTTATAAAAGTAATATCGGAAGATTTTGTAAAGGAGAAAACACTTTATTATGTCCATGAATTGGAAGGAGGAACAGAAGCTTATCAGTTTTTTAATGAACTTGTAAAACTTGGTTTTAGTGTTAAAGATATTTTACCAAAGGAGTTAAGCTTCAAAGATGGTAACCTATTAGTAAATAATGAGGTTGCAGAGCAGTTTGTCGTCGAAATGGATCGTGAAGAATTAAGGGGAATAAACCCCGAAGTTCGTCAAGGGCTAATAAATTCAAAGAAATGTTTGAATGATTTTAGAACTTTAATCTTGGTACATGATAAACGTGTGCTATCGGTTTTATTTGATGAAACCATAATGGAGGATTATATAGATACTGAGGATTATCATTTTTTAAAACGTTTTTTAATCCCTTCATTTGTTTTGGATTCGGAAGAAAAAAGAAGTCACTTCGGACAAACATCACAGAACTGTTTACTTAAAAAGAACAGTGGAGGTAGAGGTATCGGTATTTATGTTAAAAACGAATGTTCCTCAAAGATATGGAGTGAGATAATTTCAAATCAATGGAACGAATATATGCTTCAAGAATATGTGAATCAGCAGGTGTATAACATTGAAAGAAATGGAGTAGTAAAAAATGTAAATATGGTAGGAATGCTGTTGTGTTATAATGGTCAGTCATATGGACCTGGAATATTTAGAGGTTCAGCAAAAAGTGTTATCAATGTGCATAGTGGAGGATATATTTTACCAACTGTTATTTCAAAAGAATTATGAAGATATCCATAGTACTTCCTTTATACAATAAAGCTCCATTTATTCAAGAAACATTGCAGTCCGTTTTTAACCAAACAAAATTACCTTTTGAACTTATTATTGTAGATGATAAAAGCACTGATAATAGCCTCCATATTGCTAAAGATTTTATATCCTCAAATAAAAAACTGATAGAAAAAGTAAGGATCGAAATTATTGAGTTGGAAGAAAATGGAGGTGTAAGTGTAGCTAGAAATGTTGGTTTCGAACAGACTACAGGTGAAGCGGTTATTTTTTTAGATGGCGACGATTTATATACCAGTGATTTGTTGGAAATGGCAAATAACTTAATGACGAACCATGCTATTGACTTTTTAGTTATGGGTATTCAATTATTTCCTAGCAATACCTTTCTGCCAGATTTGAAGAAATTAAATCAAAAATTAACTCCAATTTTTGAAAATGCTTATAGAATGGAAGAACCTTTAAAAGTGGTTAGTTCTATGCATTTTTATATGGGGCTAGGGAGTAATGTAATAGCAAAGAAAAAATGGATGGAGTCGGTTAAGTTCTATGAGAAACGAAATTTTTATGAAGGTATTGATTACTGGTACAAAGTGTTGAAAAAAGTTTTACAGGAAAAGAAAGATTCCATAGGACTTTTAATGGGAAACCGAATACAAGTGCGAGAAGTCGTTGGAAGTGCATCACGTAAAAAGTTTAATACTTGGAATGAAATAGCCGAAGCCCCTTTATTAAATTCTTGGAAAGGAAGTAATAATAAGTATGATAAATTAATCATGGGAGTAGTAGGAAAACGCTGGTTACGATATTGTATTAAAAACCTGCAAACGATAAAACAGAAGTTAATTTTCATTTATAAATACAAACATCTTTTTAAAAATCAGCTGTATTCTTTTTTTTTAAGAACTTTCAGTAAATAATATGATAAGTCAAAGATTACTTGAACATTTTTCAGTAGTGAAAAACTCTTCACTTTTTAAAAACTATTATGAGGGAGTTAATGAAAATACTATTCCTAAACCTATTGAAAAACATACATTACGAAATATTTTAGAAACTCGTTTTCAACTTGAAAATGAAACTGAAGGTGTTTATTTGGTGCGCTCAGGAGGCTCAACAGACAAACCTTTAATTTTTCCTGTTGACATAAAAGAAAACTTATACCAACGCGAATTATTAGCAAAAGAACTTGTTAAAAGCGGTATATTTTCGTCAAAAACCATTGCATTGAATTTGTTCAGTTACGATAGTATGTATCGATCTGCCGCAATTCTTGACGATATTCTTGAAAGATGTAATGCAACTACTATTGCAGGTGGTTCAAAAACTTCATTTGATTTTATGTTTAACGCAGCGTCTACATTCAAAGCAAATATAGTTTTAGGTACTTCATCGATGTTAACACTTTTTGCTCAGTATGTCATTGATAATAAGCTTAGTTTAAAAATTGATAATATGCTTTTCGCTGGAGAATATCTATTGAAGTCTCAAGCTGAAATTATTAAGAAAGCTTTTAAAACGAAAAATATTTATTCTTTATACGGATCAGCTGAAACGGGAATTTGGGGTTGGTCGACCGATGCTGAGAATACAACTTCTTTCGGGGTCTTGGATGATGTTATTATTGAAATAGATAATCCTGATGACGAAGGAAATGGGATGATTGTAGTTACTAATTTATTACGTAAAAGATTTCCTGTATTTAGGTATTTTGTTGGTGATATAGGATGTTTAAACTATAATAACGGAAAACAAATTCTTACCTTAAAATCTAGGGACTCTAAATCATTTTCAATTCAAGCTAATTCTTATTTTCTAAGTGATTTTGATAAGCTTTTAACCATAATCGATAGATTTCAAATACAGCTATTTTTAGATGAAGACTTGAAAACAGAACTAAGATTTTTGATTGTTAAATCAGAAACTAAGACTGAAAAATCAGAAATTATAAGAAAGGTAACCGAAAAACTTATTGAAATATTAGATATGAACCCCAACTTTTTTTCGCTAAAAGTTGATTTGGTTTCTCTATCCGATTTATATAGAAACGCAACAACCTCAAAAACACCAGTAATAGTTGATTTTAGAAGCTAATAATATGAGGGATTCAATAAATATAGAACTGTATGTGCTTTGTTTTAATGAACAAAAAATGATTCGTCATACATTAAATTATTATGCTCAAATCTGCAGTAAAATTGTCGTTATCGATAATCAAAGTACTGACAATTCTATTGAATTAGCGCGTAGTTATGAAAATGTGGAAATTCGATACTTAGATTCTGGTAACGAGTTTATAGAAGATAAACTTCAAGAAACACGAAACAATTGTTGGAAAGGAAGCACGGCCGATTATGTAATTGTTTGTGACATGGACGAGTTTTTATACGACAAAAACTTAATGGAGAAACTGCTCATGGCTAAACATAAAGGAATCGCGATTCCTATAATTATAGGATATAATATGATGAGCGATCATTTTCCTTCAAACTATGATACCTTAATTACTCAACAGGTTATGCATGGTAAACGATCCAATTGGTTTGATAAAAGTATCATTTTTGATCCTAAAAAAGTAAAAGAAATTAATTTTAGTCCAGGTTCTCACCAAAGTTATCCTGAGTTTTATGAAGATAATATCACAGATAATTTATTAGAGCTAAAATTATTGCATTACAAGTATTTAGGACGAGAGTATCTTTATAAAAAGCATGAGGGGTATGTAAAGAGAATGAGTGATATAAGTAGAGCTAAAAAACATGGCTATGAATATTTAGATGGCGAAAAACATATTGATAATATGTTTGATTCTTCAACCTACTTACATAAAATAATAGAATAAATTTCCTAGATCAATTATAAACAATGGATTTTACAATAGAATTTACCTCAGGAGGTAATCATGGACATCAATTAAAAGACGCTTTAGGCGGACTAACTATTGGTAAATTATTTAACTTAAATTATGTGCATACGCCCTATAGTTATTTAGATTATTTTGGTTTAGGATACCAATGTACTGTTGTAACTAAAGAAGAGCGCGGAGTAAAATATAAAAACGTGGTTCGTATTGAAGGACCTTTATGGTGTGGAATTGATGAATATGACGAATTATTAACCTATTTTGAAAAGGTTTTACCTTTAAGAGATAAAAACACATTGGTTGTTTTCGAAAATGCCTTAAGAATTCATCCTTTTCAAACCATACCTTGGTTTTTAAACGGGAATACGGAACGTAACATTTTTGCTGAAATTCAAGAAGAAACATCTCGAAAATTTAATGAATTACATAATTTAAAAATTACAGATTATAAATCTCCAATTCAAGTAGCTATGCATATAAACAGAGGTAACGATTATGACAAAGAAAAGTATCCAAGTCATTTTTCAACACCTTTTGCAGTTCGA
Organism: Tenacibaculum xiamenense; assembly: GCF_964513065.1. Classification (NCBI taxonomy): domain Bacteria; kingdom Pseudomonadati; phylum Bacteroidota; class Flavobacteriia; order Flavobacteriales; family Flavobacteriaceae; genus Tenacibaculum; species Tenacibaculum xiamenense. Next base: position 63,973 of record NZ_CAZEQU010000014.1, read on the forward strand.
TATATGTTTGATATGGATTATTATGAAAATACATTAATTCATATTGAAAAAGCATATGGAGTAGGAAATGTGAAGTTTACGATTTATACCGAACAAGTAAATTCAGAGGCTATTGTGGAAAGATTTTCTAATAGACTAAATACTGAGGTCAAAATAGGATCTAATAGAGAAGAAAAAAACTATGATCAAATTCACCGAATTTTTAGAGCATTCGTTGAAGCTGATATTTTGGTATGTTCGAATAGTAGTTTTTCAGTAATGTGTGCTTATTTCCGAAAGGGAAGGAAAACCATTTATCACCCACATTTACAATTACGTTACCTGCCTGAACCAAACTACATAAAAACCGATGACAACGGAACTATTGATATTGAGGTTCTAAAGCAAAAAATAACCCAAGATGTTTACAATTTATCTGCTTTTGAAGAGGTAGGTTAGGAAGTTTTAAAAGGAGGTAGGTTGTTAATTCCTGTGGGTGAAGGAGAGCAAGTTGTGACCTTGTTTATTAGAAAATCACCTAAAGAATTTGAAAAGCACGAGCTAGGTGATTTTCGATTTGTTCCTATGTTAAAGGAGAAGAATTAATCTATTCTTTTATAGCTTTCGGATTTTTCTGTTATTAGATTATCAATAATATTTAGATATGGTAGTTTAATATAATTGGATTTCACATAGGTAACTTCTTTATAGTCGTAAGAAAAAACAGGTAAATAGAGTTGAACCTCAATACTATCTTTTAATGTTAAATCGGCTCTATTGAAAACTTTGAATTGATCATTTTTATCATCCAGAAAAAGTAAAGGTTTATTATGAATTACATCCATAATTGTATCATTTTTCGTCGTTTTGTAGTGACAATAATTAATACCGAAATCTTTCAAAAAGTCTCGATAACTTATCTTAGATTGAAAACTTTCATAAGGATTAATAGAAAATGTACTTAATCCTGTTCCGCAGGAAACAGAATAATTATATTTTTCTTTTATAAATTTTGAGTTGTATTTGGTTCGATAGTGCTGAAGAAACTTCTCATTATCAATATCAAAGATTATATTCCATCTATAAGTTAATGTTAGGTATGGTTTTATAGAATTATTTTTAAAAGTTAAGATGAAATCATCATTACTTTTATCAATTTCTATAGAAAGGTTATTATTTTCAACTTCAATCAACTCTTTTTCATGAGGATATGATAGAATATATACAATATCGGTCGAAAAGTACCCTCTAAAAACATAGAGATCTACTAAAAATGGACTTAGAGTTACTAAAATAATGGGGATAATAGCTTTTTTAAATGTCTTTTTCATAGCATGAATATAAGACTAAAAACAAAAAAATCCGCCTTAAAAGCGGATTTATTGAATTTGAATAAAGAAATCAACTATTCAGCAGTTGCATCAGCAACTAACACTTCCTGTTGATGAATATTTTGTTTAGTTTGCTTAGTTTCAGCTAAACCACAAGGGCTTGTACTTCCACAAGAAGTAAAACCTAATAAACTAACTATACAAATTGCAATAAATACTACTTTTTTCATTTTTAATATTTTAAGGACTCAAATATACATATTTCTGATCAATTTACCAGAATCTTCCGACTTTTCAATAACGTTGAATGATATCATTTTATTTTGTATCTCTGTAATTAATTCTTCAGAAACAGGTAAACCATCGTTCCATTCGGTTATTGATAGCCATTCTCTAATGTCTTCCAATTGCTGCTCGTACCTAGTTGCTAGTGTCTCATCGATACTTTTTATCTCTTTAAAGTCTGCAGTACAATTGTTAATGATATCCAATACTTTTTTCACTTCATTAAAATTGTTTTCTAAAACTTCATCTCTCACAGCAACAACAAAACAAGGCCAAGGAGTAGGACAATCACCTAGTCTACGAAAAGTTCCATTATCTACTAGAGGTTTGGTGGTAAAATGTTCCCACATAAAGTAATCCGCATCTCCATTTGTTAATGCATTGATACCTCCTTGAAGGTTTCCAACTACTTTAAATTTCAACTTTTGAATATCCCATCCATTGTTATGAGCATTTACAATGGCCATTAAATGTGATCCAGAGCCGTATCTACTGATGGCAACCGTTGCATTTTCTAAATCGTCAATTTTTTCAAATTTAGATTTAGCGCCTACATGAATTCCCCAGACTAGAGGGGTTTTTACAAACGTCTGTGTTATTTTGGAAGGATTTCCTTCTATAATATCTTTAATAATTCCTTCGGTAAGAACTATTGCAATATCGATATCACCAGCTCTTAAGGCTTTACACATAGCACCAGTTCCTCCAGGGAAATCTTGCCAGCGTAAATTAATATTATGTTTTGTGTATTCTTTATTCTTTAGTGTGATATACCATGGATAATTAAAGTGTTCTGGTACACCACCAACTTTTAAATTTAGCATTTATTCAACTAATTTGTTTAACGTGTAGATAATTAAATCTTCTACTGTTTTTTTAGGTTTTTGACTAAAAGTTCCGTTAGCTCTATTAGCAATAATGGCATTCATTGAAGCGGCATTATGTCCTAATAATTTTGCCAATCCATAAATGGCAGAAGTTTCCATTTCAAGATTGGTGATTTTATGTTCTTTAAACTCAAAACTATCAATTTTATTATTTAGTTCGGAATCTTGTAATGGTAGTCTTAAAACTCTTCCTTGAGGACCATAAAAACCGCCAGCAGTTGCCGTAATTCCTTTGTAAACCTTCTCTGAAAGAATTTTTTCTTCCAATGAAGTGCTATTGCTAATCACTAAAGGAGTAGCCTTTTTAGCACTCCAATTGGTATGTTGTACAAAGGCTTCTTCGATTTCAGAATGCCCAATAGTCTCTACTTGGTAAGAACGAAGCATTCCATTTAAATCTAAAGCATGAGAACTTAATAGAAAACTATCTACAGGAATATGGCTTTGAAGTGATCCAGAAGTACCAATTCTAACAATATTCAAAGCAGTGTGTTTCTTTTTAATTTGACGGGTTTCTAAGTCAATGTTTACAAGAGCATCGAGTTCATTTAATACAATATCTATATTATCAGGACCAATTCCTGTCGAAATAACCGAAAGCCTTTTTCCTTTATAACTACCCGTTGTAGTTTTAAACTCCCGCTTTTGAGTACTGAATTCAATACTATCGAAATGTTTAGTTATTTTATCAACCCTATATTGATCACCAACAAATATTATATCTGTGGCAATATTTTCAGGTTTTAAATTTAAGTGATAAATACTTCCGTCTGAATTTAAAATGAGCTCAGAATGTTGTATAGTCATTTACGATGTTATTTTGAGCAGCTTGTCGGTATCGTTTACATACAAATAGCTGTATTTTTTAGAACCGCCAAGATACGAAAAATCTGAACGTATTTGACCATAGAAGTTAAGTTGGTTTTCCAATACTTTTTTACCCTTTCTACTTAGTTTAACAGGATTAAACGATGAAAATAATTTTTTCATGTTCTGAAGCTTGTTTGCATATTGCACATCACCAAAACCATAAAAGCCTTGATCTTTCAGTATTTCACGAACAAGTTGATTCTGACTTTCCAGTTCTTGGGTATTGGCAATATTTAAAAGTTGATTTTCAAGTTTATTTAAACCGTTTTTAATGGAAGGAAATCTTTGTAAGTGAGCTTTAATTGCCTCTTCTAAGTAAACAAAAGGCGACATTGGGTTAAATTTATGAACTGTTTCTAATCTTAGGGGACTATCTGAACAGTACAATTGCCAAATATAATCGGCATATTCTATATCATCTTGAGTAAGTTCAACTCTATCTTTATAATGATTTAATAATTCTTTTTTATTTAAATGGCCTAAGGCATATAATCCTTCTTTACCTTCTATTCTTCCGCTACAAACGAGCGAAATTTTTCTTCCTTTTCTATATCTTTTCAACCAGCTTATTACGGCTACCATGTTTATTTGACAGAAAAGATCGTATTCGAACCATAGAACAATTTCATTTTGCTGTTTTTGTTTACATAGGTTCCTATACTCCTTCAAAGTATAATCGATAAAAGTTTTTTTGGTGGTTTTGTATGAAGATTTTAAAAACTCAAATCTCGTTTTCCAAAAATTTTCACTGCCTACATCAATGGTTGTCTTACCTTCACATAACATTTCCCGCCATGTGATGATTTCTCCATCGAAGTTTAATTTACTTAAAACTTGTGTAGTACTGTCTCCGTTTGTAATGTGTAATATTGAAGATGCCATATTCTTGGGGATAATTGATGATTTCTTAATTTAAATATAAAAACGTTACTTTATTATAAGTGTTGTTTGTTTTCAGTTGTTAATATGGTGTAATATTAAAACAAAATTTATAAAAACAAAAATGCTAGGATCAATTTCCTAGCATTTTAACTTTTTTAACCGCCAACTCTTTTCACATTAAACCCTTTTTCTTTTAGGATTTCCATGATCTTATCCCTGTAATCACCTTGGATAATTATACTGTCATTTTTAAAACTACCTCCAACACTTAACTTTGTTTTTATTTCTTTCGCTAATTTTTTAAAGTCGCTAGTAGCTCCATTATAACCATCAATTATCGTAATGGGTTTCCCCTTACGTTTTTCATATTTACACAAAATAGGATCATCCTGTAACCATATATCAGGTTTTTCTTCTTTCGGTTTTTCCTCAAATTGATGATCTGGGAAAAGATTTTTAAGTTGATCTTGTAAGTCCATTTTATTTTATAAGGCCCAATTCTCTTAGGCGTTCGTTCAAAAATTCTCCTGCAGTAATGTCCTCAAATTGTTTAGGGTTATTTTCATCAATACAATTTTCTAAAACATCTAATTTCATTTCAGATATTGGATGCATAAAAAATGGTATTGAATATCTTGAAGTACCCCAAAGCTCTTTTGGAGGATTCACAACGCGATGGATAGTTGATTTTAATTTATTGTTACTATGACGTGAAAGCATATCACCAACATTAATCATTAGTTCATCAGGCTGGGCAATGGCATCAATCCATTCTCCCTCATGATTTTGAACTTGAAGTCCTTTTCCATGAGCTCCCATCAATAACGTAATTAAATTAATATCTCCATGTGCGGCTGCTCTTACCGCTCCTTTAGGTTCTTCTTTAATAGGAGGGTAGTGAATAGGTCGTAAAATGCTATTTCCGTTTTTAATGTATTGGTCAAAATAAGTCTCTTCCAAACCTAAATGCAACGATAAAGCTCTTAAAACGTATTTAGCCGTCTTCTCGAGCATTTTATAGGTTTGTTTTCCAACATCGTTAAATTTTGCTAATTCTTCAACATTGACATTGCCAGGGTACTCTGATTCGAGTTTAGGATTGTCTTCAACATATTGACCAAAATGCCAAAATTCTTTTAAATCTCCTTCTTTTTTTCCTTTTGCTGATTCTTTACCAAAAGAAACATAACCTCTTTGCCCACCAATACCAGGAATTTCATATTTCTGTTTTACATCTATGGGCAATTCAAAAAACTTTTTAATCTCGTCATATAAATCATCCACTAATTGTTCGCCTAAGAAATGACCTTTTAAGGCAACGAAACCTATATTCTCATAGGCATTTCCAATTTCATTAATGAACTTTTGTTTGCGCTCTACATCTCCCGATAGAAAGTCCTCTAAATTTACGCTTGGAATTTTATTCATTGTTAATAAGTTTTTATGTAATACTTGGTAAAAGTAGTGAAATCAAGCGTATGCAGGAAAATTACTTATTAACAAAAGGTATTAGGTACGATATTGTGTAAAAAAAGCCAAAACCAGTGTTGCTTTCAAAAACTCTATTGAAACCAGGGCTATATAGGGTTTTAAAACCTGTTTGATCGTCAATACTCAATATAATTTTATAAGAGAAACCAGCTCCAACAAATAAGTTTTTTAGTGTTTCAACTTTCATCCCAATTTGTATTTCCGCCCAATGTGCCATTAACTCAGTTTCTTTTCTTGGAGTTGTAATGGTATTTGATGGGAAATAGGCAGTAGTAACATCGGTTCCTGGTAAAGAAGTGGTTCCTACGGTTGTATTAGGAGTATAACTATCTAAAGAATGATCAAATAAAGCAAAACCATAACGACCACCAATAAATATTTCATTATTCATATCCAGCCAATTCTTGTACGCATTATAGTTAGCTCCAATACGAATAAAGCTCCCTTGAGACGTTGATGTGGTAAAGTCTTCATATGTAGTTTCTTTTTCGTACCCTAGCTCCGTTGCAATGTACCAGTTTTTTGTAATTCTATAATCACCAACCAGCTCCAATCCACTATAACTTTTATCAAAAAATGATAAAACAGGTCTGCTAATATCAGCTCCAATTCTTAATCCGTATCCAGTTTTATAGGTAATACTATCTTTTGGAATCTCTTCATTTATTTTCTTTTGACTGAAGACGTTAAATGATACTAACGAGATTAGAAAACAACTAATGAAAAATTTGTACATGAGATTGAATTTGGTGATTAATTTCTGGGATCGAATTGTTAGATAGTCTCTCGATCCAAGAGTTGGTAACAGTTAAAGTAACATCGTCAAAAACATATCTAAAACCACAAGATCGAGAAATATAATCTTCTTCTGGAGTATAGGTTATTGTAAGTGTATCTACTTTGTTATCAGCTAGATTTCCTTCGGCATCATTCATTTTTAAAAGATAGACAGTTTCAGAAGCTAAACCATTTAAAGGAATTGCTATTGAATCAAGTGTTCTAGTACTAATAAGGCTATCGGTTTTACTTTGAGCAATTACCGATAAGCGAGGTACGCTTTTTACAGCAGTAATATCATCTTTATCATAAAAACGAATTACTAAATTAGGCGTTACTGGAGTTGTTGTACAAAAGTCATCTTTTTCACAAGCGTTAAAAGCAAACAAACAAAGTAACAAAATGCCAAAACATTTTTTCATTGATCGAATATTTTACAATGCGCAAATTATATAGCGCTATTAAATTTCCAATAGATGGATTTGGTTTATTTTTCAAATAGCACCACAGTTTCAATATGAGCTGTATGCGGAAATTGATCTACTAAACTTATCTTTTTAATTTCATATCCCGCATTAACCAACTCTTCAGTATCGCGAGCCTGAGTTGCTGGATTACAAGATACATAAACCATTCTATCCGCTTTCAAATTTATGATTTTTTTAAGTGTTTTAGGGGTGATTCCCGCTCTTGCAGGGTCAAGAATAATTGTTCTTATCTTGTTCCTGTATTGAGGATGCTCTAGTAAAAACTTTCCTACATCTGCAGCATAAAACTCAACACCTTCAATATTATTGCGTTTTGCGTTCTTTTTAGCATCTTTAATTGCTGAAGCAACAATATCAACACCAACAATTTTAGTATTATCTGCTTTTGAAGCTATAATTTGCCCAATAGTTCCAGTTCCGCAGAATAAATCCATTACCACAGTATTATCTACAGCATCTTTATTTTCTAAAGCATAATCAACAACTTTGGTGTATAACTTTTCAGCTGACTTCGGATTTGTTTGAAAAAAGCTTTTCATGCTAATCTCAAAATTTAAGTTTAATAACTGCTCTACAATTTTTTCATTTCCATAAACAAGATTGATACTACCGCTAGTAGCAATAGTTCTATCACCTGTTTCATCATTAATTGTATGAAGAAGCCCTGCAACTCTATCTCCAAATAATTCAACTAAATACTGAGCAAATTTTTGCAAGTCAAATTTAGGTAAATCTGCTGATGTTGTTACTAAATTAAATAAAAGTTGATTTGTTTTATAAGACTTTCTTACCACAAAATAGCGGAAGAAACCTTCTTTTCTTGGAGCATGCCATGGGGCTAAATTGGTGTTTTCACAATACGCTCTAATCTTATAAAGATTGTTTTCGAATTCAGCGTCAAACAATCCACTATCTTTATTTAAATTTTCACCAATCCACCAAGTTCCACGTCTTTTAAAGCCTAAAGTAAATTCATCAACATCAGTTTTGTTTTCATTGTCGTATCCAATCGCAGAAAAACTATATTCCATTTTATTTCTATAATGGAAAGCATTTGGAGAAGAAACAAATTCATCAAATAAGTCTTCAATGTTTTCAACTTTACCAATCTTTTTAAACAAACTCATGGTACTTGCATATTTGTACTCATGTTGCTTTTCAATAGGAAGTTGAATGTATGGTGCACCAGGTATGTGTTGATAAGGAGAAACGATTTCATCTTTAGATGCCTCGATTACCTCTAATAATTTACACTCGGCATATTTCTTTTTTGATTTATCTACTCTTGCTTTCACAAGTTGACCAGGAAGTGTGTTGGGTACAAAAATTACAAATTCTCCCAGTTCAGATCTAATTCTACCTATTCCTTTTCCTCCAAAAGCATAATCTTCAATTAAAATTTCTAAAATCTGACCTCTTTTTACAAATTTATTACGTTCTCTTCTCGGCATGTTTTGCAGCGTTTGTTTCTTATTATGGATTTCTCAAGCAACTCAAGAGTCACTTGGCTCCATAAATTGAATCTTATATTTATAGTTACCTTTCCTGTTGTTAATTGTGAGTAACAATTAACGGACTGCAAAATTAGGAAAAGATATGGTTTGTAGTACTATAGTTGACTGCAATAAATTTTTAAAATAAAAAATGAACTTTTTTAAAAACATACCGTCTACCAATTGAAGTATATCATGAAAACAAAAAGTAAACAAGAGGATTCATATTTGGTTCGGGCGTGTCTTTCTGGAGAAAAGAAAGCAGTAACAAAACTCGTTAAAAAATGGCATTTGGTATTTTGTAAAGTTGCTTACAGATATGTTAAGGATAGAGAAGTAGCTAAGGATATAGCACAAGATAGTTGGAGAAAAATTCTTAATAAATTGGAAGGATTGCAAGACCCACAAAAATTTGAAAGCTGGGCTTTAAGTTTAGTAAAAAGAAAGGCTATTGATTATTTACGGTCCAATAAGCGAAAGGAAGAACAATTAAAGAGAATAGCTGATGAAGATAGAAGTATGACTGAAAAAGAAGAGGATGTTAATGAAGACAGAAAAGCTCTTTTGAAAAAAGAAATAGAAAAATTAAACAAGGGACAAAGAGAAGTTATTCAATTGTATTATACGCAGGAATACTCGTTGAAGGAAATCAGTTCGATTTTAAATATATCAGTAGGAACTGCAAAGTCACGAATGTTTCATGCAAGAGAACGATTAAAAAAGGTAATTTTAAAAAGTAAATTATGAGAGATATAGAGGAAATAGATAAGCTAATTAAAGAAACGTTAACTGAAGAAGAGGCAAAATTTTATGAAGAACTAGATGAACAAAATGTTTTTCAAATGATTCAAGGGTTATTTAGAGGAAAGAATAAATGGATTATGATACTGATGAATATCATGACGGTGGTGATGTTTGTATTTTTTGTTTATTGTTTGGTCCAATTTTTTCAAGCAGAAGAAATTAAGGAATTAATCAAATGGGCAGGAGGTAGTATTATATTTTTATTAGGAGTAAGTATGTTAAAGATTTTTGCATGGCTTCAAATGGATAAAAATGCTGTTTTACGTGAAATAAAGCGTTTAGAGATTCAAATTTCATCAATATCGGCTAAAATCTCGGACTAAGATTTTAAGGAGCAAGGAATATTTAGTAATTTGCGCTTTTCTAGGGATGATTTCTCTCCCACGCTGCTTTTTCGAGTCCTTCGGAAAAATAAAGGTACAGTAGGAATCGTTATTTTATCAATTTTTAAAAATTACGAAAATGGCTGTTTTAGAACATTTAACTTCACAGCAAGCAATTGATTTAGAAAACAAGTACGGAGCGCATAATTACCATCCATTACCAGTGGTGCTGAGTAAAGGAGAAGGTGTTTATGTATGGGATGTAGAAGGTAAGAAGTATTATGATTTTCTTTCTGCATATTCTGCAGTTAACCAAGGACATTGTCATCCAAAAATTGTGGGTGCTATGGTAAATCAAGCACAAACCTTAACCTTAACATCTCGTGCTTTTTATAACGACATGTTAGGGCGTTATGAAAAATTCGCAACTGAGTTCTTTGGTTTTGATAAGTTACTTCCAATGAATACAGGAGCTGAGGCCGTTGAAACTGCATTAAAATTATGTAGAAAATGGGCTTATGAAGTTAAAGGAATAGAAGAGAATGAGGCTGAGATTATCGTATGTAAAAATAACTTCCACGGAAGAACAACGACAATAATTTCTTTCTCTAACGATCCAGTAGCTCGTAAAAACTTTGGTCCATTTACTAATGGATTTATCAAAGTGGATTATGACAACTTAACTGAATTAGAAGAGGCTTTAAAGAACAATAAAAATGTAGCAGGATTTATGGCAGAGCCTATTCAAGGTGAAGCTGGTGTTTATGTTCCTTCTGAAGGATATTTAGCCGCTGCGAAAGCATTGTGTGAAAAATACAACGTATTATTTATTGCTGATGAAGTTCAAACAGGAATAGCACGTACAGGAAAATTATTAGCTGTTCAGCATGAAAATGTACAACCAGATATTTTAATTTTAGGAAAAGCATTAAGTGGAGGAGCTTATCCAGTTTCTGCAGTATTAGCCAACGATAGCATTATGAATGTTATTAAGCCTGGAAATCATGGTTCTACGTTTGGTGGTAATCCAGTGGCTGCTGCTGTTGCAATTGCTGCTCTTGAGGTTGTAAAAGAGGAAAAATTAGCTGAAAACGCTGAGCGTTTAGGTAAGATTTTTAGAGAAGAGTTAGGGAAGTTTGTTGATGAAAATGAACTAGTAACTCTTGTTCGTGGAAAAGGGTTGTTAAATGCTGTTGTAATTAATGATACAGAAGATAGCGATACTGCTTGGAATATTTGTATGAAGTTACGTGATAACGGTTTATTAGCAAAACCTACACATGGTAATATTATCCGTTTTGCTCCGCCATTAGTAATGAATGAAGAGCAATTAAGAGATTGTATTGATATTATTAAAAAGACTATTGCTGAGTTTTCGAAATAGTTTTAGAAGATAAATACTAAAAAAGGGCTTTGATTTTTATCAAAGCCCTTTTTTATGTTCTAATTATCAATCTACAATTAGATTTCTAAAATTTGACGTATCATTTGATTAGTAAATCCCCATTCATTATCATACCAAGTCATTACCTTTAGTAAATCCCCATCTACTACTCTTGTCATACTCAGGTCAACAGTTGAGGCGTATGGACTTTGAACAATATCGGAAGAAACAATAGGTTCGTAAGTGGTTGCTAAAACTTTTTTATAACGATCTGTTTCTGCTTCTTCTTCAAGTATAGCATTTACTTCTTCGACGGTAACTGGTTTTTCAGTAACAAATGTCATATCAGAAATAGACCCAACAGGAATTGGTACTCTTAATGCAACACCATCGAATTTACCCGAATATTCCGGAAGTGCTTTGGTGGTTGCAATGGCTGCTCCTGTAGAGGTAGGGACAATATTTGCCGCTCCAGCTCTTCCCATTCTAAAGTTTTTATTTGAGATAGAATCTACCATATTTTGAGAAGCTGTATACGCATGGACGGTTGTCATAATGGCTTTTTTAATACCGATCCTTCTACCTAATACTTCCACAACGGGACTGATATTATTGGTAGTACAACTAGCGCAAGAAAATATACTTGTTCCTTGTTCGGTTGAGTTTACACCATGCACTACAGTAGGCGTATTTGGGCTTTTAGTAGGAGCAGAGATTACTACAGTTTTTGCTCCTGCAGTAATGTGTTTTTCAGCATCTTCTTGCTTTGTGAAGAATCCTGTACTTTCAATAACAATGTCAATTTTATTTTCTTTCCAAGGTAATTCTTCTGGGTTTCTATTTGAGAAATATTGAATCTTTTTACCATTTACGATTAAATGATTGTCATCATGTTCGACTTTCTTATCGTAAATACCGTAAACAGTATCGTATTTTAATAAATAAGCTATGTTTTCAATTCCAACAAGGTCGTTTACAGCTACCAATTCTAATCCAGGTGTTTCTAGGATTACTTTTAATGCAGCTCTTCCAATACGTCCCATTCCATTAATGGCTAATCTTTTCATCTCTATTTGATTTGTTAATTGTTTGATATTTAGTCGTAAAAAGGACTGATAAATTAATAAGAATATTTTAGAAACTTCTAATTAATTAGACTAAATACGTGAATTATAGGAAGTAAGGAGTTTTAATGTGATAAATGCGTTAAAACTTAGGGTTTAGTTCTTAGAAAAAAGGAATCAAATAAAAAGGGAACCCGTTAAGGTTCCCTCTATGTATAAAAAGTCAAGGACTTATTTTTTCAATAGTTTATTGACTAAAGCTTTTAATTTTTCTATTTCTTTAGTTTGATTTTCTAATGTTTTAATCTTCTCTTCTTGTACCTTTAATTGCTTTTCTTGAGCAATGGTGTATAAAGTCAGTTCTTCAATCTTTTGTAAAAGTTTTGCATCCATTGATCCTAAAAAGAAACCTTCTTGACTAACTTCTTCAGCACTAGGAATATCTTTTAAATGCCCATTTTTTTGAATATGATTTTCTACTTCATTCAAAGTAGGAAGGTCGTAATTGTTCTCGAATACATAATCTGGCCAGTTGGTATATGTAGCTACTTTTACTTCTTCAGCAGCGATTTTTCCTTTAACACCTAATTTGAATCCTTTTGTATCTGTAGTTCCGATACCAACACTACCTCCGTAATTGCGGTCAATAACAAGTTGGGCCAAACTTAAATCTGCTTTACCTATAGGCAGATTTCCTGAAGATGTTCCTAGTCCAAGACCCGCTTTCTCATTTTTCGCATCAATAGCAATATCTAAATATTTTAATTGATTATGGCTGTTTTTAGAGTTAACACGAACCCCTTTTATATTGTCATTGATTTCAAGGTTTTGGAATCTAGAAATTAAATTTTCTTTTGAAGTTACTGATAGCTTCGCATCAGGGGTTACTATTCCAATTCCTACGTTTCCAGTATGTCTTGAAGCTATTAGTACATCAGTAGGGTTATCATAGCCTCCTAAATAGAGTAAAGAAGTGGAATTGTCGGTTTTAATTGGTTCGATAACGGCGCCTGCCGTTCCATGCCAAACACTCAAATATTTATCATCAAAACCTTCTCTGTAAATTCGAAATTGATTTCTCTCTAAACCTCTTACATCAAGTTTTGATTTCGGAGTTTTATTTCCGATACCGACATTACCGTTTTGTGACAAGGTTAGTATGTCTTTATCAGATGAATTCCAAAAAGACAAAGAACTATTTATATCCTCTCGCCCTATTATTCTCCATTGCTCAGTAGAGTTGGTTTTAAATGATTGCCATGTATACCCCCAGCCTGGTTGCGCTCCAGTAAAATCTAATGAGAGTGTTCGGTTTTTAGAGGACTTTATGTCCAAGGGGCTTGAAGGGCTTGTTTTTCCAATACCTATATTACCATCTGCTAAAAGAGTTAATACATTATTACCAGGGTAACTCCAAAATTCTAGTTTTGATTTATTTGGATTAGCTGCTAAATAAGAATGATTTAAGTGAAATTCACCATAGTGATTTGAAGCAATATTGTTGTTAGTGAACTGAATAGTACCTAAGTTTCCTGATGATTTTAAACTTAAAATAGGTCTAGTATCACTTACTTGTAATAATTTACCTCCAAACCAGTTTTGAGGATTGTTGGTTCCTATACCAATATTACCATTTGCCGCAATTCTCATTCTTTCTGCTCCGTAAGTTGAAAATTTTAAAGCAGCATTTTCTCTATTTAAAAAGTGAACCTCACTATCACTTTCATTGATTAAAACGAAACCGTCCGAGACATTTTTTCCAGAATGATTGTTCGTCAAAGCAATTCTGGTATCTACATTATTACTGTGGATATGAAGATTGGTAAATGGGTTTGCGCTTCCCATACCAATGTTTCCATTGCCTAATATTTGTAATCCATTTGAAGCAGAGTGAGCACCTCCAATATTCAGGTTGTGAAAGGTTTTGGCTTGACTGTTATAATTATAAATAAATGCATTATCAGCATCAAGCATGTTGGTAGTTAATCGGAAATTCGTTTTTCCAGTTTCGGTTGAATAAGTGTGACTTGCACCTTGAGAAGATGATGCTCCTTTTACTGTCAAGTCACCATTAATTGTTTGGTCTTGAGCCCTTAAATTTATATTTAAACCTATCATAGCAAGGACAGCAATTTTGAATTTTGTTTTCATGTGTTTATTTTTTGTTTAAATCTCGTGTATATTCTTAATTGGTAACCAATTTTTAGATTAAAGAGTTAGTTACTTATAAGGATTTACAAGTTTCGTATTTTTAAAATGTTAATATTTCTTTAGCAATAGAGAAAAGTAAGAGTTCTCATATCAATTAATTTGTGGCAAAATTAACCAATTTAATGAGGATTACAAAAACATGCCTACCTAGTTCGACCGAGTTGAAATCAAATCAGCAAACCATTGAGTTAATACGTTATGACGCTTCTTAATAAGCCATTTCTTGAATATTCAAATGTTTTTTTAATAAGCCAGAAGGTGTTTTATTAGCTTCATTTAAAATTCGAGTATCTCCAAATAATATAAAACTGTCTTTAGCTCTTGAAACTGCAACATTCAACATGTTAGGTTTGTTATCTCTGTCGAAAAACATGGTTCCTTCATCTTCATTACTATATACCGAACTAAATAAGATAATACTTCTTTCGGCGCCCTGTAAAGCATGTACCGTTCCTAGTTTAATATCATTTATTTTATAGCCAGCATCAGTCAATGCTTTTGATAATTCCGTTTTTTGACTGGCAAAAGGAGTAATAATTCCTAAAACACTTTCGATAGAGTCAACATTATAGGCTTTTTGTATTGCATCTTTATTTTGTTGTAACCATAAAATAATAGCATTTACTTCCTTCATGTTACAACGGCTGTTGTACTTTCGTTCACTTACACCTTCAACATGATAGGCTACCATTGATGGAAAAACTTGGTCGTCTTTAGCTTTTCCTTTCATGGGTTTTAAAATACCATCATAAGCCAGTTCATTACAAAAATCAATGATTTCGTCATTACACCTTCTGTGTTCAAGAAGAATCAACCCGTTTTCTTTTTTGTTCCCAATAACAGTTTCATATTCACAAGCGTTTTGTGCCATTTTCATAATACTTCCGCTAGAAGCTAAAAAACCTAAACTATCTAACAGTTCGTTTTCTTGTGGAGTTTCAATTATATGCAACGAACTTAAGTTTCCAGTATCAATTTTTGGAGGAATAGACCAAATAGGTTCAATCTGTTTTAAGTCTCCCACAACGAAAGCTCTCTGTGCTAGCGCAAAAAGAGGAATACTAACTTCGGGTGTAACCTGACCCGCTTCGTCAATGATTAGTAAGTCAACAAAATTAGTTAGAGGGAAATATTCAAATATAGGTTTTCCTTCCTCACTTTCTCCTTGAAATTGACTACGAACAAAATGTGATGGCGCCATATAGAAGGTAGCAACAAAACAAGGGGTAAGCATTGCACGTCGTTTCCATTGTGCCTTTATTGTATTTTCCCCCGTACCTCTTTCAGTATCATTTTCAACAACGTCAATGGTTTCAAGAATCCAACGAGCCTCCCAATAATGCGTAGCTAATAAAAAGGCTCTATGACGCAAGGTCATATCAATTTCATTGTAAAAATATCCCTTAGATTTGTCGAGGTTTGGGTTTTTCTGTAAGTCTAAATCCCACATTTTTTCTTCAGAAACAAAAGGCTGTCCCAGAATTTTATTCTCTTTTTTCCAATCGCTTAGTTTAAGATTAGCTTGGAGTAAAAGGTTTACGTTTGCAAAAAGCTGTTTAATGTAAGAGAGGGCGGTATCTTGGTCTTTAAGCTTATCTTCGGTAATTTTAAAAACATGCTCCTCGTTTTGCGAGTTTTCATCCGAAGTAAAGTAAACACGAATATCATCAATAAAGTTATCTTGTTTATAAGTCTTTTTTAATTCGGCTAAAAGTGATCGCCATTGATGAATTTTTGTAATAATAAAAGTATCACCTGATATATGATCTTCTTCTCTTAATAATAGATTGTTGATATAATCAATTGCAGTAATATAGTCATTAGAAAAGCGAACTCCATCAATTAATTTATCTTCAATGTCAATTAATTCTTGTTGCAGTTGGTAACAAGCTTCTTCCAAAGAAGATTCTTGATAACCGAAGTAATTACTGTATTTTTCAAGAAAGTAATATTCAGCATCATATAAATATTGTTCGTTTTCTAAATCACAGAGGGTTCCCTCATAACCAAAAAGATTTCCTTTTAAATAGTTAATGTCTTTTAAAGCCTTGTCCGCTTTAGAGTTTGAAGGAAGGTAAGTTGCATATCCTTTAAAGTTTGGAATCCAGCGTTCAGCAAGCTCTCCTAAACTACTTGCGGAATTGATAAAACTATCAATAATATTGGTTACCGCCTGATTGTTGTTGGAACAAGCTAAAATCAGAGGAGCTTCTTCTCCAATAATTGCGGATTTAACGAATTCTGTTGCGACTAAACTTTGAAGCAATGTTGTTTTTCCTGTCCCAGGAGGTCCGTTTACAGCCATTACTGGATTATCTTCCGCTACTAAGTAGGAGAGTAGTGTTTTTCTTTGACTTATGGAAAGTGGAAACTCATTCGACATTTGTCCCAAATGCAAGTGGTTGTAATGCAAATAACCTTCATCGGTCACAGGTGGTTTTCTGTAACGATCAACAGGAGTTACAATTTTTGCCAGAAGAGGCAATTCATCAAGGTTATCTAAAAGATTTTCATATAGAAATAAGATACTTTTGGCTGTTGATATTTTTGAGCTTACTGCGAAATAAGTAAGGCTATGTTGTGTTGTGTACTTCTCTGTTTTATAGTTTGAAATACTACTAAAAGTAATTTCGTTAAATACTTCATTTATATAATCCCAGTAAACATCCCATCCTATTTTTTCATCTTCGTCATATGCTTCTGGTTGCTCAACATCACGAGCATTTGTAACATTTTCTAAGGATGAAAAAATGAAATCATTTTGGACATCAGCTATTGGAGTAACGTAATTCCTCACAATTAGAGGGAATAAATCTCTTGGAGCTGAAAGCTTTCCAGATCTGTCTAATGTGGCAGTGATCCAAAATGGGTGAATAACGTTTTGTTTGAATTTTTTATTATCCGTTTTAAATTTTAAATGGAAAGGGGAAATCAAGATTTGAGTTTCATTAATTTCTTGCCATCTAGAACTATCTTTTTTAGAAATTCCTTTCAGACGATTAATTCTACGCTCTTCCAAATCTAGAATTTCTGTAGCGTTTTTATTACTAATTAACGCATTGGTTAAGTCTGAAGAGTTTTGATGATACAGGTGTTTTATTCTTGAAATATCGATAGCTAAGTTTTCACTATCAAACAAACTATTTTTATAATAAAGTAACCAATTTCTTTCGTCGTCCATGAAAAATAAAATCTACAATTAAATAGGATAATTAGGGGGAGAATGGGCGCGAAAATAATAGAATTTATTCTGTTTTTTTAGTGAAGAACAACTTTCTTATCATAAAAGAATTAACAATTTTATGAGTAATTAAGAATCAATAAATTGTAAAAAAAAATCCTGAAGTTCAACTTCAGGATTTTTAAATATTTGTATTTTAACGAATCGTTTTACCAACCATTCATTCTTTCTTGTAAAAGTTCTGGATCCTGTAAAGCATCCCAACCTACAACAGCAATCATTCCAACTATAAATATTAAATAGAATACACTTAGCGCGATTCCGATAATTGCTAAAATTCTTCCTGTATTTAAGTTAGAGTAGTTTGTATAAAGGCTCGGATTTAAATCATACTTATTTTTATCTTGCTTAAACAAAACAAGAGCAATAACTCCAAGAATAATTCCAGGTATTCCATAGCAGCAACAACTTAAAATTGAAATAATTCCTAAAACCAAAACAGCAGTTGCATTGGGAAGTTGTCTTTGTTCAAATTCGTTCATGAATAATATATTTTATTTAGTTAACTTAATAATTTGTTCATTTTTATGATGTAAGCCAAAATGATAATGGCAACATTACTAAAGGCTAATACCACTAAAATTTTTAAGGTGATTTTCTTTTTCAAAAAGAAATGAAGAATGGCAATGGCAACAAGAAGAATTGTAGTGTATATTGCAGGAAACATGGTAAATGCATCGTAGAATTTCCCTTCAGATAAAAGTATAGTAGATCGTTGTAAACCACATCCAGGGCAATCTATTCCGAAAAGTTTCTTATTCATGCAAGGCAACATGTAATCTTCTAATTTCATGCCTGTTTTTATTTGAACATATCCATTCCAGGAATATTTGGCATACCACTTTTGGCAGCTATAGCAAGTTCCTGTTCATTAATTTCACCAGCTCTTTTTAAGGCTTTGTTTAAAGTTAATATTAGGTAATCTTCTAGTTCTTCTTTATCCTGAAGTAAAGATTCGTCTACTGAAATAGCTTTGATTTCTCGATTCGCAGTTACGGTAACTTTAATGTTTCCATTCGCCGCAGACTCATCTATCAAAACTGTATCTAACCTTTTTTTAGTCTCTTCAACTTTATCCTGGGCTTCTTTCAATTTACCCATCATATTAGAAAGATCTCCAAACATTGTATTTATTTTAAATCTATTGTTTTACAAAAGTAGTATTTTCACTTGAAAATAAAATAACCAAATTAAAATGAGAAAAATAATTATAGCAATAATAACTTTAAATCTTATTTTTGCTTCCTGCAAAAAAGAGAGAATGAATACAGAGATACAAATTCCCGTAGCTGAAAAACAGCCAACTAAGTTAGAGAAACACGGAGATGTAAGAACAGATAATTACTTTTGGATGCGTTTGACCGATGAGCAAAAAAATGCTGAGGTTAAGGATGAACAAACCCAAAAAGTATACAATTACTTGAATGCTGAAAATGAGTATTATGAGCAAGAAATTGCAAATACGAAAGATTTTCAAGAGAAGTTGTTTGAAGAAATGAAGGGGAGGATAAAAGAAGATGATGAATCGGTTCCTTATAAAGAAAATGGGTATTTTTATATTACACGTTATGAAATTGGCGGTCAATATCCAATTTACAGTAGAAAGAAAGAAACTTTGGAAGCTGAAGAGGAGATTATATTCAATGTAAATGAGGAAGCAAAAGGACATGAGTATTATCAGTTAGGAGGTTTAAGCGTAAGCCCAGATAATAAGTTGGCAAGCTTCGCTGTAGATACCGTAAGTAGACGTCAGTACACCATTCAAATTAAAGATCTTGCTACAGGAGAAATCCTTGGTGATAAAATTGAAAACACAACAGGAGGATCAGTTTGGTCAAATGATAACAAGTCATTTTTCTATACGAAGAAAGATCCTGTTACTTTAAGAAGTTCTCAAATATATAGACATGTTTTGGGAACAGATTCTTCAAAAGATGAATTGGTATTCGAAGAAAAGGATGAAACATTTGGAGTTTTTGCAACGAAAACGAAATCTAAAAAATACATTGTTATCGGTTCATATAGTACTGTTTCTACTGAATATCGAGTTCTTGAGGCTGATAATCCAGAAGGTGAGTTTAGAGTAATTCAACCACGTGAAAGAGATTTAGAGTATGATGTTGCACACTATGAAGATGCCTTTTATATCAGAACCAATAAAGATGGAGCTACAAACTTCAAGTTAATGAAAACACCTGAGAATAATACTACCAAAGAGAATTGGATAGATGTTATTCCTCATAGAGAAGATGTTTTACTTGAAGATTTCTCGATTTTTAAAGATTATTTAGTTCTTGAAGAAAGAAGCGAAGGGTTAAACAAAATTAGAATTAAGCGTTGGGATGGTAAAGAGGATTATTATTTACCTTTCAATGAAGAAACATACTCAGCTGGTGTTTATTCTAACCCTGAGTTTGACACAGATGTTATCAGATATTTATACAACTCAATGACAACTCCAAGTTCTGTAATTGATTTCAATATGAAAGATAGAACTAAAGATGTTAAAAAAGAGCAAGAGGTGTTAGGAGGCAAGTTTGACAAAGCTAACTATGTAAGTAAGCGTATTTGGGTTCCTGCTCGTGATGGGAAAAAGGTGGCTTTGTCTATTGTTTATCACAAAGACACAAAAATAGATAAAAACACACCTGTATTACAATATGCTTACGGATCTTATGGGTATACGATTTCAGATGGCTTTTCTACTACAAGATTAAGTTTACTAGATAGAGGATTTATTTTTGCTTTAGCTCATATTAGAGGAAGTCAGTATTTAGGAAGAGATTGGTATGAAGACGGAAAAATGTTAAATAAGAAAAATACATTTACTGATTTTATCGATTGTTCTAAATATTTAATAGATAATGGTTATACATCATCAGAGCATTTATATGCAATGGGTGGATCAGCAGGAGGTTTATTAATGGGAGCCATTATAAACATGAACCCAGAGTTATATAATGGAGTAATTGCAGCGGTTCCTTTTGTAGATGTTATTTCAACAATGTTGGATGATAGTATTCCATTAACAACAGGAGAGTATGATGAGTGGGGAAATCCAAACGATAAAGAATATTATGATTATATCAAGTCGTATTCTCCATACGATCAGGTAGAAGAAAAGGAGTATCCAAACATGTTGGTTACAACTGGTTTACATGATAGTCAGGTACAGTATTGGGAACCAGCTAAATGGGTGGCGAAGTTGAGAGAATTAAAAACAGATAACAACTTATTGTTTTTACATACAAATATGGAAGCTGGACATGGAGGAGCTTCTGGAAGATTTAATTCATTAAAAGAAACAGCAGAAGAATATACGTTCTTTTTGATGTTAGAGGGTCAGTTAGAAAAATAATTATATTTTTGCCCACGGAAAGCGAAGGTTGTTATTATGAAAAAATAGAAGAAAAATTTATTTCACCCTAGTTTTTCATAATGACGCCTTTTATGATTTTAGAAAGAATGAGACATACTGGTATTACCAATTCAGTTTTAGATCTAGTAGGAGAGACCCCTTTAGTTAAGTTACATAATATCACTCAAAATATCCCAGGAAAGTGCTTTGCTAAGTTAGAAGCATTCAATCCAGGACATTCGGCAAAAGATAGAATAGCTTTACATATTATTGAAACTGCTGAGAGAAAAGGAATTGTAAAGAGAGGCGATATTATTGTAGAGACTACTTCGGGAAATACCGGTTTTTCACTTGCTATGATTAGTATTGTAAAAGGATACAGATGTATTTTGGCTGTTAGTGATAAGTCATCTCAGGGTAAAATCGATATGCTAAAAGCCATGGGGGCAGAAGTACATATTTGCCCAGCGAATGTTGCTGCTGATGACCCTCGTTCTTATTACGAAGTTGCGAAAAGATTACACAAAGAAAATCCAGGTTCAATTTATATTAATCAGTACTTTAACGAATTAAATATTGAGGCGCACTATGTAAGTACTGGTCCTGAGGTTTGGGAGCAAACGGAAGGAAGGGTTACGCATATTGTAGTTGCGAGTGGAACTGGAGGAACTATTTCTGGTACCGGTCGTTATTTAAAGGAACAAAACCCAGATATAAAGGTTTTAGGAATAGATGCTATTGGTTCGGTAATCAAAAAATTTCATGAAACTGGTGAGTTTGATCCAAATGAAATAAGTCCTTATAAAATTGAAGGACTTGGGAAGACGCTTATCCCTACATCGACAGATTTTGATGTAGTTGATATTTATGAAAAGGTTTCGGATAAAGATTCAGCGTTAAAAGCGAGAGAATTAGTAAAAACGGAAGGTATTTTTGCAGGTTATACTTCTGGAGCGGTTTTACAGGGATTACAGCAATATGCAGATCAAGGGTATTTTGATGAAAATAGTGTTATTGTGGTAATCTTACCTGATCATGGTTCAAGATATATGAATAAGATTTATTCAGATGAATGGATGAAAAACCAAGGTTTTTTGTAAAAAGATAATTTAAATAAAAAAGGTAGCAATTTGCTACCTTTTTTATTTTTTCCATTCTATCTGCTATTGAACCAATTCGGACTGATTTCTGAAAACTAATTGATCATCAAATGAGTCTAATAGAATAATACTGTCCGTAGTTACCTTTCCAGAAAGAATTTCTTTCGAAAGTGCGTTTAATACCTCTTTTTGAATCACTCTTTTTACCGGACGGGCACCAAATTCTGGTTGATATCCCTTTTTAGCCAAGTATAAAATAGCTTCTTCGGTAGCATCAATGGTTATGTTTTGTTTTGCTACCATTTTCTTAACGCTATTTAATTGTAGCTCAACAATATTTTTAATATTGTTTTCAGACAATGGAGTAAACATTACGATATCATCAATTCTATTCAAAAACTCCGGACGTACACTTTGTTTTAACAAGCCTAGCACTTCAGTTTTAGCCAATTCCATTGTAGTATATATGTCTTGCTTCATGTTTTCGAACTTCTCTTGGATAATATGACTTCCCATATTCGATGTCATGATGATAATAGTATTCTTAAAGTCGGCTACTCTACCTTTGTTGTCCGTCAGCCTTCCTTCATCTAAAACTTGTAATAAAACATTAAACGTATCCGGATGCGCTTTTTCTATTTCATCAAGTAACACTACTGAGTAAGGTTTTCTTCTAACAGCTTCGGTTAATTGCCCACCTTCATCATACCCAACATATCCTGGAGGCGCCCCTACTAATCTACTTACAGAATGACGTTCTTGATATTCGCTCATATCTATACGGGTCATAGCATTCTCATCATCGAATAGATAATCAGCAAGAGCTTTTGCAAGTTCAGTTTTACCAACTCCTGTAGTTCCTAAGAATAAAAATGAACCAATAGGTTTATTAGGATTTTGTAGTCCAGCTCTTGAACGTCTTACGGCGTCAGAAACGGCTTCAATTGCTTCGTCTTGCCCAACCACACGTTTGTGTAATTCAATTTCAAGATTCAATAATTTTTCACGTTCAGATTGTAGCATTTTCGTTACTGGAATGCCTGTCCATTTTGCAACAACTTCTGCAATATCATCATAAGTTACTTCCTCTTTTATTAAGGAGTCTTCTTTTTGATTAGCTAGAACAACTTGTTGTTCATCAAGTTGCTCTTGAGCTTCTTTTATTTTACCATATCGTAATTCAGCAACCTTACCATAATCACCATTTCTTTCCGCTTTATCTGCTTCCAGTTTAAATTCTTCAATTGACGATTTTAACTGTTGAATTTTTTCTACTACACTTTTTTCAGATTGCCATTTTGCATTTATTTCGTTTCTTTCTTCTTTAAGATTTGCTAAATCGGCGTTCAAAGATTTTAATTTTACAGCATCATTCTCACGTTTAATAGCTTCAATCTCAATCTCAAGTTGCATTATTTTTCGATCTAAAACATCAAGTTCTTCAGGCTTAGAGTTGATTTCCATTCGTAATTTCGACGCCGCTTCGTCCATTAAATCAATAGCCTTATCTGGTAAAAAACGATTGGTTATATAACGTTGTGAAAGCTCTACAGCACCAATAATCGATTCATCTTTGATTCGTACTTTATGATGTGTTTCATATTTATCTTTAATTCCTCTTAGAATCGATATTGCACTTTCCGTGTCGGGTTCATCTACAATAACCTTTTGAAACCTTCTTTCAAGAGCCTTATCTTTCTCAAAGTATTTTTGATATTCATCAAGAGTGGTAGCTCCAATAGCCCTTAATTCTCCTCTGGCAAGTGCTGGCTTCAAAATATTTGCGGCATCCATAGCACCTTGACCACCACCGGCTCCAACTAAGGTGTGTATTTCGTCAATAAAAAGTACAATATCTCCCTCTGATGTTGTTACTTCCTTTACAACACTTTTTAACCTTTCCTCAAATTCACCTTTGTACTTGGCGCCTGCAATTAAGGCTCCCATATCCAAAGAGTAAATTTGTTTGTCTTTTAAATTTTCAGGAACATCACCGCGAATAATTCTATGAGCTAATCCTTCGGCTATGGCCGTTTTACCAGTTCCTGGTTCACCCACTAAAATAGGATTGTTTTTGGTTCTTCTTGATAAGATTTGAAGTAAACGCCTTATTTCTTCATCTCTACCTATGACTGGATCTAGTTTACCATCTTGCGCTAATTGGTTTAAGTTCTTTGCATATTTGTTTAAAGAATTATAGGTTTCCTCAGCACTTTGAGAAGTAACACGATCTCCTTTTCTTAATTCTTGTATAGCAGCGGTAAGGTTTTTTTCTGTTATTCCTTGGTCTTTTAAAACCTGAGATATTTGGCTTTTAGATTTAAAAATTGAAAGAATTAAATGTTCTATGGAAACATATTCGTCATTCATTTTCTTAGCAATCACCGAAGCTTCTGTAAGTGTTTTTCCAGCTTCTCTTGAGAGCACTAATTCAGTACCAGAAACCTTGCTAAAACTTTCTAGTTGTTTGTCTAATATTTGTTGAACAACTTGAACGTTTACATTTAGTTTTTTTAAGATAAAAGGTAACACGTTTTCATCAACAATAAAAAGTGCTTTAAATATATGTTCGTTTTCAATTTGGTTATGTGAATAACCTTGCGCGAGTTGTTGCGCTTGTTGTATTGTTTCTTGAGATTTTATCGTATAATTGTTGAAATTCATAATCATTTTATTTTACACAAGACAGGTCAAAATCAATACCATTACCTAGATATTGATAAAAGTAGACATAATGGCAGCTTATAGTTGGTTTTTGCTGACTTTTTGGCTTTCATGTTTGTTTTGTTCATAGAATGGTTCCTATTATATTAAAATAGGTTAAAGTGTTGTTAAAAAAGATTCTTGTTTGTGTTAAGTTGTGAATCCACAGTAATTTAGAATAGAAAACTAGTGAAAATGATAGTTAAAAATGAAGAATTTAATTGTTTTAATTGTATTGTTTATTTCTGTCTGTAATTTTGGACAAAAGAAGACTAATGATATAGTGCTTGGAGAGGAGCTCGTAATTGCATCGAAATATTTAAAAGACACTAAAAGCTTGCAAATATATTTGCCTGAGAATTACGAGGAAAAAAAACTGAATAAAAAGTTTCCAGTTCTGTATATTCTAGATAGTCAATGGTTTTTTTCAAGTGGAGTTGGAGTACAACAATCTTTAAGAGATAATGATATACTTCCAGAAATGATTATTGTTGGTATAAAAACAGATAGTTCTGGAAGGTATACAATATTAGGAGAAGAGAAGCTTAATTTTGAATCTTTTATTAAAAAGGAATTGATTCCTTTTATAGATTCAAAGTTTACCACTTCTAAAGTAAGAATTTTGTTTGGATGGGAATTTGCAGCTTATTTTTCGAGTGAAATACTTTTAAAAAATGACACATCTTTCTTAGGGGCGATTGCATGTAATGGAGGTTATGTTGATACTCTAACTTTAAAAAACCTGGAACTCGAAAAAACAAAATATTTGTTCTTAGCAAACTCTAAGAAAGATATTTATAATATATCTTCAACTGAGTCATTTAAGAAGTCTCTAACCGGTATTAAACCATCTAATTTAATTTGGCATTATCAATTGTTTAATGAGGAGTTTCATGAATCATTACCATATATTTCTTTGTATAAAGGGTTGAGGTTTTATTTTAAAAACTTTGCATCGTTACGTTTTGAAAGCATAAAGGAGTTTGAAGATATGGGAGGTTTTGAGTATTTAGAGAGTTATTATAAAGATAGAGGAAAACGATTTGGGTTACCTTCGGAAATCGATGATGGAGTTAAAAACAGCCTTATATGGTTGGCATGGAAAAGAGATAACTTTACCTATTTTAAGATTTTCATGGAAAAATTTAAGGATGTTTTACAAACAAAAAGATACCAATCTGGATATTGGCAAAATAGATTAGGGCAGTTTTATTTAAAGTACAAAGATTTCAATAATGCAATAAAACATTTTGAAATAGGTGTTTCAAAATACAAGGATAGTAAACAAATAACTAAGATTTACACAGGGCTGTCAAAGGCATATAGAGCGATAGGTAATAACGAAAAGGCGCAGTTTTTTGAAAAAAAAAATTAAAAAAACTTTAAATAAATTTGTCGAACAATTCATATATAAGAAATTGAAAGGAATGTTCAAATAAACCGTCAATACTTAAAAATATATTCATGGGAATTATAAATTCACTTTTCGGAAGTTCAGATAAAAATAACAAGAAGAAAGAATCCTTTGTTAACTGGATTCCTCTTACCAGTATAGAACAGTTAAATGAAATAGAAAACATATCGGAAAGCGAACCAGTTGCTATATTCAAACATTCAACACGATGCGGAATTAGTAGTATGGTTATTCAACGTTTTGAAAAGAGTTTTGATGAATCTTTGAAAGATTTTAAGGTTTACTATTTAGACTTATTGAGCTATCGTAACATTTCAAATGAAATTGGTTATAAGTTTCAAGTTTTACACCAGTCGCCTCAATTACTAGTGATAAAAAATAAAGAAGCGGTAGCACATGCTTCTCATTACGACATTGCTGGAATTGATTTAAAAAGTTTTTAAATTTTCCGCCAATTTCAGCGGAATTTCCTCAAATTCATCGTATTTTTGCTATCTTCAAAATAAGATAAAATTGAGTAAAGAAACAACGACGACCAAGAAAATTGTAGGTAAAAACTTATACGATTATCAAAAGGAATCGATCCACAAGATTTTTAAGAGTTTTGAAAATGCCCCCGAAAATTATCATCTTCTTTTCCAATTACCAACAGGAGGTGGAAAAACGGTTATTTTCTCTGAAATAACTAGGCAATATTTAAAGCATTATAAAAAGAAAGTGTTAATCATGACACACCGAATAGAACTTTGTAAGCAAACGGCAAGAATGCTTCGTGAGTTTGGTGTTGACAATAAGATTATTGATAGTAAGGCAAGTTTAGATGATCAAGGCAATTTCGATTGTTTTGTAGCGATGGTTGAAACGCTAAACAACCGTTTAAATGATGATATGCTCGATATTTCTGATGTCGGGTTGGTTATTATTGATGAGGCTCACTATAACTCTTTTACAAAACTGTTTAAGTTTTTTGATAAGTCATTCATTCTAGGAGTAACGGCAACACCGTTAAGTTCGAATATAAAGTTACCAATGAAAAACAACTATGATGAGTTAATCGTAGGTGAGAGTATTGGAACATTAATATCGAATGAGTATTTAGCAAAGGCCAGCGTATATTCATATAATGTTGGATTAACCTCATTAGAGGTGGGTGCAAATGGTGATTATACCGTAAAGTCTTCAGAAGATTTATATACTAATACAGATATGCTTTCTAAGCTTTTACAGGCTTATGAAGAAAGAGCAAAAGGTACTAAAACGTTAATATTTAATAATGGTATTAACACTTCTCTACATGTATATGATACATTTAAGA
The DNA here is from genome assembly GCF_964513065.1 of Tenacibaculum xiamenense. Lineage (NCBI taxonomy): Bacteria > Pseudomonadati > Bacteroidota > Flavobacteriia > Flavobacteriales > Flavobacteriaceae > Tenacibaculum > Tenacibaculum xiamenense. The sequence goes on from NZ_CAZEQU010000014.1 coordinate 91,373, forward strand.
GGGCAGGGTATCCAATTGCTCACTTAGATAATACAAACACAAAGAAGGAACGTGATTTTATCTTAAAATGGTTTAATAAAACTCCGAATGCCATTATTACTTCGGTGAGTATCTTAACTACTGGATTCGATGAGCCCTCTGTTAGGTCGATTATCTTAAACAGAGCAACAAAGTCGCTAACATTATATTATCAGATGATTGGAAGGGGATCGCGTATTTTACCTGGAAAGTCTGGATTTAACGTTATTGACTTAGGTAATAACTTTCACAGATTTGGACCTTGGGGTGCTGATTTAGATTGGCAGAAAATGTTTAGAGCACCGAATTTCTACTTGGATAACTTGTTAACTGATGAAGAAATTGAGAGCGATTTTAGATATGAGTTACCAGAAGATGTTAAAAAAGAATTTGCAAACTCTGAAGATCTTTACTTTGATGTAAAAAAGGTTTACGTTCAAACCATTCAGTCAGGACAATCGTCAAAAAAGGTTTTAGAGAAATCTATAGAGCATCATGCTAAGTTGTGTATTGAGAATAGCGAAGATGTTTTTGATGCTTTAATACTTGCTAAAAAATTAGGAGGCGACATTGATGATAGAATTTTTAGATATTCGAAATGTATTTGTAAGAGTACTCATAATTTTATTGATTGGTTGCAAGATGATTATAGAAAAAAGCTAAATGCATATTTAAGAAATAATTTCGATGAGGTGTATGAACAAATTCATGGTCATCCTCCTCCAGAAGAAGAATAAAAAAAGTGGTTTTTACCACTTTTTTTTTGTTTATACCTTTCAATAATGCAATTTTTTTTTGGTAAAATGAAAGATTTATTTTGCCGTTTCGAAAAATAATTTATTTTTGGAATACTTATTATAAGTTAAATGTTAAGTTTTACTTATTTCGTTTTCAGTTTTTTACGGAAGATAAATAACTGTTTGGTGTTTCAGAAACGCAACGAAAGAATAAAGGTTTCTTCCAATTTTAAAATCGTTACTCCACAAATATTAATACTTCGTGGTGTTTTTTTACAGCTAAGAGTTTAGTTTATTTTTTCAATTAAGGTTATTAAAAATTAACTCCTTATTATGGTTATAAGGAGGAATCGGTGGCTATAATTTTATTTGAAAAAAATGAATACTAAATATAAAGATTTAATAGAGCAAACATTTGATTTTCCTCAAAAGGAATTTGATATAAATCAAGGAAACTTGTTTTTTCATGGTATTGATTTATCTAAATTGATAGAACAATATGGAACTCCTTTGAAATTTACATACCTACCTAAAATTTCAGAGAATATTAAAAGAGCTAAAAAATGGTTTTATGAAGCCATGCAAAAGCACGACTACAAGGGAAGGTATCACTATTCATATTGTACCAAAAGTTCACACTTTAAATATGTGTTAGATCAAGTTTTACAGAATAATGTCCATATTGAAACCTCTTCTGCTTTTGATATTGATATTGTAAAATCCCTGAAGGAAACAGGTAAATTATCTGATAATGCCTATGTATTGTGTAATGGTTTTAAAAGAGATCAATACATAGCGAACATTGTAAGTTTAATTGATGGAGGACACACGAATTGCATTCCTATTATAGACAATTATGAAGAGTTAAACCTAATTTTAGAAGAGACTAAAAGTAAGTTTAAAATAGGAATAAGAATTGCTTCAGAGGAAGAACCAAAATTCGAATTTTATACGAGTCGTTTAGGAATTGGGTATAAAAATATTGTTTCTTTTTATGAAAGAGAGATAAAGGACAATCCTCAGGTAGAGCTAAAAATGCTTCATTTCTTTATCAATACGGGGATAAAAGACAATGCCTACTATTGGAATGAATTACTTAAATGTTTGAAGGTTTATGTGGCTTTAAAGAAAATATGTCCTACACTAAATAGCCTTAATATTGGTGGCGGATTTCCTATTAAAAACTCTCTAGCTTTTAATTACGATTATCGATATATGATCGATGAAATCATCAATCAAATAAATGAGGCTTGTAAAGAAGGAGAGGTTGAAGTTCCAGACATTTTTACTGAGTTTGGAAGTTTTACTGTTGGGGAAGCGGGAGGAGCCATTTATGAGGTATTGTATCAGAAAAAACAAAATGATCGTGAAAAATGGAACATGATAAATTCTTCATTTATAACGACACTTCCCGATTCATGGGCGATTAATAAAAGATTTATTTTATTACCTATAAATCATTGGAGTAAAAATTATGAGCGTGTTTTATTAGGTGGATTAACCTGCGATAGTGATGATTACTATAATTCGGAGCAACATATTAATGCTATTTATCTACCAGTTTATGAGAAGGAAGCCCCATTATATATTGGTTTTTTTAATACGGGTGCCTATCAGGAAACAATAGGTGGTTTTGGCGGATTACAGCACTGCTTAATTCCGAGCCCTAAGCACATTTTAATTGATAGAAACGAAAATGGAGATATAACTACTAAGTTGTTTAAAGAGCAGCAAAAAAGTGAAGAATTACTTGATATACTTGGATATTAACCTTAACCCTTTATAAAATTTAAAAAATGAAAAATAGAACTTATGCTGGTATTCCTGAAGAATATAGCAAGTTGGAGAAAGCTAAAATTGTATTAATTCCTGTTCCTTATGATGGTACGAGTACGTGGCAAAAAGGCGCAGACAAAGGACCAGAAGCGTTTTTAGAGGCTTCCGAGAATATGGAATTATATGATATTGAAACGGAAAGCGAGGTTTATAAAGAGGGAGTGTATTTAGCAGATGCAGTTACCGAAAGTTCTTCACCAGAGTCTATGGTCGATGAGGTTCATGCAATAACGAAAAAATACATCAATAAAAATAAGTTTGTTACCATTTTTGGAGGAGAACATTCCATTTCTATTGGTACAATTAGAGCATTTAATGAATGTTATAATAATCTAACAGTATTACATATTGATGCCCATGCCGATTTACGTAAGGAATATGAGGGAAGTGCTTGCAATCATGCTTGTGCAGTATACGAAGCAAATCAACAAACGAATTTAGTTCAAGTAGCTATACGAAGCATGGATATTTCTGAAACTAGAGTAATGAATAAGGATAAAGTTTTCTTTGCTCATGAAATGGCTACAAATGAATATTGGATGGACAATGTGATAGAACAATTAACAGATAATGTTTTTATCACTTTTGATTTAGATGCTTTTGATCCTTCCATTTTACCAAGTACAGGAACCCCTGAGCCTGGTGGTTTGTTTTGGTACGAAACATTAGATTTTTTACGTCAAGTTTTTGAAAGTAAAAATGTGGTCGGGTTTGATATTGTTGAACTATGTCCAAATGAAAATGAAAAGTCTTCTGACTTTTTAGCAGCAAAATTGTATTACAAAATGTTGAGTTATAAATTTTGCCTTGATAAAGAAGATTATTTTGAAGAGGATGAAGATGAAGGAGAAACATTGATAGCATCTAAATTTAAGGGAGATTTCGAGGAAGATTATTAATTCTTGGGTATTCTCTAAAACAAAAATAAAAGATAACTATGGCTTATTGAGAACTTAATTCTGTTCTGATGAGTAGTAAATAACCTAAACAAAGCATTATAATTAAATGGATAAACCGATATCTAATTTTATTGAAAAGTATTTTTTACACTTTAATGCCGCTTCACTCGTTGATGCCGCTAAGGGGTATGAACAACAATTAGACAAAGGTTCTAAAATGTTGGTATCGTTGGCTGGAGCTATGAGTACCGCAGAATTGGGGAAAATTTTCGCTGAAATGATTCGTCAAAATAAAGTGCACATTGTTTCTTGTACAGGAGCTAATTTGGAAGAAGATATTATGAATTTGGTAGCACATTCTCATTACGAAAGAGTGCCGAACTACAGAGATCTAACCCCTTCAGATGAGTGGGACTTATTAAGCAAAGGCTTAAATCGAGTTACAGATACTTGTATTCCAGAGGAAGAAGCTTTTAGAAGATTGCAAAAGCATATTTTCAAAATTTGGCAAGATGCTGAAGCTAATGATGAACGCTATTTTCCACATGAGTTTATGTATAAATTACTCCTTTCTGGAGTTTTAGAAGAGTATTATGAGATTGATTTGAAAGATTCTTGGATGTATGCTGCTGCAGAGAAAAACTTACCCATGGTAGTTCCTGGGTGGGAAGATTCGACTATGGGTAACATTTTCGCTTCTTATGTAATGAAAGGAGAGTTACAAGCATCAACTATGAAGTCTGGTATAGAGTACATGACTTTTCTGGCTGATTGGTATACGGAAAACTCGGAGAATGGAATTGGATTTTTTCAAATTGGAGGAGGAATAGCAGGAGATTTCCCAATTTGTGTTGTGCCTATGTTGTATCAAGATTTGGAAAGAACTGATACTCCTTTTTGGAGCTATTTCTGCCAAATTTCTGATTCAACTACTAGTTATGGATCTTACTCAGGAGCCGTACCTAATGAGAAAATTACTTGGGGTAAATTAGATATTGATACACCTAAGTTTATTATTGAAAGCGATGCCACGATTGTAGCGCCTTTAATATTTGCATATTTATTAAAAATGTAATTTTTTGAATGTTGATTAGAACGATTGTTCAAAACATTTAAAGTTGCATTTCATCACAAAAACATTAAAAATAAATGGATGAAAAGAGTAATTGTAGATTATGCCAAATTAACAACAAACATTTTAGATTTGTTAGTTGAAAAGTATCCAGAAGGATATGAATACGATGATATTATAACGTTTCAAAACTCCAAAGGAGCTACAATAAGCGCCGTTGAAGTAAGAACTGATGATACAATTTATCTAGTTAAAATTAGTACTAAGCTCGAAAAGACCATGGAAAGCTATAGTGAAGATGAAGATTCTTTCAATTCAAATGATTTTGGTTTTGAAGAGGGTGGGAGTTTTTAATTTAAGCTTTTAAATATGAATTATTATAGCGCGGAACAATCGATAACAATGACGGGAGTGTTTGTTGGTTATGTCAATGGGAATTATGTTTTTCATATGGAAAATGATGATGTTATTGATTTTGAAAGAATCAATAAAGAAGTTTTAGAAATTTATAACTTGAAGGATGGAACTTTAAAAAACAAAAAGTTTGAAGTTGGTTACACAGAACTTTATGACGATTTAGATGATGAAGATTATGTTATTTTCAGGCTTGATAAGTTAAATGAATTATCATAATTTTTAGAATATTATCTGATGTAAAGAGTTCTTGTTGAAGATTCACAAAATTAATATATGCTTGACTTTAGTTTGAATAATTTTAAAGATTAGCTAATGATTAATTAATGTTAGTGAGATTACATTTGAATTTAGAAAAACATTAGAACAACCAAATGAAAAGAGTAATTGTTGATTACGCCAAATTAACTACTGATATTTTAGATTTGTTAGTAGAAAAATATCCAGAAGGATACGATTATGACGATATTGTAACCTTTAAAAATGTTGAAGGTTTAACTATTAATGCTATTGAAGTTCGAACAGAAGATACCGTTTATTTAGTTAAAATCAATACTAAGCTAGAAAGAACAATAGAGAGCTATATTGAAGATGAGAGCTCTTTTACACCAGAAGAGGTCAATGTCAGTTCAGAATATTAACAAAAAAATCCATTTCAAATTGAAATGGATTTTTGTTTATAAGGTAATAAAGCTCTTTTACTCTACAGCAGGTAATACTTTACCAGAGCAATCTCCAAATCCGATACGAACTTCGTTATTCTTTGCATAACCTCTTAAAATAACCGTATCGTTATCATTAATAAATTTACGCTCAGATCCGTCATTCATTTTTAATGGATTTTGTCCTCTCCAGCTTAATTCTAACATAGAACCATAGCTATCTTTAGTAGGACCAGAAATTGTTCCACTTCCCATCATGTCTCCTGCATTTACGGGACAACCGTTTACAGTATGATGAGCTAATTGTTGAACCATTGTCCAGTACATGTACTTAAAGTTAGAGTTACAAACGACAGTTTCTTCAGAATCTTCAGGTTTAATTGCTACTTGTAAATTAATGTCGTAACTATCTTTCCCTTCTTTCTTTAAATAAGGTAAAGGTTCATGTACTTGCTTTGGATTGTCTACTCTAAATGGCTCTAAAGCATCTAAGGTAACGATCCAAGGTGAAATTGTTGACGCAAAGTTTTTACCTAAGAAAGGTCCTAAAGGTACATATTCCCAAGCTTGGATATCACGAGCTGACCAGTCGTTAAATAATACCAAACCAAAGATATAGTCTTCAGCTTCTTCGATAGGAATTCTATCTCCTAAATCATTTGCAACAGTAGTAATGAAAGCCATTTCTAATTCAAAGTCTAATAACTTTGAAGGTCCAAATCCAGGCTTGTTCGTTCCTTCTGCGGGTCTAGATTGACCAATAGGACGACGAACTGGAGTTCCTGAAGGAATAATCGAAGAACTTCTTCCATGGTATCCGATAGGAATGTGTAGCCAGTTTGGTAACAAAGCATTTTCAGGATCTCTGAATAAGCTTCCTACATTAGTTGCATGTTCTTTACTTGCATAAAAATCAGTATAATCTCCAACACTCACAGGTAATTGCATTTCAATTTCCTCCATGGTGAAAATTACTTTATCTCTGTGGTCTGCATTATCACGTAATTTATGATTTTCAGCATCAAAAATATCCGCGATTCTATTACGAACTAAACGCCAAGTTTTTCTCCCGTCAGCAATAAAATCGTTTAAAGTATCTTGTAAAAATATATCATCGGTTAAAGGAATACCCTTAAAGTAGCCTAATTGGTGTAAAGCTCCTAAGTCAATGGCATAATCACCAATTCTAGTTCCAATGGTAATGATATCGTCTTTGGTTAAGAAAACACCAAAAGGTATATTTTGAATAGGAAAATCAGAGTCTACATCAACCGTTAACCATGATTTTCTATTTGGATTATTTGCAGTTATTTCCATTGAATTGTTATGTTTTATTTCTTTTCAAACCTACATATTTTTTTCAATTTACACCAGTGAAGTTGTCTAAAATATACGAAAACTCGAGCTTTATTAAGACATATTTAACGAATCGATTCAATCTTGTGAAAATACTTATAATCGGGCTTGTTTTACTTTTAAATTGATTACATTTGGCATCGAAATTTAACAACACATAATAATGCAAAGAGATCATCAAATTTTTGACCTAATAATTGAAGAAAATAAGCGTCAATTACATGGTTTAGAGTTAATTGCTTCTGAAAACTTTGTAAGCGAGCAAGTAATGGAAGCGCAAGGATCAGTTTTAACAAATAAGTATGCTGAAGGGTATCCAGGCAAACGTTACTATGGAGGATGTGAAGTAGTTGATGTTGTTGAGCAGATTGCAATTGACAGGGCTAAAGAATTATTTGGTGCTGAGTATGTAAACGTTCAACCTCACTCAGGTAGTCAAGCAAATACAGCTGTTTTTGCTACTTGCTTAAAGCCAGGAGATACTATTTTAGGTTTTGATTTATCTCATGGAGGTCATTTAACACATGGATCTCCTGTTAATTTCTCTGGAAAATTATATAATCCAGTGTTCTATGGAGTTTCTAAAGAAACAGGATTAATTGATTATGACCATTTAGAAAAGCAAGCTAATGAGCACAAGCCTAAGTTAATTATAGCTGGTGCCTCTGCTTATTCAAGAGATATAGATTTTAAACGTTTTAGAGAGATTGCTGATAGTGTTGGAGCTATTTTAATGGCAGATATTTCTCATCCAGCAGGATTAATAGCTAAAGGAATTTTATCAGATCCTTTACCTCATTGTCATATTGTAACAACAACGACTCACAAAACATTGCGTGGACCTCGTGGAGGGATGATTATGATGGGGAAAGATTTTGAAAACCCATTTGGTTTAACCTTAAAAAGTGGAAAGCCTAAGAAAATGTCTACATTGTTAAACGGATCTGTATTCCCAGGAAACCAGGGAGGACCATTAGAGCATGTAATTGCGGCCAAAGCCGTTGCCTTTGGAGAAGCATTAACTGATGGTTTCTTAGACTATCAAATCCAAGTTAGAGAGAATGCTAGAGCGATGGCAGCTGCATTTGTAGCTAAGGGATATGATCTTATTTCTGGAGGTACTGATAACCATATGATGTTAATCGATTTAAGAAACAAAGGAATTACAGGTAAAGATGCTGAGATTGCTTTAGGAAAGGCAGAAATTACAGTAAACAAAAACATGGTTCCTTTTGATACTGAGTCTCCATTTGTAACATCAGGTATACGTGTGGGAACTTCAGCAGTTACAACCCGTGGATTGGTTGAGGAAGATATGACTGTTATTGTTGACTTAATTGATGAGGCAATTCAAAATGCAGGAAATGATGAAGCCTTGGAAGCGATTTCTGAAAAAGTATATGATTTAATGCATCACAGAAGATTGTTTGTAATGTAATAAACTTTCTAATAAATATAATTTAAACCGAAGATCAAAAATCTTCGGTTTTTTTGTTAATATAGTTAATTCCAATATGTAGTTGTTTTAAAGGATGTTATGTTCAAAAAAAATGGCTAAATTGAGTGTCGATTATTTTTAAAAGAATTTTAAATGCGAGAAAATAATTTTGTTTTCGCTGATTTGTCTACTTACGATCTAGTAATTGCGAAAAGTTTTTATTCAAATGTGTTTGATTGGAGTTATCCAAAGAATTTTGATGATTACTTAACAGCCAAATATCAAACGAGAGAAGTGAGTGGTTTGTATGAAATGCCAGAAAAATTCAGGAGAATGAAGATGCCTTCTTTCTGGATGTCATATATACAAGTTAATGATATTGATAAAACTTTAGAGAAAGCTAAGGAACTCGGAGGAACAATTGAATTCATCGATAAAGAGCAGCTTATTGGTAAAATAGCTTTGATTCGAGATCCTCTTGGTGCTGGATTTACTGTTTATGAAGGAGATTCTTTAAATGCGCGCTTTGAAGATAAACCCAATACATTTATATGGAGTGAACTTTTTATTTCTGATTTTTCCAAAGTGAAAATGTTTTATGAAGGAGTTTTTAATTGGAAGTTAGAGGAGGGGCAAAGCGATCGTTTCTTTATTAAAAATAGAGAAGATGTTATCATAGGAGCAATTCAAGAGTTAGATTCAAAAATAAAAGGGGATAAAGAATATTGGAGCGTGTTCTTTGGGGTAGCAAATATTGAACAAACAAAAGAAAAAGTATTACAAAATGGAGGTAAGTTAGTATATGAAGATGTTTCAACTACTGTATTGTCCGATCCTTTTGGAGCCTTTTTTCATGTATCTCAAATAAGGAACACTTTGGGTACAGATGATAAAAAGGAAAATACTATTTTAAAAAAAAGAATAAAGTGGAAAGCCCTTTTAGGTATAGCTCTCATAGTAATTAGTTTTATAACGGGTTGGCTCTGGATTTGGGGATTCTTTTTTTTACTTTGGGTTATTTATGACGTAAGGTCAGGCATAACACATTTATTAGAGCCAATATCGAAAAAGGAAAGTCCTTTTTTGTTTTGGGTAATAATTGGCTTATGGACTTTCGTTAGTATGTATAGCTTTAGTCAATATTTAGCTTTGTAAGAAAATACAATATATGAATGAGTAAACCCCCCTTAATTATTCAAAAAATACTAAATACTAAAGATTACGTCTAATATGAAATATTTAAAGGCAACAGACTATTTAAACTTTAAACATGAGTCAATTCAAAAATTGGTTAAAGAGTTTAAAGAGGATTCTTTTACTAATAAAGAAAAGGTGATAGGCTTATACAAAAAGGTGCGCGATAAATGGAGATACGATCCTTACACGATTAGTTTGTTAAAAGAAAGCTATAAAGCTAGTGTTATAGCTGAAAAAACTTCAGGGAATTGCGTAGAAAAATCTGTTTTACTTGTAGCTTGTCTAAGAGGAGTGGGAATTCCCGCTAGATTACATTTAGGAAAAGTTAAAAATCATATTGCTGTCGAGCGTTTAACTGAAAAATTTGGCTCAAATGAACTAACACCTCACGGAATGGTAAATGTCTACTTAAATGGTAAGTGGTTAAAACTATCGCCTGCATTTAATGCATCTTTATGTGAAAAATTTAATGTGGAGCCACTTGAGTTCGATGGTGAAAATAGTTCTTTTTTACAGCAATATAATAGTGAAGGGAGCTTGTTTATGGAATATATAGATGATTATGGGCATTTTGAGGATGTTCCTTTAGATTTTATGAAACAAAATATAAAAGAAAATTATCCGCATATCTTTGATACCGATGAGAATATTTCAGAGTTTAAATTATAATAATAAAATTTAACTTGCGTGCTAAGTTAGAATAAAGAAAAAAACTATGAAAAAATTATTCTTAGATGATCTCAGAACCGTTGATATGATTTACCATAAATCAATGATTTCTGAATTTGATGTTGTACGTACCTTTGATGAATTCGTTTTTTATATTAAAACGAACGGTCTTCCTGATTTTATAAGCTTTGATAATGATTTAGGTCTTGATGAAGATGGAAATCTTGCTCCAGACGGTTATGCAGTAGTAAAGTGGCTTGTTTATGATTCTGGTTTAGATCTGAGTCAATTAGAATATAAGGTGCATTCTGCAAACCCAGTTGCCGCAGAGCAAATAAGGGGGCTGTTGAATAATTACATGATTTTTTTGAAGTCCTCAAAGAATGGATAAAACCGAGATATATAATAAAGATTTTGATCTTTGTATTAAAAAAGCGACCTTTTTTCGGTCGCTTTTTAACTAGCACTTTGTTAGTTCATATTATAGTATTTATTCATAATATCGGTAGTAACATTTGAATTTCGGTGGTGCTGAACAATTCTTTTTATTTTCAATTTTTCTTTTCGAACAAATTCAATAAATTGTTTTTCCACATTAGAGATATGTGTAGCTATAGAGTTGTCAGCAGGAACTTCTAAAAAATCACCTTCATAAATTATTTCTTCATTTTTGAAATAGGCAAAACTTTGCTTTAAACTATGTTCATTTTCTAGTACATAAAAACGAACTCCATTAATACTTTGTTTGTTTTCAATTGTTTTGAATTTAAAAGAATCAATTGTTTCCTTAAAGTTAGGGAAACTTCTAATGGCTTCAATAGTGTAATCATCAGCGATTATAGTGGTCCCATTTTTGGCGTAAGGTACTAAACCGCTGATATGATCACTGTGGGGGTGAGAAACAAACACGTATTTAATGTTTTTTGTGGGGAATTTATTCTCAATCAATCCGATAATTTTATTACTAATCTTTTCAGATAAAGGGGCTCCAAAAACCATGATTTCACTATCTATAACCTTAAAGAGGATAAACCTACTGTTATTGGTAGTGTTTATGAGATAAATGTTATTTGCAATCTGAGTAATCTCGCTTGAAATTGTTTGGTTTTTCAGAGGTAATACATACCCATAAGGTATTGCAAATTTTGAAGCAGCAATGCCCATGGTTTTTTCGAAACTCTCTACAGAAACATTAGCATTTAACTTGTTTTTTTTATAAATAACTAAGTCTTTGGCATATTCAATTCCATTTTTGATAACATAGTTTTTAAAATCTACAATAGAATTATCTTCGGTACTTTCCAAAGTCATTAGTCTTAACGATTTGATATCAAAAGTATAGGTGTTTCTAATCTTATCAATTGTAGTGTGAACAATCGTTGTTAGATCATTGTTTTTATCAATTTTGATTTTTAAATCATCTCCTTTTTTATAGCCATTTAATAAATCGGCAACCTTTTCGAAACTCAATACTTCGCCAGCTCTTTTATTTTCTTTTTCAAAAGCATTTTTTTTCAATAGTCTTAACCTTTTGCCTCTAATTACCCCATTTACATCATAAGAAACCGCTTTTTCACTATTCTTAAAATGTTTGAATTCGAAAACAAAATTACCAGGGAATTGACTTCTATCGTGCGTGAAATATTCTTTTTTCTCTTTATCAATTTCAATAGTATATATACCATAACCATTAACTTTATCTTCAGGGTGTTTATAATTATGACTTTGATAAGGGTTCAGAGAAGTGAATTTATAGGTTACAGTGTATTTCTTGATATCATTCGTGAATCTGTATTTTTCTTGTAGCTTATTAACAATATTGTCTTTTGTGATTTTTTGAGCATATGATGAAAAGAACATCAGATACACCATAATCAAGGTATTTATACGTATGAATTTGGTTAATTTCATTTTTTATTTTGGGTTTAATTATAAGTTTTTTTGAAAAGTGATTTTTAGGAATACGTTAACTTCTTCGGCAAATATATAATGTGAAAGTTTAGCTATTTTCGTGAAACATGGTCTAAAACATGAAATAAGTACTTAGTGTAGCGAAATACGTGTTAAAAAAATGCAAAAGAAAATTCATTATCCCATTTTAAGAAATCCTTTTTATGTTTTAAGTAGCTATTTCGTATTGCTACTTCCTGAGTTTATTAATTCTTGTAATCATAAGAAAGTAGTTTCTTCATTTTGGAATGTAATACCCATATGTAGTAAAGAGTTTGTTTTTTCAAGATTTTTAGGAAACTCTATAAAATCCATTCTTTTACTTATTGTCTGTTTTGAAGTTTTTAAAATAGTAGGAAAGTATTTTAATTTAAAAGGCTTACCTGATAATTTAAGACAGTGGGTACATTTTGAAAGTAAACTTTTAATAGCTGCTTTACTTTCTTTTTTTGGCTACATTATTATAGCCTTCCTTTTTGCATGGGGTACAGATACCTTAAAAGATTTAAGCATTTTTTCGATTTTATATAGAGTAATTATTATTACCTATTTAGGCATCCATGGAATGTTGCTTTTGAGTTTTTTAATTCACAAAAAAGATCCGTTAAATCAGAGTATAGAGGTTAAGAATTCAATAGGAGAAACATCGTTTTCTGTAAACGAAGCAATATGGTTTGAGAAGAAAGATAGAAACTATTTTGCGAACTCTAAAGATGGGGCATTTAAAGTTGAATATAACTTATCTCAACTAGAAGAAAAGCTCAGTAAAAAACATTTCTTTAGAATTAATCGCGCCGTAATAATAAATATCACCAAGGTGGAAGAAATTTTCCGCTGGGAAAATGAAAAATACATTGTCAAACTAAAAAATAATCAGGAGTTCGTTGGAACAAGAAAGCGTATTGTCGAATTAAAAAAACTAATAGCAGAGTTAAATTAATAGTTTAGTTCTCTTCTTGAGCACGTTCTATGATTTTTTCAGGTAAAGCTTTTTTGGCTTTAGTTCCCATTTTTTTCAGTTTTCAACACTGGATATTAAGTTACCTCTACCTTCAAAAAGTTTATTTATGGTCGAACTATAATCTGATTTGGTAGCATCAATCTTTTTACCAATATTAATGAGGTTTTTTAATAGTTATCATATAAAGCCCCCTTGACTTTCTATTCCAGTAGTTTTTCTTTGTTATTTTGTATCTATGGTGAATATGTAGTAGAGATAGCAATAATACTTCTATCAAACATTTTTGATTTCCCCATAAATAACTATTCAGAAAGATATACTGCTTTCCAGAAAGTATAGTTTCTCATTTTAAATACTTAATAGAGTTTTGCTCAAAACTTAAAAATTTTAAAAGATGAGAAAAAACTTAATTTTTTTATTGTGCGTAATATTACAGTTTTACGTAAGCGCTCAAAACTGCAACACACTTGAAAACTATAGTGCAGATAATAATTGGACTATTGAAGGAATTGATAGAGGTGGAAATTCTATAAATCCCCAGACAATAAGCATTGCTAATGGCACTTTTAACTACGAAGAGACACCGGATGCTTGGAATGTGATAAGAGCTTATAGACCTTTAGGCTATACTTTGTGTAACTCATGGCAAACAGAATTTATTTTTAATCCGACTTCAGTGAATAATGACCCATTAAGCGCTGGACATATTATTTTTAGTGCAACAGCGGGAAGTCTGGCACCAATGAGAGTGGTAAATCAAAATACAGATACATTGGTTTGGACAGATCAAGACGCTATAGGAGTTGTTTTTCGCTCGAACGGAACTGAATTTGATCTAGAAATGTTACCATTTATTAAAAATGGAACCGATTGGATAACTCCAAATTGTGCCATTTCTTTAGATGGAAATCAGACCATAACCCCAGAAGTATCCTATCGAGTTCGATTGGAAAGAATATCAAGAGAAAGAGGAAGATTAACTGTTTTTAGGGTAGTACCAGAAGGTGAAGATGAACGTATAGGAGAATGTTGTTTTGATATTCCACCAGGAGTGGAGGGGCTAAGTGTTATACAGCATGCCAATGCTACTGGAGGAAACCATACCAGAATAATATCTGGTACTATTGATGATTTATGTATTCAAAATTGTTTTAGAAGAGAAAACTGTTGTATTGATCAAGAAATTATTGGGAATACCCTTATTTGTGCTAGTTCCGGAAATGAGTTTGTGTCTGATACATTTTCTGTAACCAATAGTCCAGATGCTAGTTATACATGGAATGTGCCTAGCGGTATATTATTTAGAGGACAAGGAACTAATAGTATTACGGTAACAAATTGGGCAGGGCATTTTGGACCGATAACGATAAGTGTTGATATTACTTGCGGATGTGAAACCACAACAAGAACAATAGAAGTAAATTTATTAGCCGATCTTAGCCTTTTCGCAAGCTTTGATTTGATGGCGAGTTCATCTGGAAACACAGTAAATTATGTTAAAGGAACACCACGTCATTTAAACGGACCAACAAATGTTATTCATTGGTGGAATATTTTTGAAGCTGAAAATTCTATTCAGAATGATGCTACTATTTTAAATGAGCAAAACGGAACTCCTGTGGCTCTTAGAAATCCAGTAACAACCGCAATAGCCGAGTTCGAAACACCAGATATTGTTGGAGGTATGCAGGATTTATTGGTAGGAACTCCTTATGTTGTTGTGCATAGAGTTAATTACGAAGGAGAGCCTTGTGAGTGGGTTGAGTATAGATATAAATTCATGTTAAATCCAGTTCCTGGTAATTCTAATGAAGCTGAACTTATTATACTTTCCGAAGATAATACGGTTATCGGAGAGTTTAATACTGGTTTTACTTTATATCCAAATCCAAGTACTAATTACATTCAGTTGAAATTATTGGGAAGTGAGAAGGCAGAGTTGATTACAGTTTACAATACCAACGGGAATAAAGAAGAGGTGGTAATAAAAGATAATAGAGTAGATATTTCTGGCCTTAAAAGAGGTGTGTATTTAGTAAAAATGGAAACCGCAAAAGGAAGTTATACACGTCAATTTATAAAAGAATAGGGCGTTAAAGGAAAAGCAATGTAGGTTTATTAATTTCACTCTTTCTTGGTCTAATTTGAAAGGGTGAAATTTTTATTTAGTACCAAATAAGAATCCTTAAGTACAGTTTAGAAATTTTTTCTTTCGATTCAGAAAGAAGTAGGTTCTTTTTAAAAACATAAAAATACCTTTAACCTATGTTTTCTAATATTTTTACAAAACAATTGTAGCGCGTTTTATGATAAGATATTTGTCCAATACCGTTTTTCTTTTTTTAGTCACAACTATTTACGCACAGAGCATTGATTATTTATCGTATCAAATTACGCAAGAAGAAGGATTGCCCGATAGAGAAATATACTCAATACTAGAAGATAATTCAGGGTTAATATGGTTGGCCTCAAATTCTGGATTGTTTAGTTTCGATGGAAAATCTTTTAAGCATTACAAGCATCCAAAGCAAAGAAAATCAGCTGTTTTTAGCCCTCAGATTGACAGTAAAGGCCGCTTGTGGTACTGTAATTTAAGTGGTCAAATTTTTTATATTCAAGGAAAGAAAGTAGTCTTTTTTGATGACTATAATTATTTGATAAAAAATACAGTTGCAAACTATACTGTTACGGATGATTACTTGTTTCTTACAACAAGGCAATCTGTTTTAAAAGTTGATATAAATTCAAAGAACAAAGAAGAAATCTTTCTTAAAAGAAAAGGTAAAGTATTTGCTTCTTCTAAGGTTATTAACACCAATGAAGAATTTTATATTACCGATGCACGAAAAATCTATAATGTAGATGAGTTACTTGATGTAACAATAGTTAATGAAGAAAGGTTTTTGGAATACATTAAAATTATCTCAAAACCAGGAAAGATAATTACTCAAGTTCGCTTATTTAATCATTTAAATGAGTTTAGGGTTTTAAATAAACAAAATAAGTTTATCCCTCTATCAGGAACTAAAGAATTAGAACGAGTTACTATTTTAAATATCAAATTTTTAAATGATAAGTTATGGGTATTAACATCTGATGGAGCTTACGAATGTCAAATAAGCAACAATAATATAAAGATAAAATCTAATTATTTGAAAGGGTACTCTATTTCAGATGTGTTAATCGATTCGAATGATAATATTTGGTTTAGTTCTTTATCCTCGGGGTTATTTGTTATACCAGACAAAAGAATTAAAAGGCTAAAAAGGTTACACGAGAACGAATATGTTTCGAATGTAAAACCAATTAATGATAGCGTGATTTTTTACGTTGAAGGGAAAAAGTATTTTGTAAAGAACAATTTGAGCAATAGCACACTACAGTTAAATGAAATCAAAAGATTAAATAACCAGAAAATTTACTACGATTCTTATTTAGAGAAGTGCTTTTTTTTCAATGATCATGAAGCCTTAATTTATGATAAAGATAGACTTATTCCCTTTAGGAAAGCAAATAAATTAGGAATAAAGGATATCGTGAGAGTAAATGAGAATACTTATTGGACAACACGTTATTCGGCACTTCAAAAAGTAAACAGTGTTAGCTTCAAAAAAGAAGAAAGGGTTGTAGGAAGATGTAATAGAATTTTATATAATGATTTTAATGATTATTTATATGTAGATTTTTACGGAGGCTTAAAAGCAGGGAACGATCCGAATCATTTGAGATATGTTTTAGATAAAGGAAAGAAGATTTTTGTAAAGGCTATTACAAATCAAGTAGAATCCAGAATTGTATGGGTGGCTTTCGATAATAAAATTGTCGCAATTGAAGATGGCGATATTTTGAAAGTGGTAGAACTAGATAAGAAATATTCAGTTTTATGTTTGTCGTCAAGTTTGAATAACTTATGGATAGGAACCAATAAGGGAGTTTTAAGGCTTGATTTTAACTCTGAGAAAGTTTATTCTTTGACTCGGTTAAACACTACTTTTCAACCCATTGTTAGAGAAATTCAAACGACCACAAACTATACATTTGTGGCTACGGATAAATACATTTATCGAATACCAAATAATCATACTGAACATGAAGTGTTTCCTAACACTCCCTATTTTAAAACCTTAAGTATAGATGATAAAAAAATGGTGTGTGCCAATAATTCGCCAATAGAACTTTATAAGAGTAGTGGTTCAGTAGAGGTTAATTTTACGATTAATGGTTTTAAATCTCATGACTATCATAAAATAGAATATAGACTTAAAAATGGACCTTGGCGTACAATTAGTGGAGACAATCTTTTAATATCGAATCTTTCTTTCGGAGAGCAAGTACTTGAGGTTAGAGGAACTAATTCTGAAGGAAACATATCTGAAACAAATGAACTCGTAATTTTAGTGCACAAACCCTTTTATTTTAAATGGTGGTTTTTGAGTTTATTGATAGTATTTGTTGTTGTTGTTTTGATCTTTTTTGTGAAGTTTTTGCTAAAAAAACTTGAAGAGAGAAAGAATGAAGAATTATATCAAATTGAAATACAAAAACAATTAGCCGATTTAAAATTGGAGAATTTAAGGTCTCAAATGAACCCTCATTTTATTTTTAATGCTTTAAATTCTATACAGGAATATATTTATAACAATAATCAGAAAAAAGCTTCTAGTTATTTAGTGAAGTTTTCAAGACTCATTAGAATGTATTTAGATCATAGTAAAACATCTGAAATATCACTTCAAAACGAGATAGAAGCACTTGAATTATATTTGCAATTGGAAAGTAATAGAATGGGAGGGGAGTTGGAATATAGTGTTCATATAAAAGAACTTTTTAACTTAAGAAATATCATAGTTCCGTCATTATTTATACAACCTTACGTAGAAAACTCTATTAAACATGGATTGCTGCATAAGAAAGGAGAAAAAAAGATAAAAGTTGCTTTTTTTGAAAAAGAAGAAAATCTTTATTGCATAGTTGAAGATAATGGAGTGGGACGGGAAGTCGCTTTAAAATTTAGAGAGAATAAAGTGCATACATCTTTTTCTACAAAAGCTAATATAGACAGAGTAGCTCTAATTAATTCGACTAGAAATATTAATATGAAAGTTGAAATTGAAGATTTAAAAAACAAAGAAGGAATAGCTCTAGGAACTAAAATTATCATAACTATACCTTTAAAAATTATGAAAAATGAAAGTACTAATCATTGATGACGAAGTAAGTGCAAGAAGATTGTTGCTTAGAATGTTACCTGATATATTTAAAAATGATCGTGAGGTTGTTTTTTATGAAGCTGAAAATCTTTTAGACGGTGTTCAAATAATTAATAACGAATCTCCCAATTTGATATTGCTCGATATTGAAATGCCAGGGCATACTGGGCTTGAAATTTTGAATTTTTTCAAAGATAAAACAGTAGATTTTCATATTATTTTTACCACTGCTTATAGTCAATATGCAGTTGAAGCATTTAAGATGAATGCAATTGATTACTTGTTAAAACCCATTGATTATGATGAACTTGAGGTAACGATTAAAAAGTTAAAAGAAGTAATCGATAAAGAGGAAATCAATAAAAAATTAGAAAACCTTCGAAAAACATTTTCCGAGTTATCAGGTAAGAAAATAGCCTTAGAAGTTCCTCATGGTTTCTTATTTGTTTTACCTGATGAAATTATAGCCTTAGAAGCAGATGGTATGTATACAACAGTATATTTAAAAGAGCAACCGAAGGTATTGATAGCAAAACCCTTAAAGTACTTTGTAGATCAGTTAGCCAAGCATTCTTTCTTTTATAGATCGCATAGAACCCATTTGGTAAATCTAAAATTTCTAAAAGAATTTTCTAAAAAAGAAGGCTTTAAAATAATTCTTGAAAACGGCATGAAGATACCCCTTTCAAGAGACCGTAAAGAAGAATTTATGACTATAATTAAGGAAATGTATTTTTAATCCTCTTCTTGAGCACGTTCTATGATTTTTTCAGGTAAAGCTTTTTTGGCTTTAGCTCCCATTTTTTTCAGTTTTTCAACACTGGTTATTAAGTTACCTCTACCTTCAAAAAGTTTATTCATGGCCGAACTATAATCTGATTTGGTAGCATCAATCTTTTTACCAATATTGATAAGGTCTTTTAACAAACCATCGAATTTATCATACAAGGCTCCGGCTTGACGTGCTATTTCAATAGCATTTCGTTGCTGTTTTTCGTTATTCCACATAGTATCAATTGTGCGTAGGGTAGCCAATAAAGTTGTTGGAGTAACGATAACAATATTTTTTTCAAATGCTTTGTTGTATAAAGTGTTATCTTCATTTAAAGCAACTGCAAAAGCGGGTTCAATAGGGACGAAAAGCAAAACAAAATCAGGAGATTCTATTCTATAAATGTCTTCGTATTTTTTTTCAGAAAGTTGCTCAACATGTCTTTTCAACGAGTTTACATGTTCTTTAACAAATCGCGCTTTTTCATCATCATCTTCAGTATTTATGAATTGTTCATATGCAGTCAACGAAACTTTAGAATCCACAATCATCTTTTTGTTGTCAGGTAAATGGATTACTACATCGGGCATAATACGTTTACCTTCTTCATTTGTAAATGACTGCTGAACAAAATACTCTCGGTCTTTTTCCAAACCAGATTTTTCAAGAACTCGTTCTAAGACTAATTCTCCCCAATTTCCTTGCGTTTTACTATCTCCTTTTAAAGCTTTGGTCAGGTTAATAGTTTCTTTACTCATTTGAGCATTTAACTCTTTTAAGCCTAACAATTGTTCTTTCAAAGCAGAATGCATTGAAATACTTTCCTTTTGAGTATCTTCAACCTTTTTCTCAAACGTCTTAATCTTCTCTTGAAGAGGATTTAATATGGTTTGCAGGTTTTCTTTATTTTGCTCAGTAAATTTATTCGATTTCTCATCGAGTATTTTGTTCGCTAGATTTTCAAATTCTTTGGTGAATTTTTCTTGTAACTTACTAATCTCTTCTTTATTTTCATTAAGCTTTAATTGTAAGTTTTTCAGCTCTTCATTCTTTCGGGCTAATTCTATAGAAGAAAAATCTTTTTCTCTTCGAAGTTCATTAATTTCTTTATTCTTATCATTCAATCTTGAGGAAAAATCTTCTTTCTGCTGGTTAAAAGATTCTTCTTTTTCTTTTTTCTGAGTTTCAAGATTCTCTACCTTACTTTGAAGAATATTATTGTCTTTTTCGAGTTCGCCTGTAACTTTCTTTAAGGTTAATTTCCCCAATAAATTTCCAATAATAACTCCCAAAGCCAAGCCTATCAAAGCAATAATTATAACAAGTACGGTAGTGTTCATGTAAATGATAAAAATTTAAATATAATAGCAAATATAGGGCAAGTTATGATAAAAATATTTGTTCTTATTGCTGAAAACCGTATCATTGGGGCTTATTTTAGCAAGAATGATATCTAAATTTATATATACTAAAGTTTTAGGATGGAAGTTGGTTGGAGAATTTCCCGAAGAACCGAAAAAGTTTGTTGCGATTGGAGCTCCACATACCAGTTGGAAAGATTTTCCTATCGCTATTTTAGCAAGAAATTCCTTTGGTGTTAAAATTAATTTTATCGGAAAGAAATCGTTATTCAAACCACCATTTGGATTCATATTTAAATGGTTGGGAGGCACTCCTGTAGATCGTTCAAAGAGTAATAATTTAGTAGAATCAATCATAGACATTTTTAACTCTAGAGAGGAATTTCGCTTAGGACTTTCTCCCGAAGGAACTCGAAAAAAGGTTGATAAATGGAAAACGGGGTTTTACTATATTGCTAAAGGAGCAGGAGTTCCTATTATCATGTTTACTTTGGATTTTGGAAAGAAGCAGGTAGCCATATCAGAACCCTATTATCCAACGGATGATATAGAAAAAGATTTCAAAGTTTTTACCGAATTTTACAAAGATGTAAAGGGAGCAAACCCTGATCAATTTTAAACCATTTAGCCATGAATTTGAGGTGTTTAATTTCATTATTAAGTTTAACTCTATTAGTAAACTGCCAGAAAAAAGAAACCAAGAAACAAGTTAAAACTCCAAAAGAACCTTTCTTTGTTGTTTTGGGGGTTGCCCAAGATGCTGGATATCCTCAAATAGCATGCGAAAAAACATGTTGTGAGAAAACAAGAAAAGATACAGAATCAGAAAGAATGGTAAGTTGTATTGGTTTGGTGGATCCAATTTCAAATGAAAGTTGGATTTTTGATGCAACACCAGATTTTACTGAACAAACAGAATTACTTTCGACATATACTCCAAATAAAACAGTGCCAGATGGTGTTTTCTTAACTCATGGTCATATTGGCCATTATACAGGAATTATGTACTTGGGGAGAGAGGCAATGAGTGCAAATAAAACTCCTGTTTATGCAATGCCAAGAATGTTAGATTACTTAACGAACAATGGACCTTGGGGGCAATTGGTTACTAATAAAAATATTGAATTAAAACCTCTTACTAAAGACTCTCTTCAAGTTTTAAATGAGCGAATATCTGTAATTCCATTGGAAGTACCTCATAGAGATGAATATACAGAGACCGTTGGTTTTGAAGTTCATTACAAGGAAAAGAAAGCATTGTTTATTCCAGATATTGATAAATGGGAAAAGTGGGAGAGGAGTATTACCGATTATATTAAAAAGGTAGATATTGCTTTTTTGGATGCTACTTTCTTTAAAAATGGAGAAATTAATAGAGATATGTCTGAAGTTCCTCATCCATTTGTAGAAGAGAGTATGAAGTTGTTCTCTCAATTAAGTATCAAGGATAAAAACAAGGTTCATTTTATACATTTTAATCATACGAACCCATTGCTAGATGAATCGAGTGAAGCTTTTAAAACTGTTTTAGAAAATAACTTTAAAGTTGCAGTTGAGAAATCTGTTGTTAGCTTTTGATAAAAAAGAACCCCAAGACTAAAGGGGAAGCATAGTCTTGAGGTTCAAACGTATAATTACTACTATATAATGAAAACAATTAAATCCTTAAAATTTGTAGTTCACAGATAAGTTAAATAGAGCTCCTAATTGACTGAAATGGTATCCATCATAAGTCATTTGAGAGTATCTTTGGTTAAATGTGATTAGGTTTGATTGGTTTTTAACCTGAGCAGGATCATTTAAGATAGCTTGTCCGGCAGCATTTTCTGCTTTGAAGCTCCATTCAGGTAAAACATTCAAGATGTTATTTGCATTAAAACCAATGGTCCAGTTTTTATCTACGTTGAAGTTAACTCCTAAATCAGTTACAATTTTTGGGGTAAATTCAGTTCTTAAGTTTGTATCTAAACCTTGTTGCTTAAAGGTAGTCTTACCAAAGTAAGTGTTGTTTAAAGAGAATCCGAACTTCCCTATATCATAAGTTGTTCCGAAAATCCATTTAGTTCTTGGTCTTGAAGTAAAGAACAACGCTTCTTGTGTTTCATTAACAACAGACTGACCAGCTCCTTCTACGATTGCAGGGTTTTTAACAGCACCATCTCTTTCGTTTTGAATGGTATAGTTACCCGATAAATTAAAACCTAACTTTCCGTTTCCTGCTTTTAAATTGTTATAACTAAATACAAAGTCAAGCCCTGATGTTTTAGTGTCAATTGCATTTGAGAAGAAACTAATATCACTCAAGTTGTTGCTATCTAATAAGATATCTAATGGGTTTGAAGCATCTCCAGTACGTCCTATTTCAGTACCTAATACAATTCTATCTTCAACAGATATACTATAATAATCAATAGTGAACGAGAAGTTTTTAAACGGTTTTCCTCCAAGACCAACAGTGAAGTTGGTAGAGCTTTCAGCATCTAACTTAGGAATACCTAATAATCGCGCTTGCGGAGAAATATTGTTTACTAATCCACCTACTTGAATACCTTGTCCTGGTACAAAGCTATATTGCGCTTTTTGAGTGTAGATTTGGTGTAAGGTTGGTGCTCTGAAACCTGTAGAAATAGAAGCTCTCAAAGTATATTTGTCTTCGGCAAACTTATATCTTGAACTCGCTTTCCAAACGAAAGTACTTCCGAAGTCAGAATAGTTCTCAATCCTTGCTGTACCACTTAATAAGAAATCTTTGTTGATATCCCAATCGATACTCGCATAAGCTCCTAAGTTATAACGATTAAAGTTTCCTGAGTTTTCAGGTCTGTTTCCAGCAAATGAATCTGCACCACCTCCGTCGTAAGAAGCTAGCTCACCTTCAATTACTTCGAAGTTTTCTGTTCTAAACTCAGCACCAAATGCTACAGCTACTTGATCTGATAAGATCTTAGAGATATCGATGTTCCCAACAACATGACTAAATGCTGTTCCTCCTGGATCGAAGCTAATTTGACTATTTTCTTGGTATAATCTCGTTGGTTCAAAAGTACCTGTATTGCTATCATAAGTAGGTACAAAAACTTCGTTTCTGTTATGAGAGTTGTTAACTTTATATGTTTGTTGATTACCACCGAAAGTAGCACTTACATCAACATTCCATCCATTAAGTTTTGATCTAAATCCAACTGTGGCGTTATAATCGTTTAAATCTCCTTCAAATGTAGGTACATATCCATCATATCCATTTCCTTGGAAAGTGTTTCCATAAGCGTCTGTATAAGAACCTTGATTGTTTGGATTACTTCCTGGGAAGAAATTTCCTAAATATGGAAAGTCTTCAATAGTTCTCCAATATGGAGTTCTATAGTTGGCAAAACTATTTACCTTTTTATAAACATAGGCAGCATTGAAGTATAATTCGTTATCTTCTTTTAAATCAATTCCACCATTTATTAAAAACTTAGCAGCTGTAGTTTCTGGAGAACCGTTAATATTTCCAGCATCTGGCCTTCTTGATAAGAATTCCTGTACATCATTAATATCAGCACCAAAGTCTGCTGCCTCACCAGCAGCATCAACCGTTCCAGGTCTGTTTGCTAAGGCTGTCTTAGAGAAGTCAACTGTATAGTTAATAAAACCTTTACCTTCTCCTAGTTTAGTACCATTGTTTACACTAATACCTAACATTTCTCCATCACCTTCTCCAGAAATTCCAGATCTAAATGTAGCCGATCCGTTTTTGTAATCATCTTTAAGAATGATGTTCATTACCCCAGCAATAGCATCAGAACCATATTGTGCAGAAGCTCCGTCACGTAATATTTGAATAGTTTTAATAGCGTCTGTTGGAATACCAGAAATATCAGCACCTGTTTCACCTCTACCAGGTGACGTTTGTGTATATAATAAGGCACTTAAATTCTTACGCTTACCATTAATAAGAATTAATGTTCTACTTGGTCCCATATTTCTAATTTCATATGGATCAAGTAAAGAAGTTGCATCATTTACAGGAGTGTTTACTGTGTTAAACGATGGAATTTTATATTGTAATGCTTTATCAAAAGTTGTTTGACCTGTAGCTTGTAGTTCCTTTACACCAACAATATCAACTGGTAAAGGACTTGAAGTATTACTTCTCGCCGGTGTTCTACTTCCAGTAACAACAACTTCTTCTAATTGAAGTCCTTCTTGAAGAGTTATGGTAAATGTTTTTCTTCCATCCACTGCTATTTCTTGAGTTTCGAAACCAGAATAACTGATTACTAAAATAGCTCCTTCTTGAACCGTTAATTGGAATTTTCCGTCAAAATCTGTAGTAGCACCGTTTTGAGTTCCTTTTTCTAAGACATTAGCACCTGGTAGTACTTCGTTATTTGCATCTTTTACTACCCCCGATACTTGTGTTTGTGCCCAAGAGGCGCAGGTTATTGCAATAGAAAAAAGAAGTGTTAGTGTTTTCTTCATAAATTAAATTTTAGTTAATAATTTTAAGAATATGATTACTGAATAAATATTCATTTAACATATTCGCTACATTATTTAAAAAGACGGGTTGGTTTTATTTATACTCTTTTTTCTTAAAAAAAATATAAAAAAGTTAAAATTTTAACAATAATTTGGAGTAGTAGAAGGCCCCATTGGCTCCCATTTGTATAGCATCCCAAAGCCCGCCACTATCAGTATTTCTGGCTTGTTCTGTGGGGTAGGTGTTAAAAAGATTATTAACTCCTGCTTGAAGAGATAGGTGATTTGTTAAATCGTAAGTAAAGTGGGTGTCAAATGTATATTTTGCTTTATAATAATCGATAGAGGCATCAAATCTTTGTTGCGAGGAATTGTTAAATTGACTCAAAGGTTTAAAAATTTGCCAATCGATTAATTCTAAGCTACTAAACCTTGTTAAGGTACTGCTTATAGAAAAGTTTTTAACGGAATAAACTGCATTTAGGATAAGTTTATGTTTTGGCGCAGAAGCAAGTAAGAAGTACTGTTCTCTTGCACCAAAAAAGGTTTCTTTATCTAAATTCTTATGGTTTATTTCATTAATTTCCATTTTATTTAAATTCCCAACAAAACCAATATTTAACCTCGAATTATTGAAGTACTTCACCCAATCGAATCGAAAGTCAAGACCTACTGTAGAGGTGTTTACACCATTTGCAAAAAACTGTACATTTTTTACATTAGAGTTTAGTTCCGAGGCATCAAAGTTTCCACTCAAAATAATTCGATCTCTAATAAAAATATAATAAGAGTCTAGAGAAAATTTGAAGTTTTTGTTGAACGAGTGATTTATTCCTAAGCTATAATTAATAGCTTTTTCTTCTCTTAACTGCTCTATACCAAATTTTTCCGTTAAAGGATTGTTATTCGCTATTAAAAAAGACTCTACGGCTTCATTATCAATAAAATTTGTAAATTTTAAGTTATAATAGATTTGTGCCAATGAAGGAGCACGAAAACCAGTACTAAAAGAGAAACGTAAATTGGTTTTAGGAGTTACTTTATAACGTGTTGCAATTTTTGTGTTAAGAGTACTTCCAAAATCACTATAATTTTCATAGCGTAAAGCAGTTGCTAATAACCATTTTTTTGTGAAGTCTATTTCACTATCAAAATATACGCTAACACTCGTTCTTGTTCTGTCAACTTCATTGAGAGGTGAATAACCAGGAAATCCTTGAGATCCGCCAGGTCTAATTTCTCCATTGTGAACAGGCAATAAGTCAGTGGGAGTTGAATCGGTTACAATATTTCCATTAATATCATACCATTCATAAGAACCTTCTTCACCTGAAAAAATTCGATAGTTTTCAATTCTATTTTCAATTCCAGCAGCAATATTTAACCCTTTTAAAAAATTTTTAAAATGCTTAGAAACATCAATATTTGTGGTATTCTGAATTAGGCTGTGACCACCAGCATCAAACTCTTTTGGTGAAGAAGCTAACAGAGAAGCGTTTAGCGTTTCTTTTATATAATATTGAAAATAATTCTTTCCATAAGTATTGCTAAAGTCAACATTCCAGCCAGAATAAACCCCATTTGCACCAACGGTTAGCGATTTATCTGAAATATTGGAAGTAATTAAAGGATTAAA
This sequence comes from Tenacibaculum xiamenense, assembly GCF_964513065.1. Lineage (NCBI taxonomy): Bacteria > Pseudomonadati > Bacteroidota > Flavobacteriia > Flavobacteriales > Flavobacteriaceae > Tenacibaculum > Tenacibaculum xiamenense. Next base: position 118,025 of record NZ_CAZEQU010000014.1, read on the forward strand.
TCCAGAAGGATAAATTTCAAGAACATTTCTTTCGCTATCAGGAGGTCTTGTAAATGCATATGCTCGTGTATTTTTATAATTATAACCTCCATTCAAATACACTTTCATTTCATTTGATAAAGGAATTTCTGAATTTAAAAAAATACTACTGCTGGTTGTAGCAGGATCTCCATAATTCTCTCGAATATCTGTTCCACGTCGGAAGGTATGTCCTTTGCTTAAGAACTCCGCAGATAAATTTATAAATCCGTCTTTGTTTATTTTAGCACCATAATTTACGTCGGCTTTGTAGGTTATTCCATCAATTCCTTGCCTATCTTTATTTGTATTGTTTGAAGCATTGTGAAACCCGAAGGTAGAGTTAACCTGAGTTTCTTCAGATTGATCATTTAAAACAATGTTAATTACTCCTGCTATGGCGTCTGAACCGTATTGAGCTGAAGCTCCATCTTTTAGTACTTCAATTCTCTTTATAGCGGATGGAGGAATGGCATTTAAGTCCGTACCAGAGTTACCACGACCTCTTGTTCCGTAAAGGTTAATCAAAGAGGCTTGATGTCTTCGTTTTCCATTTATTAATACAAGAGTTTGATCTGGGCCCAAACCACGATAAGTAGCAGGAACGATATGGTCTGAACCATCGGAACCCGACTGTTTTGTTGCATTAAAGGAAGGAATTTCGTTTTGAATGAATTGATTTACTTGAATAAATTCACTTTTACTTTTTACTTGATGAATGTCGATAACATCTGTGGAAACAGGGGAGTCGATTTTTTGGCGGTTATTATTTCTAGATCCCACAACAAAGACTTCATCCAGTTCGACACCCGATTTTAAATGAACCGTTACGAAGTTATTTTTAGGAGAAATAATTTGAGTATTGTACCCAATATGCGATATTTCAATTGGATTATTTCCTAAAATATAAAGTTCAAAGGTTCCGTCATTATTCGTTGTAATACCATTTTGTGTATTTTTTTCAATAACGTTGGCTTTTTGAATAGGAGTATTGAATTGATCATAGACAATACCTTTAATGAGAAGTTTGTTTTCGGGTATCTGTTTACTTAATTCTCTAGAATCGGTTACGGTAGAGTTAACTGAATCTTTATTTATTTCGGAGACTCGTTGGTATTGCTTATTTAATTTATAAATAACATAATAATTGTTTCCTAAATACTCAATCTTAAAAGGAGTTATTCGCTTTAATAAATCAATAGATTCATAAATAGAAAGATTTTCAAAGTCACTGAATTTTACCTTTTGTTTTTTGATAACCATAGGGTTATACGTAAAAAAAACACGATGTTTTTCACTTAGGTATGCCAAAGCCTCTGATAGAAAAATAGAATCAGTCTCTTGAGAATATAGTTTATACGGGGTGATAGTGAATACGAAAGTTATTAGAAAAAATAAAAAGGTATTCTTACGTATCATTAAAAGGTTGATTATTAGTTTTTATAAACAACTAATTTAACATTTTCTTTTTTGATACTAATGTCCGCAGATTTCTTTATAGCATTTAAACAAATTTCAAGGTTAGTTGTTGGAACTGTTCCAGTTATAAGTGTGTTTTTTGTTTCTTGATCATGAAAGTCAAATTCAACTCCATAAGTGTCAGAAACCTTATGCAAGGCATCCATAAGTGTCGAATTATTAAAAATAAGAGTTCCATTTTTCCAAGCCAATTGCTCATCACTAGAAATAAGCTGATCGTCTACTAGAATCTTTTTTGAATCAGAAGAGTATTCAATATAGTTACCAGGAATCATCTTTTTTGAAGTTCCATTGTTTAAGCTTAACCATATATTTCCTTCTTGAAGAAATACTTTGGTTTTGTTTCTTTGTGTATTTACATTGAATTGTGTACCGTAAACTTCAACAATTAAATCATTTGTATTTACCCAAAATTTAGCATTGGTACTTTGCTTTTTATTTACTTTGAAAAAAGCTTCTCCTTTCAACCAAACATTTCTAACATCATTCTTTTTATATGAAATACTAGAGTTAGAATTTAATGTTACTAAGGTACCATCATTAAGTTTCAGTTCTAAAACTTCTCCATAGGCCGTTTTATGAGTTACTTTGGATAAATTAGTAAAGAAATACCAAGAACCAACTGAAAATAACAAGAGTAAACTGGCAGCAATGCTTATGAAAGTATATTTCTTATTTCTTTTTGGAAGTGTTTCTTTTTGCTTTTTTTGCTGAATCTTTTTTAACTTGGTTTCAAGCTTATTCCATTCGAAATCAATTTTTTCTTCAGGAATATTATTTTTTTTGAAATTAATGCCTAACAAAATATCCCGGGCTTCAAAAGCTAAATCTTTTTTATGTGGGTTGTTCTTTAACCAGAAATCCCAGAATGAAACATCCGAGAGCCGGCTATTAAACGCCCAATTTTTAAATGACTGATCATCTAAAAAATCATGAATGGTATTGTAATTTTTTTGTGCCATACGAAAACTAAGCATAGGGTAACATCTAAATAAGATGATAATATGATAATTATACCCTTTTTTTTTACAAATTTACGAATTTATAAATTTAATAATTCAGAAACTGCTATTTCTTCTCTAAGATTTTTGATGGCTTTATGTAAGGTATTTACTACACTTTGGTAATTGATACCCATTGTGTCAGCAATTTCTTGTGGTTTAAGTCCACAATGAAACTTCAAATAAATAACTTCTTTTTGCCTTTTAGGAAGTTGATTGATAATTCTAGCTAAATTTTTGTTACGAAAAGTTGTTGATTCTTGGTTGGTGATGAATTCTTCTGGTGTAAAATTTATATCCACAATATTGGTGTCTAAATTTCGAACCATTGAATATTTTTTAGATTTATTTAAGCGCTTAATGATGAATCTTCTAAAAGAAGAAAATAAGTAAGGAGCAATGGTTTCTAAATTGCTCAAATTCTCTTTGTGTTCATATATATAAACAAAAAAATCTTGTAAAGAGTCTTCGGTTAAAACGGCATCATTTGAAATTTTTAAACCGTAACTAAATAGAGAAGAGTAGAACTTTTTAAATAAAACAGAAAAAGCTTTTAAATCCCCCTCCTTTAACGATTTCCATAAAATTTCGTCACTTAAATAACTCATTTTTTGCTGGTTAAAGTATGTAAATGTAGTAAAAATTTAACAAACGATTATTTTAGTCTTAAATTTCTGTTAAAATAGTTGAGAAGAGTTTGACTATCATATCGCAAAAAATGAAGTATTGTGCTATATTTGCCACGCTAAATTAATACAATAGATAATGAAAGCCGGAATTGTAGGATTACCTAACGTAGGGAAGTCAACTTTATTTAACTGTTTATCAAACGCAAAAGCCCAAAGTGCGAACTTTCCTTTTTGTACCATAGAACCTAATTTAGGAGTTGTAAATGTTCCTGATACAAGATTGGAAAAGTTGGAAGAACTAGTAGTACCTGAAAAAGTAATACCTGCAACTGTTGAGATTGTTGATATTGCTGGACTTGTAAGAGGAGCTAGTAAAGGAGAAGGTTTAGGAAATCAATTTTTGGCTAATATTAGAGAAACAGATGCTATTCTTCATGTATTACGTTGCTTTGATAATGATAATATTGTTCACGTAGACGGTTCTGTTGATCCAATTAGAGATAAAGAAACTATTGATATTGAATTACAGTTAAAAGATTTAGAAACCGTTGAAAAAAGGCTAGATAAAGTTAAAAGAGCTGCAAAAACTGGTAATAAAGAGGCTCAGAAGGAGCTAGAAGTTTTAGAAACTATTCAAGAAACTCTTTTAGCAGGTAAATCTGTTAGGACTCTTGAGTTCTCTGAAAAAGAAGATGAATTAGTGAAGTCAATGCAATTCATTACAGCAAAACCGGTATTGTATGTGTGCAATGTGGATGAGTCTTCAGCGAAAGATGGTAATGCATATGTTGAAAAGGTTCGTGAAAATGTAAAAGATGAAGACGCCGAAATAATTGTGTTAGCAGTAGCAACTGAGGCTGATATAGCTGAGTTAGAAGACTACGAAGAACGTCAAATGTTCTTATCTGATATAGGTTTGGAAGAGCCAGGAGTTTCAAGGTTAATTCGTTCTGCTTATACTTTGTTAAATTTACAAACATATTTTACTGCAGGTGTAAAAGAAGTAAGAGCTTGGACTGTTAACGTAGGTGCTACGGCACCACAAGCAGCGGGAGTAATTCATACTGATTTTGAAAAAGGGTTTATTAGAGCTGAGGTTATCGGATATGATGATTATGTAGCGTTTGGATCAGAGTCTAAAGTAAAAGAAGCTGGAAAAATGAGAGTAGAAGGAAAGGAATATATAGTAGCCGATGGCGATGTAATGCATTTCAGATTCAACGTATAATAGAACTACAAACAAACTATAATAAGCGAACTCTATTGGGAATTCCCAATAGAGTTTTTTTTATATCTTTAACCAAATCTATTTATTTATGAACTTTAAAAAGGAAAGTCTTGATTTTTTGAAAGACTTAAAGGAAAATAATGACCGTGATTGGTTCGCAGAACACAAATCTATATTTACTGAGGCTCAAAATAATGCGAAAGAATTATATGCTACGATTAGAGAAAAGTTGGAAGAACATGATGAAATAGAAAAGTTCAAGTTATTTCGAATTTATAGAGATGTTCGATTTAGCAAAGATAAAACACCTTATAAACCTCATTTTGCGGGCTCTTTTTCGCGTAAAGGAGCACATTTAAGAGGAGGTTATTACCTAAGAATTAGACCAGGAGAAAGCTTTTTAGCAGGTGGTTTTTGGGAGCCCAACAAGGAAGACCTTTTCAGAATTAGAAAAGAATTTGAATTAGACGATTCTGAAATTAGAGATATTTTAAATGATAAAAAGTTCAAAAAATATTTTGATGGCAAGTTAGAAGGAGATGAGTTGAAAACAGCTCCTAAAGGATTTGATAAAGAGCATCCATCAATAGATTTGATAAGAAAAAAAGCCTTTGTGGCTATTAGGAACTTCTCAGATGAGGAAGTACTGTCAGATAACTTTATAGAAGAAGTTAATAACTCTTACATAGCACTCCGTCCTTATTTCGATTTTATGAGTGATGTGTTGACTACTAATTTAAATGGAGAATCAATACTTTAAACGAAGCTCCGCTTAAAGTATTGATAAAATCAATTAAAGTTATATTTGACTTAGCCCTCCATCTACTTCAAGTTCTACACCGTTTATATATGATGCTTCGTTTGAAGCTAAGAATAAAGCGGTATTTGCTACTTCTTCAGAAGTACCAAATCTTCCTAAAGGAACGCTTTGAGCAAAACCTTTCCCCATTTCTTCAACCACCTCTTGAGGTAAGTTCATCTTTCCATAAATAGGAGTTTCAATTGGTCCTGGAGCGATAGAATTCACTCTAATACCTCTGTCTTTTAATTCAGAAGTTAATACACGAGCATAAGCTCTTAAAGCTCCTTTACTGGCAGAATACACAGCAAATCCGTCAAAACCTTTTTGATGTACAATTGAATTGGTAAACAATACTGATCCTCCATCATTAAGATGAGGAATTGCTTCTTTCGTGGCTAGCATTGGTCCTTTTACGTTGATATCGAATACTTCATTGTAATGATCCGATGTAATGTCATTTGTTGGCATTATAGGAGCAATACCAGCATTTAAAAACAGAATATCAATATTTTCATATTTAGCAACTGCTTCTTTAATCAATCGTTTATTGTCTTCTTCTTTGGCTACATCGGCAACTACTGTTATAAAGTCTCCATTTAACTCTTTTGAAGCTTCGGTAAGAGCTTCTTCTCGTCGTCCAGCTAAAACAACTTTTGCTCCCTCATTAAGAAATAATTTAGCTGTCGCTAGCCCGATTCCACTATTGGCACCTGTGATAATTGCTACTTTGTCTTTTAATTTACTCATCGTTGGTTTTATTTTTTTATTTGAAATGATCGTTTCAAATAAGGTTAAAAAAAATTAGGTTAATACTGATAGGGTCGTTTTAATAATACTTTCTATCTCTTTACGATCATTTTCCAATATATTCGCCATACTCAAGCCTTGAAAGGTGGCAAGTAAATACAAGGCATATTCTCGAGCCGATTTATTTTTATTTATCGCTCCTTGCTCTTGTCCAGATTGCACAATTTTTTCAAACAAACCAGTCATTCCTTTTTGATTGCTTGTTAAGAAAGCTTTAATTGTATCATCCTGATTGGCCATTTCAGAAGTACAATTATTAATTAAGCATCCTTTGGAATTATTCATGTTCATAGAAAAAATATTCTCCAAAATTTTTAAAGAACAATTATCCTTATCTATGATATTTTCAATTCTGCATTTCGAATCAGACTGGTAACTTTTTAAACATTCTAAATACAATTCATGCTTACTACCAAAAGAATTGTAGATGCTAGATCGATTTAAACCTGTAGCATCTACTAAATCCTGCATAGAAGTAGCATTATAGCTTTTACTATGGAAAACCTCTCTTGCTTGGTTTATGACTTGTTCTTTATCAAATGTTTCTGTCTTTGGCATATATTTGAAATGATCGTTTCAAAATTAAATAAAATATGAATACCAAACTTTAAAAAACTGTTAATTTTCATATTTTAAATCTAACTTCAAGGCTCTGTGAAGGAAAACATAGGTAATGAGAGTTGATAAAACATCTCCAATTGCAAAGGACATCCATACACCGTTAACGCCGAAGAATTTTGGTAAAAAATATACCAAGGGAATTAAACAAAAACCTTGCTTTAAAAGAGTTAAAAGTAGCGCAGGTAAAGCTTTTCCCGCTGCTTGAAAATAAGCAGACCCAATAAGCTGCACTGAAATAATAGGGATTGCCAAAAATGTAGTAACAAGTGCTTTTGGGGCAAGCTTTATAAGTTCTTCATCCGTAGTAAAAATTTTCACAAGTTGAGTAGGGAAAATTAAGATAAATATAAAAACAACACTAGCAATCGTTGTTCCGAATATTATCGATTTCCATATTGTTTTCTTTACTCGTAAGGCATTTTTTGCGCCAATATTAAATCCAGCTATAGGTAAAAAAGCTTGTGTAACACCTAGAACAGGAGAAAGGGCAAACATTGTAACTCGGTTAATAATTCCAAAAATTGATATGGAAATTTCACCTCCGTATTTATATAAGCTATAGTTTAATATAATTACCAAAATACTAATAACTCCCTGTCTTACAATAGATACACCTCCAAGCGCTACTATTTCTTTTAGAATAGGAATATTTATGAAAAAGTATTTGGGAATAATTTTTAGCTCGTTGTTTTTGGATAGAAAAAACCATAAGACAAACAACCCGCTTATTCCATAGGCAATAGAAGTGGCTAAGCCTGCTCCATACATTCCTAAATTTAAAACTTTAATCAATATAATATCCAGAACAACATTTACTATTGAAGGTATAACCAGGGTGAGCATTGCATAATTAGGTTTTCCTACAGCTCGGATTACTGGATTTCCCATCATGGCAAAAGCAAGGAAAGGAACCCCATAAACAATAGTATTAAAATACTCCTTAGCAGGTTCTATGATTTCTCCATTGGCGCCAAATAACTTTAGTAAAGGAAGGCTAAAGTAAGTTCCTAAAATTATGAATAATAAAGATAAGCTGGTTGTCAAACTAATTTGATTTCCAAAAACGTTATAAGCTTTATCAAATTTTTTCTCCCCAAGGGCACGCGAAATTATCGAGCTACCACCAACTCCAATTCCCATTCCAATAGATGAAATTAAAAAGGCAATAGGTAAAACAACGGTAATTGCGGCAATGGCCAAAACATTAATCCATCTTCCTACAAAAATGGTATCGACAATCATGTTCAATGACATTACCAAAATACCTACAGTTGCTGGGATTGCTTGCTTTAGCAATAGGCGACTAATGCTATCAGTTTCAAATTTATTTGTCAAGATTTCTAGTTTAGTTAGTTCGCCCCGAAGATCAACGTTTTTTTCTAACGAATTATCAAAATAATGTTAATTTAAGGAATAATTAACTAAAGAAAATCCCAAGGTTTGATTATAAGAAAGTTAGTATTTATACCTCTAGAAAAAAAATGTTAAATAAAGAATTACATTAAGTATTGCTCTTTAAATTTAATTTAATTTCTCTTCTTAGAATAATAAAAGTTACAAAAGCTGAAAGGATATCAGCAATTGGAAAAGAAATCCATACTCCATTAATACCATAAATTTTTGGTAAAAAATACACTAATGGAATAAGAAAAAAGCCCTGCTTTAACAAAGCGAGTAACAATGCTTTTAATGTTTTACCTGCGGCTTGAAAATACGCCGAACCAATCAGTTGAATTGTAATTAACGGAGTAGCTAGAAATGCTATAATTAGGGCTTTAGATGTTAATTTGACAAGCCTTTTATCATCTGTAAATATTTGGATTAACTCAGTATGAAAAAGCATAATTAAAATAAAAATTAAACTAGCTATTCCTGTACCAAATAGTAAAGATATTCGAATCGTTTCTTTGACTCGTTTTACGTCTTTTGCGCCATAGTTATACCCTGCCACAGGTAAAAATCCTTGTGTAACACCTAAAACAGGAAATAAAGCAAACATCATTACTCTATTGATAATACCATAAATTGATATTGAAATAGCGCAACCGTATTTAAATAGACTATAGTTTAAAATGATGATTAAAAGACTAATAGTGCCCTGTCTGATAAAAGTAATACTTCCTAAGGATAGTATTTCTTTAATAAGAGAAGTGTTGATTCTTGGATTTTTCACGTTTAGTGACAAGCGGTTTTTTTTAGAAATAAAAAACCAGGAAACGAATAAACCACTGGCAACGAATGAAGCTGTGGTTGCCAAACCGGCACCGTACATACCAAGGTTTAAAACTTTGATAAAGATAACATCCAATCCAATATTTACCAATGCAGGTAATATAATAGCATACATTGCGTAATTAGGCTTTCCCAAGGCACGAATAACAGGATTTCCCATCATTGCAAAAGTGAAAAAAGGAACTCCATAAATAATGATATCAAAATATTCTTTAGCTAAAATAGCTATTTGCCCTTGTGCACCGAATAAGCGAAGTAATGGAACAGAGAATGTTGAACCAATAACCAAGAAAAGAATCGATACCACAAAGGTTAAAAACAATTGATTTTCGAAAACCCAGTTAGCCTTTTTCTTATTTTTCTCACCAAGTGCGCGAGAAATAATAGAACTACCACCAATACCAATTCCCATTCCAACAGAAGAAACAAGGAATACAATAGGAAGAACAACAGTTAATGCACCGATAGCCAAAAGATTAATCCATCTTCCAACAAAAATGGTATCAACAATCATATTTAGCGACATAGCTAATATTCCGATAGAAGCAGGTATAGCTTGTTTAAGGACTAGCGAGCTAATTTTTTCGATACCAAATTTGTTAATCACGGCTGTTAGTTTAAGGTTTGGATTCTCAATATCTCTTTATTATCACCTACAAAGCAAATACAAGAGGTTATTTTAAGTATAAATTAACATCATTTCTGTAAGTTTGTTAAATGAATGTTTATGAAAAGACTCAAGTAGTTCAAAAAAGTGAGATAGACGAATACAATCATGTCAACAATGTTGTTTATGTTCAATGGATTCAAAATATAGCCAATGAACATTGGCAAGAACTTACAAAAGGAGTTGAATCTATAGATTATGTTTGGTTTATTGTAAGACATGAAATAGATTACAAGGCGCAAGCAGTTTTAAACGATACTATTACGATTAAAACTTGGGTTGGAAAAACAGAAGGAGTTAAGTCGGTTCGCCATGTAGAAATTAGTAGAGGCTCTCAGGTTATAGTAAAATCACAAACAACATTTTGTTTGGTAGATAATAAAACAGGAAGACCAAAAAGAATTACCGAAGAAATAACAAATTTACTTTTAGGGAAAAAATAAGCAATATCTTTGCGCGCATAAACAAATTGGGATGACAACATTTAGAGAATTAGGAGTACGAAAGGATTACATTAAAGGATTGAATGAATTGGGTATAAAAAATCCAACGCAAGTTCAAGAAGAAGCAATTCCTTATTTGTTAAACAATCATTCTGATTTTATTGGTTTAGCTCAAACAGGTACAGGTAAAACCGCAGCTTATGGTTTACCAGTTTTACACAAAATTGATGCTTCAAAAAAAACAATACAAGCTTTAATATTATCTCCTACGAGAGAGTTAGTTCAGCAAATAAAAAAGCAGCTTTTTAAGTTTACCAAATATGTAGATGATAGAATATTTTTAGAAGCTGTTTTTGGTGGAGAAAAAATCGATCGTCAAATAAAGAATTTAAAAAGAACAACTCATATTATTATAGCTACTCCAGGTAGATTGATTGATCTAGTAGAAAGAGGAGAGGTTGATTTAAACAATATAGAAACTTTAATTCTAGATGAAGCAGATGAAATGCTTAGCATGGGATTTAAAGAGGAGTTAAATCGTATTTTAAAATATACTTCTGGAGGAAGAAAAACATGGTTGTTTTCAGCAACGATGCCTTCTGAAATAAGGAACATCATTAAAAAATACATGTCGGCTTCGGCTAAACAAATTGAAGTCAATAAGAACTCTTTGGTAAATGCAAACATTATTCATCAATTTACAGAAACCACAATTCCTGAAAAATTAGATGTTATCGTTCGATTTCTTGAAAAAAGAAATTCGGAAAGGGGAATTGTATTTACCAAAACAAAAGCAGGAGCTCAAAAGTTAGCGAAAGAGTTAAAATCGGAAGGTTTTTCAGTTGAAGCATTGGAAGGTGATATGCAGCAGAAAGAACGTGATAAAGTGATGAGAGCATTTAAAAATGAAAATGTACAAGTTCTGATTTCTACTGATGTTGCAGCTAGAGGAATTGATGTTAAAAACTTAGGATTTGTCGTTCATCATCAACTTCCTGAAAAACTAGAGTATTATACCCATCGAAGTGGAAGAACTGCACGTGCAGGGAAAACAGGTGTTTCTTTAGTTTTATCTTTAAATAACGAAAGAGAGCGCGTTAGAGAAATAGAAAGACAGTTACAAATAAGAATTTCGGAAATTTCAATCTAAAATGAGTATAATCTATACCATCGATATTATTGGAACCTTCGCTTTTGCAATTAGTGGAGCTTTGGTTGCCATTAAAAAAGAATTTGATGTTTTTGGTGTGGTCATTATAGCTTTCGTTACCGCTGTTGGAGGAGGAATGCTAAGAGATGTTTTAATCAATGCTCATCCTATAAATTGGATGGGAGACATTAATTACATTTGGACAATCCTGTTGGCGGTAGTATTTACTTTTTTATTTAAATCGAAAATAGCGCCATTACGTAAAACTATGTTTTTATTTGATACCATTGGAATTAGTGTGTTTACATTACTTGGGCTACAGAAAGGATTGGCGTATAATTTGCATCCTTTTCTAGCTTTGGTTATGGGAATGGTTTCTGCTGTCTTTGGAGGAGTTATAAGAGACGTATTAACTAGAAAGGTTCCTCTAATCTTCAAAAAAGAAATCTATGCATCTGCATGTTTATCTGGAGGAGTTATCTATTTGCTATTAGAAAATATAAGCATTAACAACGATTTACAGTTTGTGATATCTGCTACAGTTATCATCATTATTCGAACGGTATCGGTTATGAAAAAGTACGAATTACCCAAAATAAAAGGAGATATATTCACTTCATTCAATAAATAGGCTTTATCCTTCTATAAATTCGAGTTTTTTTATCATTTTATTATTCAAAATAACATCATTACGAGAGATTAACCTTTATGTGGTAAAGGCTGTTTTAGGTTGTTAATTTCGTGTTGTTTGTCGATTTTTTTTTAAGACTCATGCAATAATTAGGAATTTCATAATCAACTAAATTATATATTTATGAAACCCTTCTTACTTATCCGAAAAAGGATGTTTATAGCATTCTTTTTCCTAACAGCGTGTTTGTACGCGCAAGTCAACACTGGTGGAAATGCCACCACTGCAAACCATCAAAAGCAAGTAATTGGATACATTACCAATTGGGATGCTTGGAAAAACAATAGAGCAGGTGTACCCGGCGCCGGAGCTTTAACCCATTTAAACATTGATTACTCTAAGTACACTATTTTGAATTATTCATTCTTTGGTGTAGCAAGAGACGGATCATTACACAGTGGAGATCATCGAAATAAAAGTATTTATAAAGATGGTGTTTCACAAGAACCTAAAGATATCTTTTTTAAAGACATCTACAGTAGCTGGGATTTACACATCCTATTTGGAGAAATTGAACCACTTCAATACATAAACGAAGAGGCGAAAAGAAGAGCGGAAGCTCAAGGATTTCAAGTAGCGGTTAACGGAACATCATGGACACAACCTACTTGGGGATTAAGTGGAGGTTTACCGTTACCATTGCACAAGGAAACTGGAGCTCCAGGTTTATTAGAGTTAGCTCATCAAAATGGAGTTAAAGTAATGGCTTCAATTGGGGGATGGAGTATGTGTAAGCACTTCCCTGAAATGGCTGCCGATCCAGTGAAAAGAGCAAGATTTATTGAAGACTGTAAAAAGTTAATTGCTACAGGTTTTGATGGAATTGATCTTGATTGGGAATATCCTGGGCCTTATTCTGGAATGAACTTCACGGGTACTCCAGAAGATTTTGCAAACTTCGAAATTTTAGTAGAAGAAATTAGAGCGGCTATCGGACCAGATAAATTAATTACTTCGTGTTTTTCAGCTGATCCAAGAAAACTAGACGGTTTTAACTGGGGACGTTTAGTAAATTCGATGGATTACTTTAACATGATGACCTACGATTTCAACGGAGGATGGTCAAACAAGGCTGGACATAATGCTCCAATTTATCCTTACACTGATGCTGAAGTACCATTTTTTAACTGGCAATCTACATTACAGAAATTAAACCAATTAGGAGTTCCTAAAGGTAAAATTTGTATGGGATCTCCTTTTTACGGAAGAGGTGTCGTAACTGATGGACCTGCGGATTTAAATGTAAAAACAGTAAAGCGTAATGAAACAGTACAGCCTGATGGACCTATCGTTACAGCAGCAGATTACACTAATTGGAAAAAAGAAGTGTATGATGGTACACCTAATTATTTCTTCATTAAACAAAAAGCTCTATCTCCTAATAGTGGATGGACAAGAAAATGGGATAATGAAGCAAAAGTACCATACTTAGTTAAAGGAAATTACTTTTTAAGTTATGACGATGAGGAGTCTATAGGAATTAAAGCACAGTTTATCAACGACAATTCTTTAGGAGGAACAATTGTTTGGACTGTTTATGGAGACCTTGAATTCGGAGGAAGTGTTACCTCATATGGTACTAAGTTAAAAAAGTGGTCAAATGTAAAATCGCCACTAGTAAATAAAATCAACGATGTTTTCGCAAATGGAAACGGGGGAGGAAATGTTGCTCCAACTGTTAGTATAACTGATCCTTTAAATAATGCTGTTTTTCAAGTAGGAGATACTATTACAGTAAAAGCAAATGCATCGGACAGTAATGGTACTGTAACTAAGGTTGAGTTTTTCAACGGAGCAACTAAGTTAAGTGAAGATACTACGAGTCCTTATTCACATGTAATAACGAATGCTCAAGTTGGTACTTACAATTTTACGGCCAAAGCAACCGATAACGAAGGAGCTTCAACTACTTCTACAGTGGTAAAAGTAACAGTTAAGGATGGAACGCAAAATGTTGCTCCTGAAGCATCGATTACCTCTCCTAAAAACGGAGATTCATTTGTTGAAGGAACAGCAGTAACTATTGAGGCTAAAGCCACTGACGTAGATGGTACTATCGCAAAAGTAGAATTTTTCAAAGGAGCAACAAAATTAGGAGAAGTAACAGCTTCACCATATAATTATGTTGTAAATGGATTAACAGTTGGTAAGTATTCGTTTACGGTAAAGGCAACTGATGATTTAGGAGCTTCAACAACTTCTGCAGCTGTTGAAATAGATGTAACAAAAGATTCAACGGGGCCATGTGATAAATATCCAGTATGGTCGCCTTCTGAAGCTTACCCTACAGGAACAGATGTAAAACACAATAATATTCATTATAGAAATAGATGGTGGTCTAGAAACCAAAATCCAAGCACTAACTCAGGTCCTTGGCAAGTTTGGGAAGAAATTGGACCATGTGACGGAGGATCAGGAACCAATAAGCCTCCGAAAGTAAAAATAGATTCTCCAGTAACTGGAACAACACTAGATAATGGAGCAACTATTAATATTCAAGCAAGTGCGTCTGATAGTGATGGAACTGTAGCTAAGGTAGAATTCTATAATGGGGCTACAAAACTAGGTGAAGATTTATCAGCACCTTATGCTTACAGTATAGCTAATGCTCCAGAAGGAGAGTATAACTTAACAGCAAAAGCAACTGATGATAAAGGAGCTTCAACAACTTCGGTAAATGTTGTAGTAACTGTTAAATCTGGAACAACTGGAGGTTGTGCAGGTGTAGTTCAGTATGTAGCTGGAACTTCATATCAACAAAATCAAGAAGTTCAAAATCAAGGAGCAAAATATAGCTGTAAAGTAGCAGGTTGGTGTTCATCAGCATCTGGTTGGGCTTATGCTCCTGGAACAGGAATGTACTGGGATCATGCCTGGACTAAAGTTGGAACATGTACAGCTCCGGTAGTAGGTAACAAACTTGAAGTTTATCCAAATCCTGTATTAAGTAAATTAACTCTTTTGAATTCGAAAGAATCTAGCGCAATTGCTGGAAGTGTTGAAGTTCAATTAGAGGTATATAATATCAGTGGTGTACAAGTAATAAATTCGAATGTTAACTCAAATAATGGAAGTATTACATATGATGTAAGTTCTTTAAGAAAGGGACTATATTTCTATGTAGTTCATTATGGACAAGTAAAATACGAAGGAAAATTTGTAAAAGCTGAATAGTGATTCTTTTAACCTTGTTCTGGTCCTGTCTAACAAAAGTTAGACAGGATTTTTTTATAGTTCTGGTTTTTAAGTGTTTGTTATTCATGTTTTTAATTCGTTTTAATTAAAAAGATTCGTAAATTTGAATAACTTATTAGGGGAATCATGAAATATTTTATACTACTAACATTATTGGTTTTTAACCAGTTGTTACTACACGGACAAGAAAAACAGCTACCTAAAGGTTGGGATAAAATTATACTCAATAAAAAAACGGCTTATATGAATTTGGTAACAGGTGAAGTGTCTAATACTTTTCCTAAGAAAGCAGCTGAAGAAAATAAGAATGTCGAGGAATTTGATCCAACTATTATTCATATTGTTAAAGAAGGAGAAAACCTAAGTAATATTGCACGACAATACGAATTATCGTTAGGTACTCTTTATAAACTCAATAGTATGAGTAATTTTGATGAACTTAATGTGGGAACTGAAGTTGTTTTGGGGTATGCAGCCAATCAGGAAGAAAAGCAAGAATTCTTCGAAAAACTAGGGATGTCAAAATACACAATTCATAAGGTTGGAGAAGGTGAAACTTTATATAGCATTTCAAAACAATATAATTTACCCATAACTGAATTAAAACGTAAAAACAATATCGAAAACAATACTATTTACTTGGGACAAAAGCTCAAAATTAAATAGTTATCTTAAAATACTGTTAAACTCAAACAATTACTGTAACTGACTTGTTATTTGGTCGTCTTATAATTGATTACTTAACAATAACAGTTGGTGATTAGTTAGTTTTTAATAGTTGATTGAAGAAGGCTCAAATTATTCATTTTGAGCCTTTTTTTGTGATTATTTAATAACCTAATCTTTTAAATACTTGCGAAAATTACTTGAAGTAAGTAGGTTATGTCTTTAAGGAAAGGATAGATTCATAAAATCTCTCAATTATTTTCTTTCAAGTAGTGCCATATAAAACCCGTCGTATCCGGATTTATGAGCTAAAACCTTTTTATCACTTACAAAAGAAAAATCTTTACCTTCATCTGAAGCCAAAAATAACTCAACTTGTTGCTGGTTTTCTGATGGTAATACAGAGCACGTAGCATAAACAAGTTTCCCTCCTGGTTTAACCATTTTTGAATACTTAGCCAACACTTCTTGTTGAATGCCTCTAATTCTATCTAAAAATGAAGGCTCAAGCTTCCATTTACTATCAGGATTTCTTCTAATAACACCTAATCCAGAACATGGAGCATCGATCAATACACGATCAGCTTTATCATGAAGTTTCTTGATCACTTTCGTTGAATCAATAACTTTGGTATCAATATTATGAACTCCGTTTCTTCTAGCACGTACCTTTAACTTCTTTAATTTACTTTCGTAAATATCCATAGCTATAATTTGCCCTTTATTTTGCATCAAAGAAGCCAAGTGCAATGTTTTTCCACCAGCGCCAGCACAAGTATCAACCACTTTCATTCCTGGTTGAACATCTAAATATTTTGCTACTAATTGAGAAGAAGCATCTTGAACTTCAAAATATCCTTTTTTGAAAGCCTCCGTTTTAAAAACGTTCGCACGTTCCACTAGTTTTAAAGCATCATCATACCCTTTAATAGGAACGGCATTGATATTTTCAGTTGCTAGAACCTTTTGAAGTTTATCTTTGGTAATATTAAGAGTATTGGTTCTTAAAATAACTTCTGCTTGTTTGTTTAGAGCGGAAATCTCTTTTGTCCAAACATCTTCCCCTAATTCTTGTAGACCAATCTCATCAATCCAATCAGGAATCGATTCTCTGAATTTTCTAATTTTCAAAAGTTCATCAAATTTTCCTTTAATTCTTCGAGTAGGAGTTGGTTCAATTTGATTCCAATCAGGTAATTGAATTCCTCTCAACACACACCATACAGCAAACATTCTCCATAAATCAGGTCTTGAATATGGTTCCTTAACATTGGCTATTTCAGCATACAAACGTTTCCAACGAACAATATCATAAATAGTTTCTGCTACAAACTTTCTATCTCTAGCTCCCCAGCGTTTATCTCTTTTCAAAGCTAACTCCACAGCTTTGTCGGCATAAACATCCTCATTAAAAATATCGCGTAAACTATCAATAACCGCGAAAACCAAGTTCCTATGTAATCTCATTGATTGAATTTAAGGCTGCAAAGATAGTTGATTTTAGTGGTTTTTTGTATTTTCGTTAATAGGAACTGTCTTAATTTAATATGTCAATAAATTCAGATAGATTGAAGGACGAACATCTTGTAGTTTGTTAAAGACAAGTCTCTTAAGATTGTATTGTGAAAAAATAGAACAAACTTCCAATGAAAAATTTGACGATATTTTTTTTATTTCTTGGGTTAATCTCTTCGAATATAAGAGCTCAAGAAGAATATATACACGAAGCTATAGAGTTTTCACTCAATGATAAAGTTGTTTTATTTGGGAATGATGTGAAACTAAGAAGCGAACCTAATACAACTTCAAAAACCTTAGAACTTTTACCAATTCTTTCAAAGCTAACGGTACTAGAAAAGACAACTAAAACCTTTTTTTACAATGGAATTGAAAATCCTTGGTATAAAGTTAAGACAACAAACAATCAAGAAGGATATGTGGTAGGAGGTTTATTAGCATTGGATAGTAAGAAGGTTGATAATTGGACCTATCTGGTCCAGTTGAAGCTTAATGAAGAAAAATCGTTTACGGTTTTAAGGGCAGTCCAAGGAAATAGTTCTGAGTATATTGAAACAACTCATCAATTAGCGAATTCTACATTTTCGGTAAAAACCTATTCCAACAAAGGTGTAGAGGGAATTAAGAATATGATTTATATAGATTATATGGCAGAGGCTTGTGGTGAAGAAGGTGGTGGTGTTTATTTTTTTAATGATGGTGATTCCCTGATAAAGGCAGTTGAGGTATCACATGTTTTTAATGCTGATGTTTATTGGTTAGAAGAAACAATAACTTTTCCAAATGAAGAGGGAGGTAGTACAGGGAAGATTATTTTTTCTAGAGAAGAAGGAGAAACATTTAATAATGAGATCCTACATGAGAAAAAAACAATTGAAACGAAAGAATTTATTTGGGAAGGGAAGGAACTAAAATTAGATACAAGACAGGAGTAATAAAAGATGAACTTAAACAGTCCAGTTACATACATAAAGGGAGTAAGTGTTGCTAGAGCTGAATTATTGTATTCGGAATTAGGTGTTAAAACTTGTCGAGATTTATTACATCTTTTCCCGTTTCGTTACGTTGACAAAACACAGTTTTATACAATTAACCAATTACAACAAAACTCTTCTGAAGTTCAAATTGTTGGAAAAATTACGGGGATTAAAACGGTAAAGCAGAAAAGAGGGAGTCGATTGGTAGCGATATTTTCTGACAGCACTGGAACTATGGAACTCGTTTGGTTTAAAGGTGCTAAATGGATAAAAGACAATTTAAAAGTTAATGTTCCATATGTGATTTATGGGAAATTAAATTGGTACGGAGGAAAAGCTAGTATGCCACATCCTGAAATGGAAACAGTACAGGCTTACAAAAGTAAGCTTCAAATGGCGATGCAGCCTGTATATCCTTCTACTGAAAAGTTATCGAATAAAGGGATTACCAATAAGGTCGTGAGGGGAATGATGATGAACTTGTTTCAACAGTTTTTTAGTACTATTGAAGAGAGTTTACCGCAATATTTAATCGATAAGCATGAATTGATAGCCAAGAAGGAGTCACTACTGAATATACACTTTCCGAAAAGCCAGGAATTGTTAGCAAAAGCTCAGTATCGTTTGAAGTTTGAGGAATTGTTTTTTATACAGTTGCAATTACTTCAGAAAAAACTCATTCGAAAATCAAAATTAAAAGGATTTGTTTTTGGAGAGGTTGGTGAAAAATTCACGGAGTTCTATTCAAATCACTTACCATTTAGTTTAACCAATGCCCAGAAAAGAGTTTTAAAGGAAATTCGGAAAGATGTCGGTTCTGGTGCTCATATGAATCGATTGTTACAAGGAGATGTTGGATCTGGAAAAACGATTGTGGCATTGTTAACAATGCTTTTGTCAATTGACAATGGGTATCAGGCAACGATAATGGCCCCTACAGAAATTTTAGCCATACAGCATTATAATGGAATAGCTCAGTTACTTGAAAACACATCCATCAAGGTTGATTTGTTAACAGGTTCAACCAAAACAAAAAAACGCCGTGAAATTCATGCAGGTTTAGAAGAAGGGAGTTTGCATATTCTCATTGGAACTCATGCTATTTTGGAAGATAAAGTACAGTTTAACAATCTAGGAATTGCCATTATTGATGAGCAGCATCGTTTTGGTGTAGAACAGCGTTCTCGTTTATGGAAAAAAGGAAGGCAAGTTGAGGGAGAAGAATTAGTCCCGCCACATATTTTGGTCATGACAGCGACGCCTATTCCTAGAACTTTAGCAATGTCTGTTTACGGAGATTTAGATGTTTCTGTAATTGATGAATTACCTCCTGGAAGAAAAGAAATTAAAACAGTACATCGTTATGACAGCCACAGATTGGGAGTTTTCAAATTCTTAAAAGATGAAATAGAGAAGGGGAGACAAGTGTACGTTGTGTATCCGTTAATTCAAGAATCTGAGGCTATGGACTATAAGGATCTAATGGATGGTTATGAAAGTATAGCCAGAGAATTTCCTAGTCCAAAATATCAAATTAGTATTGTTCATGGACAAATGAAACCAGCTGATAAAGATTATGAAATGGATCGGTTTGTAAAAGGTGAAACACAAATAATGGTGGCTACAACGGTAATAGAAGTAGGAGTGAATGTTCCAAATGCTTCTGTAATGGTGATTGAAAGTGCTGAACGTTTTGGATTGAGTCAATTACATCAGTTAAGAGGAAGAGTAGGGAGAGGAGCAGAGCAAAGCTTTTGTATTTTATTGTCTAGTTATAAACTGTCATCTGATGGTAAAACCAGATTAAAAACGATGGTCGATACCTCAGATGGATTTAAAATTGCTGAGGTAGATTTAAAACTTCGAGGTCCAGGGAATATTATGGGGACCCAACAAAGTGGGGTGTTGAATTTAAAAATAGCAGATGTTGTAAAGGATTCTCCAATATTACATGTAGCGAGAAAAACTGCAATTGAAACAATTAATGACGACCCTGCTTTAGCAAAACCAGAAAACGATAGACTAAATAAGATAATTTCTCAGCTTCGAAAGAAAACAGGGATTTGGAGTAATATTAGTTAAAATTATTTAACAAGTTTTGAAGCGCATTAATTAATGGAGAATCGTATAAAATTGACATACAATTCAGAGGAAAATACTTACCGTATGCAGATAGATAATATTCCCAAAAACGTTTTTACTATAAATACCATTGAAAGCGAAACACATAAGATGTTCTCTGAAGGTAATTGGGTGTTTATCTTGTTTGCAGGCTATTCAGGATACGATCTAATAATGGTTTCGAAGTTTTTAGATATTGCAGATCAATATTCAGAGTTTAACTTTGCTTTGAAACCATATATGGATGATAGTAGAATACAAAGTTTTACAAAAGTAAATATCCAGAAAAAAGTTACTCCAATTCTTTTGCAAAAGAATAGAGAAACTTCAGTTTTTTTAGGTTCTCAAGTAATCAAAATAGAGGAAGCTGAACAAATACTCAATGAGATTAAGCTGAATGGAAAAAATAAAAAAAGGATTTGATACTTTAATTAATAGTTTTTATGGTAGGAAATGATAGAACTTTTAAAACCTTTGTAGATGAGTATTTTGAATCTTCAAGTTTAAGAGAGTATTTGGAATGCTATGATTACTGGAATCTTGTTAATGGATATGTTGAAACTCGTTATGGAATTTATCTAGGTTTTTTTGACATGTATATTAATGATATAGATGAAGAAAGCGAGTTGGATGGAATTGAATCCAGTTACAAGCTAGGTAAGAAATCCCAAACCTTACTCTTTGAAACTTTTAGAAAGCTTTCAAAAGAATTGTCAGAAGAATATGAAGAGTTTTGTCAAGAACAAGAATTCAAAGAACACTACCGTTTTCTAAAGGAAAAGTCCCAAGAAATAGAAAAAAGTTTCTGTAAAAAATTTATAGATATTTTTTACGGATCAAATAACAAGCATAACAACATAGAGGAAATTACTATGGACTCCATAATAGGTCGGTTTTCTCCATTTCTTGATTCAAATTTAAAAGTGCCACAGATAATGAGAGGCAAGAAAGAATTAACATCTTTCAAACTGAATTTTGAGTACTTCCTAAATCAATTATCTTCATATGGAAAATTTACATTTTATTTTGTAAAAGATGTTTATTATTATTGGCAAGATAGAGCCATTATAGCTTGCGATTTTGATAGTGATGGAGATAGAAGTAGTGTTCGATTTATCTATTTTCAATTATCTGACAATAATTAATGAAATGAATAGTATCTATTTAACTAATTGAAAATCATGTTTTTCAAATTCATTACCATTGATTATTATTGAAACTTGATGAAGTCCCACATGAAACTTTCTTGTTGTGATAATTTTAAAAGACTGTTTTCTAGTTATGCTAGTAGAACTGTTTGCCTCATACTCTTTTTCACTAATCTTAAAAACTTTTCTTGATAGAGAGCCGTTTGCCTTTTGATAATATAAACCATATTCTAACCTTAATTTAGCAGATGTTTGACTATTATTGTTGAGCAAGAATGAGAACTCTAGAGCCTCTCCAATCTTAACTAAGGGAGTAGTGATTTTAAATTTCTGGATTTCAATATGTTCTACAGAGCCAAAACCAAATAATTGTAATACTTGAGGTTCTCCTTGCTTTAAAAGAGTTCGACAACCATGCTTTACAACCCAGTCAAGTTCTTTTGATTTTCCTATCCAACGTTTCGCTATATCAATGACAATTTCGGGGTTATCTTTAGCAATGTCATTTAGATTATTGGCTACACTGCGTCTCACTGTTTCTGATACGTCACTCTTAAGTTTTTCGAGAATAGGAAGTATAGGGATTGGATTTTCTTTTAAAAAAGGAAGTGCCATGGCCCAAGGTAATCTTGGACGACATCCTTCTGTAGCTAATCTTCTCACCATATGGTGCTTGTGCGATGCCCAAGACAATAGCTGTGGAATCATTTGATCCTTGTATTTTATTATAAATGGGCGCACCGCAAACTCGCAACTGGTAAATTGTGTAACTCTTTCTATAGCTTTGATAGAAACATCGTAATGGTCAATTCCAAATACTTCAATATAATCGGGAAAGAACATATATTCTATAGAGGTTTCTCTAATGTCGTGCTTTTCGAGATGATTAATGATTTTGACAATTGTATTTATGTCGTCCTTAAAATTCTTTGAAAGATGATTGTTCAGAGTAACTGAAATATGACGCATACGTTGCTTTAATTCCATGTCATCCCAATCTTGATTAAAAATGGAGTCAATAAACGATTGTTTATTAAAATTTAATGAAACTTTTGTAACTATTTCAGAAAATTCATTTATAAATTTTTGATTGTATATGTTTTTAAAAAGTTCTGCCATTGTCGTTAATAAATATTGAGGTTATTTATGCTTATAAGTTTAACGAATCAATTATAATCTGATGATCTTCTACATCGCTTAAACCTGACACTGTAATTGTACCAATCATTCCAGCATTTTCAACAAACAATGGAATAGAGCCCCCTTTTGCTAAATAATCTTTATTAGATAATTGAAAAGTTCCTTCTAAAGTCATATTCCCGTTTTTTAAATCGTTTTTTACACTCAAAGAACTTTCTTCAAAGTGTTTTGCGACATTGGCTTTTCGTTTTAACCAATTATGTTTATCGGCAGGTAAGGTATCATCAACATATAAGAAGATAGAATGGTTTAATCTGCATATTTCTATAGCTATCTTTTGATTTCGCTCACGAGCTAAATCTATAATTTTCAGTCCCATTTTTAAAGCGCTATTATTTGAGAACTTTTGTAGTGTGATTTTTTTGAGTAGGTCCATTGATTTTTTTTCTAAAAGTAATGCATTTTACTTTCAAAAAATGTTAATAAAAGACTTATAATTTTAAATAAAAAAAAGGTTTTTGGAACGGGAATAAAAAAAAGATAAGAAGCATCTTTTTTTGAAAAAAATACTTCTTATTCTTTAAAACAAACTAAACATTGAAAAATAAAGGATAAAGTTTTTATCTTTAAAATAAAGATAGCTTTAACCCTCAATACATTCCTAGAAAGTTAGTTAAAAAGCATAAAAACATAGACAGAAAACAAAATAGAACTTACTAACAAATTAAAAGTGGAGATAAGTGTAAAAATAAAAACCTCTCTGTGAAAACAGAGAGGCATGAATCAAACAATTACGCATTAATATTTTTTAGAAACCCTTCATTTTTTCTATTGATATAATGCTCGACAAAAGTAAAACTGTGTTGAAGAAAATAGTATTAAATAAAACTTAAAAAAAAGCTAAACTTTACTGAAAAAAGAGCAGTCTGTTAAAGTGTTGTTTTGTCTTGGATTTACTAGTATTGTATTGGTTTAAGAGATAAAATATCATCTTTGTATTTCTATATGAATATGATTGATTTTAATTTAGTTTTTTTATTAAAAAAATGCTATTGAATGAAGCTTAATAAAAGCGATATAACATTTTTTTTAAAGAAGTAAATAAAAAAAGAAGTACTCCCCGCGAATACTTCTTATACTAACTTTGAATCTGTCTAACTATGATTTATTAAAAATTAAAATCAAATTTATAATTATACTCTAAAGATATGTTATTAATTAAGTAACGAATAAATTGTTAGTTGTATTGTAGGTATCTGTGGTTAAGTTGTTGATTTTTATAAGATAACCTTGTTTTGCCTGTTTAGGCATCGAATTAATTGCTTACAGATTTGTTCTGAAATCTATTATAACTAGACTCTTTTAATAGATTGTTTTTGGAATTGTTTGGGGAGTTTCACTTTATAAAGAATAATATTTATCTTATTCTGTTTAAATAAAAAAAGAAGCATTTTTTTAAAAATGCTTCTTCTTAAACTAACTAAACAACTATTTAAAAATAAAACTATAATAATCAAACTATACTTCAAAATTAAAAGATGTTTTAAAAGTATTTTACATTGTTAGTTGAAATGGTTGTTACTAAAGTTTAACAGAACAACTCTCTTGGTCGAAATACTTTAATCGACAGATTTTCTTCGGTAAGCCGAAAATTTACCCGCCAAAACCTTCACCACCTCCGTCATATTCTCTCTGAGGTCGTTCTCGTTTCTTTTTCTGATTAAACCTATAAGTGAAGCTCAAGGAAATTTGACGTTCTCTCCATTGAAATGAACCATCAACAATACTTGTTGGGTTTAATCTATCGCCATTATAAGTAATGCTTTCTCGTTTTCTGGAGTTTAAAAGATCTCTAACATTAAAAACTAATGTTGCTTTTTCCTTGAACAAATCTTTACTAAAAGAGAGGTCGGCAGAGAATATTCCTTTTCTTTCAGATTGAGCGTCTTCTTGAGGTCCACGATACATTATTCTGGTTTGCCATTGAACTTTTGCAGGTAAGGTTATTCTCGCATTAAATCTCGTAAACCAACTACTATTGTTAACCGCCTCTAACTGAGTTGTTGTTTGTGCTCCATTAGATGCAGTAGCTACATAAGTAAAAGCATCTGTTTTAAACTTAAAATAGTTAAAAGTAGCTGACAATCTAGCCCATTTCGCAGGAGAATAGTTGGTTGTAAGTTCAAAACCATATCGGTTTTCATTGTTTAAATTCGTCGGTTGGCGCACAAATACATTTGTTCCATTTCGTTCCTCGATAATGGATACCATTTGAATAATATCAGTAGAGTATTGATAGTATATGGAAGAGTTTAATGTCAATTTTTTAATTTTAGTTGTATACCCCAGGTCAAATGAACTGGTAAACATTGGATCGATATCAGGATTACCCCTAAAAACATTTGTTGCCGAACTTCTAGATTCAAAAGGGTTTAAAAACCAAAACCTTGGTCTACGTATTCTCCTACTATATCCTAACGTTAAATTATCCGTTTCGTTAAGTTCATAACCGAAATTTACCGTAGGGAACCATTCAGTATAATTTTTGTCAGAAACCTGATTTGTTGTAAGTACATTTAAATCGATATCAGTAATTTCAGTTCTCAATCCTAGTAAGTATGAGAATTTATCGATCTTATTTCCGTATTGCCCATAGAAAGCATAAATATTCTGTTTAAAATCAATCGCATTCGAAGGATCGAAAGTAAAAGGATTTCCATTGGCATCTCTTACTCTAAAGTCTGAATTTAAGTCTTGTAATGTTGACTTGTGTCCAAGCTCGAATTGACTGTTTTCTCCAATAGGGTGAACATAATCTATCTGTAGAAGTTTATCAACCGATTTTGTTGTTTGTGAGTTTTGTTCAATCAATGTTCCATTTTCGGTAATAGGTGCTAATTCGGTTTCGTCACTATCTCCATATTGAAGATCAACGATTAATTTTTTTCCTTTTCCGTCAAAGTTATTCGTATAATTTAAAGAAAACTGTTTGTCAACACCATCTTCGTTTTCATTTTCAACTCTGTTTTCAGTTGAAGTTAGTACGTTGTTAGCATCAAAGTTAGTCGTGATGTTTGTGGCAATATCTTCACCATTAGAATCTCTATAGAAAACAGAACCTGTTATTGAACTATTGTCGTTAATATAATATTCAAGACCTAATGAACCATTAAAGTTATTGTTCTTTCTGTCAAAAACTCGATCCTCATTTCTATAACTCTGCACAACACCATTTTCAAGATTTGTGAAGTAACTCTGCGAATTCCCTGGTCCTTTTCTATAGGAGTATCCGATGTTTGAAAATAAATTGAACTTTTTTGTACGATAATTTAGGTTAGGAGCTACGCGAAACATAGCAGGATATCCGGTTGTAACATTAATAGAACCGTTGAAACCGGTAATTTTACCCTTTCTTAAAATAATATTTAGGATACCTGCGGTTCCTTCCGCATCATAGCGAGCAGATGGAGAGGTGATTACTTCTACTTTTTCAATAGCATCAGCAGGTAGATTCCTCAGTGCTTCTGTTCCATTAAGACCAACTAAAGCGGAAGGTTTTCCATCAATAAGAATCCTCACATTTTCGTTTCCTCTTAAACTTACTGCACCTTCAGCATCAACATTTACAGAGGGAACATTATCTAGTACATCAGAAGCATTACCACCTTTGACCGTCATATCTTTACCAACGTTGTATATTTTTTTGTCTAGACGAATTTCAACAGTAGATTTTTCCGCTATGATCTCCACTTCATTAAGTTGCTCTGCATCTTCACTCAGTAGAATTGTTCCTAGATTCGAGTTTTTAGCAAATACCTTGTTTGGTAACTTTTTGGTTTTAAAACCAATATACTCGACTTTAATAGCATAAGAACCTTTTGGGATTTGAATTTCGAATATTCCAGTAGTGTTTGTAACTCCACCAGTGATTTTGTTGTTTTTAAGGTTCGTCAGAACTATTGTTGCATATTCTAGGGGAATATTGCTATTATTTTCTAAAACTTTACCAGTAATGGTTACTTTAGGAGATTTGCCTCCATAATTTTCTCTTTGAGCAAACAATGTTATACTAAAGAGTAAAAATAATACCGTGATATTTTTCATTGAATTAGTTTGTAAAGACCTTTGACTGCGAAGTTCTCTATAGGTTTAATTCTTTTCTGTTAAAGCTTTGTTAAATAAAAGTTTAATTAATTGAGTTGAGATTTTTTATTTTCAAATCGCCAATATTATTGGCATTTGTTATGAATTTAACGGTTGTTTCAGTGTTTGGTAAAAGGTCAAAAAAGTTGTCGGTAAATCTTCCCTTTTCAGTTGTATGCAGGAATACATCTTTTTGAAGTGTTACGCTTTTCAAACAAACAGAAAAACCATTCTCAGTCTTTTTTATAGATGTTGTAATAGGAGCTTTTTTCAACTTTAGATTTTTGGGTTTAGTTAAATAAATGATTCGAGATTCTTTGTTGAAATTGACGAATACAACGTTTGATGTTCTATCTATATTTTTCAATGATATTTGTTTATATACTTCACTGCTATTAGAGGAAATGTTGGCTTCTTTTTTAAAAGTTGAACTAATATTACCAGAAAGATCCATTATTTGGATATTAAGTGTGTCTTTTATCGTATTAAAGCCATCATTTACAATATAAATTTGAAGATGATTATCCTCAATTTTAGAAGAAATTAATTGGTTTTTAAACGCTTTTTTCGCTTTATATTGGAGCGCTTTCCAATTCCCTAAATAATCAATGCTAGACCAGGAAATAGAAGGCCAACAGTCGTTTAATTGCCAATACAAGGTTCCCATGTTTTTGGGTTTAGCACGCCTATGAGCTTCTATTCCCATGGTAATTCCTTTTGCCTGCACCAATTGACTTATATAAATATAGTCTTCAGAGTTATTAGAGACAATATAGTCTCTCATCATATATTCTCTAATCAATTGGAATCCTCTGGAATGTTTTTGATGATTTTTGATGGATTCTGATTCCAGATTCAAGCTTTTATTTTGATTGATCATATTTACAACGTCATAGCTTGGAAAAGATTGAAATCCAAATTCACTCATAAACCTAGGTACTTTTTCCTCAAAATGTTCGAAAGGAGCAGCATCGTGCCAAACCCACCAATCATGGGCATCACCTTCGAATTCATATTTAGGATTTCCTCTACCATACTTTGGAGAACTTTCCCAATAAGAAGTTTTATCACTGTTTTGGCTAACTATTGAAGGAAGTAAGTCCTTAAATAAGTTTTGGTAATGCGACCAGATGAGTTCTTTTTCTTCTTCTGATTTGTTCATCTGCCATCCCCATCGATGCCATCCTTCTGAGCTTTCATTGTTTCCACACCAAAGAGCAATTGAGGTATGATTTCTTAATCGTTTGACTTGCTGTATAGCCTCGGTTTTCACATTCTCAAAAAACGCTTTATCTCCTGGATACATGGCGCAAGCAAACATAAAATCCTGCCAAATTAAAATTCCCTTTTCATCACATAAATCATAGAAAGAATCATTTTCATAAATACCA
This sequence comes from Tenacibaculum xiamenense, assembly GCF_964513065.1. Classification (NCBI taxonomy): domain Bacteria; kingdom Pseudomonadati; phylum Bacteroidota; class Flavobacteriia; order Flavobacteriales; family Flavobacteriaceae; genus Tenacibaculum; species Tenacibaculum xiamenense. The sequence continues at coordinate 146,092 of NZ_CAZEQU010000014.1, forward strand.
CCACCCCAAATACGAAGCATATTCATGTTTGAATCTACAACATCGGTCAACAAATTATCATAGTCACTTAGTTTAACTTTATTTTGAAAGCTATTTTGAGGAATATAATTGGCTCCTTTGGCATAAATGGGTTTGCCGTTGAGTTCAAAGTAAAATGAAGTTCCTATAGCGTCTTTTTGGGTGATTAGCTTTATATTTCGAATACCTTTTTTAAGTGTTTTTTTGTCATAAACAGTTCCTGCAGATTTCAAGGTAAAGTCAAAGTTGTATAAGTATGGAGTTCCTAAGTTATGCGTCCACCAAAGTTTCGGATTGTTAATAGTTATTGGAATCTCATATAGGTGTTTTCCTTTTTTTAATTCAATAGAAACTTTTTTTGAGATACCATTAATTGAATATTGAATGTTGGCAGAAGTTTCAATTGTACTTTGAATCGTGATTTTTGCGGTAAGACTTGCTGAATTCTTGGTAATTGAATTTTGTTGAAGAAATACATCTTCAAATAGGAGCTCATCCCAAGCCTTGATGCTGATGTTTTTCCAAATTCCGCAAGTGTTCAACTTAGGTCCCCAATCCCATCCGTATTGAAATTGAGCTTTACGAGTGAAAACACGATTTCCTTCTGGTAAGGTATAATTAATTGCTTCTTTGAGCTCTTTTTCTCTTTTTTCAGGAGCGTCAAATACGATTGTTAAGTTGTTTTTAGCTTTAATAATTTCCTTTATAGAAAAAGAATAATTTCGAAATGCGTTGTTCGTTGAACCAATGAGTTGATCATTCAAAAAGATAGAAGCGTAGGTGTCGAGACCAGCAAAGTTTAATATAACGTGTTGTTTTTTTAAAATATCTTCTGAAAGCTCAAATGAAGTTTTGTATTCCCAATCTTTTGACGATACCCATTGTACTTTTTTTTCGTTTGAAAGAATAAATGGATCAGGAATATTGTTATTGTTTTTCAAATCGGTAAAAATATTCCCTGGAACCGTAGCTTTTTGCCAATCTAAAGTATCGGTTCCTTTAAAAGACCAATTTTTGTTGAGGTTTACGATATAGGGCAGGTTTTGTTTTTGTTTACAACTTAAAGCAATAAAGAATGAAAAAAGTAAAAGAACATTACGCATTGTTAAGTTGTTTTATCAATGATTTTATTGTTTCTGGATCAGAAACTGTTTGCGGAATTGTTTCGAATTCAGGAAAGAAAGATTTTTGTTGAATAACTTTTGATGCAGATGTGTGTATTTCAGTAAATCCCTTTTTTTTAAAAATTGAAATGTTAGAATGGTTGACACCGCTACCTGGCATAATGTTCAAATTTTTCCCACCAATTTCTTTTAGTTTTATTAACAATTCGATTCCTTCAATTGCAGTAGGCTTTAATCCTGAACTTAAAATACGTTTAACACCAATTTCTTTTAATGCTTTTATAGAATCTTCAGGATTTGCTACACAGTCAAACGCTCTGTGAAAAGTGAAATCAAGAGGTTTAGCCAATTCAAATAGAGCTTTTGTTCTTTTGATGTCAATATTTCCATTTTCAGATAAAACTCCTGTAACAATACCTGAACAGCCAACCTTTTTGCAAAATTCAATATCTTTTTTAATTATTTCGAATTCAGTATCTGTATATATAAAGTTACCACTTCGAGGTCTAATTAAAATAAAAACAGGTATTGAAATATTTTCAATAACCTGTTTTATAAGTCCATATGAGGGAGTAATACCACCAAGGCTTAACTCACTACATAATTCTATTCGATTTGCACCAGCATTTTGAGCGTTTATAGCTGATTGATAAGAATTGGCACAAATTTCTAGAAGCATATTTAATTTATAATAATTTCGTCTAAAAATAACCAAGATAAATTTCCTGCACCACGTTTTCCTGGTTTAATAATACCATAGTTAGGAATAGAAATGGTTATTTTTTGAGCTTTTATACCATTGAAAGTAGTTTTAAAGTTTACAACCCACTCTTTAGAATTCGGAACTTCAACCTTTTCAGGTTTTCCATCATCGAATGAAACCCAAATCTCGTTAGGAGCGTAAATCCATTGATATTGCCCATTGTGAAAACGTGCACTAATAGAACTAATATCAGTTACTTTTTCAAGATCATAAGTTAATTTAAGTGTGTCTTCTCTAAAACCTAACCACTCTTGATCGCGGTGACGTTTATCACTTCCAAGGATACCATTGTTTAATGTGATTTTACCTCCGGCGTTGAATTTTTCATTAGGAAGCGCACTCAAGCTTAACTTTTTACCAATAGCTTTATGTTTATAGATTTGTTGGTCAAGTATATTGCTGACTCTACCTTTTTCGTCAAAACTAGCTGCTTTTAACTGTGTATCTTTTTCGATAACAATTGGTTTTTTATATAGTGTAGAAGAAATAGTTGGATCCGTTCCATCAGTCGTATAACGAATAGATTTACCTTCAGTCTCACTTTTTAGGGTATATGTAGTCTGATCATTTTGTGTTTCAATGTGTCCACTTAATTCAAATAAATGATTGGCATAATTGACGTCTAAATGATCTAGGCGTTTCATAAAATGTAAAAGTCTTTGTTTAAAATCATCGAAGTTTTTGTTCTCAGATTTCGACCAAACCACTTCGCTCAAAGCCATCATTCTTGGGTAAGCCATATACTCAAGTTGTTCTGTAGTTGGAATGTACTCAGTCCAAATATTTCCTTGTGCTCCAAGAACATATTTAGCCTCTTCTTCAGTTAACTCTTCAGGAATCGGGTTAAAACTGTATACTTTTTCAAGAGGTAAGAATCCTCCAATAGCTAAAGGTTCACTTTTGTTTTTAGATTGATAGTGGTCGAAGTAACAATGAGAACCAGGTGTTAAAATAACATCATGATGTTCTTTTGCAGCTTCAATAGCTCCTTTTGTTCCTCTCCATGACATTACTGTAGCGTTAGGAGCCAATCCACCTTCCAAGATTTCATCCCAACCAATAATTTGTCTTCCTTTAGAGTTAATGTACTTTTCCATTCTTTGAATAAAATAACTCTGTAACTCGTGCTCGTCTTTTAATCCATTTTTCTTAATAAAGTCTTGGCAGAATTTAGATTCTTTCCATTGTTTCTTTGGAGCCTCATCTCCACCGATATGAATGTATTTCGAAGGGAAAAGTTCGACAACTTCATCAATTACGTCTTCTAAAAATTTAAAAGTCTCTTCTTTTGGACAGTAAATATCTTCAAATACTCCCCATTTTTTAACAACTTCCACCTTATTACCAGTACATCCAAATTCTGGATATGCAGCTAAAACCGCTTGAGAGTGCCCAGGCATTTCTATTTCAGGAATAATGGTAACTTGTCTTTCAGTAGCGTAAGCAACAACTTCTTTAACTTCTTCTTGAGTATAGTAACCACCATATCGCTTATTATCATATCGTTCAGGTTTGTCGCTATAATGACCTATTAAAGTTCCATCTCTAAAAGCTGAAATTTCTTGAAGTTTTGGATATTTTTTAATTTCAATACGCCATCCTTGATCTTCAGTTAAGTGCCAATGAAAGGTATTCATTTTAAGCAATGCAATCATATCAATGTATTCTTTGATAAAATCAACAGGGAAAAAATGTCTTCCAACATCTAAATGCATTCCTCGGTATCTGAATTGAGGAGCATCCGCGATTTCAACACATTGAATAGATACTTGAGAAGCTTTCGTTTCTAAAGGCATTAATTGAATTAATGATTGCACAGCATAAAAGGCTCCTCTTGCAGATTTCGCCTCAATAGTAATCATTGTTTGGGTTACATTTAAAGTATACCCCTCTTCATTTTCAATTTGATTATTATAGTTGAAAACAATTTGCTTATCGTTGGCTTCCGTAAAGGAAATATTAAAGTTTTTTGAAACGTACTTTTTCAAATAATTACCAACTTCTTTAAAGCGATCATCTACTTTTAAAGAAACGTTGTTATCGAGAGAAAATAAACCATTTTTTACAGTTTGGGACGCAGGGGCGGGAATAATTGCCGGGTAAATCGGCTTTGGGATATTTTCATGACAGTTAATAAATAACAGCATAAAAAATAATCCTAGGTAGTAAGTAGTTTTCATTTTCTATTATATTTGGTACTAAAATAACAATCTATTAATATGAAATTCAAAAATTTCAGCTTATTTGTTACGATAATTCTACTAACGAATTGTAATAGTCGAAGTTCAGCAAATTTTGAAGCAAAAAAAGATAGATCTTTGATTTCGTATGTAAATCCATTTATTGGTACAGGAGGGCATGGTCATACCTATCCAGGAGCATCAATGCCATTTGGTATGATGCAATTATCTCCTGATACAAGATTAGATGGATGGGATGGGTGTTCTGGGTATCATTATTCTGATTCCGAAATTTATGGGTTTACGCATACCCATTTGAGTGGTACTGGTGTTTCTGATTATGGAGATATTTTATTAATGCCTACGAACAAAGTTGTTTTTAATAATGGAGTAGATGGAAAGGATGGGTATAAATCTAAGTTTTCTCATAAAAAAGAAGCTGCTGAACCTGGATTTTATAAGGTTTATTTAGAGGATACCAATATTGATGTTGAGTTGACCGTGTCAAAGAGAAGTGGGGTACATAAGTATCAATTTCCAAAAAAAGAAAATCAGATTGTTATTTTAGATTTAGAGCATCGTGATGAGGTTTTAGATTTTAATTTTGAACAACATGATAAGTATACCATAAGTGGTTATAGACATTCAAAAGCTTGGGCTACAAATCAAAAGTTATTTTATTACATCAAGTTTTCTCACAAAATAGCAAAACCCTTTTATAACAATAATGAAAAAGCCTCCAAGATTGCTTTTGAGTTTATAAACCCGAAAAATGAACCTGTCTTTGTTAAAGTAGGAATTTCGGCAGTGGATGTTGAAGGAGCAAAGAAAAATTTAGAAACTGAGATAGGGAGTAAAACATTCGCAGAGGTAAAGAAAATAGTACGAGATACTTGGGAAAACCAGCTTGAAAAAATTATAGTAGAAGATACTAATGAAGCTTATAAAGTAAATTTTTATACCTCTATGTATCATGCTATGATTGCTCCTAATTTGTATCAAGATGTTGATGGGAGGTATAGGGGAATGGATTTGAAAATTCATGAAACAAAAAAGTTTAATTACTATACCGTATTCTCTTTATGGGATACGTACAGAGCTGCACACCCATTGTATACAATTATTGAGCAAGAGCGAACAAATGATTTTATCAATACGTTTTTGGCAAAGTATGACGAAGGAGGTATTATGCCAATTTGGGATTTATCGGGTTGTTATACAGGATGTATGATTGGGTATCATGCAGTACCAGTTATAGCCGATGCATATTTAAAAGGAATTCAAGGTTATAACGTTGAAAAAGCTTTTGAAGCGATGAAGCATTCGGCAATTCAAGATAAATTAGGTTTGGAAGCGTATAAAAAATATGGTTTTATTCCAGTAGAAAAAGAATCAGAGTCGGTTTCAAAAACGTTAGAGTATGCTTATGACGATTGGACCATTGCTCAAATGGCGAAGGCGTTAGGGAGGCAAGAGGATGTCAAAACCTTTACCGAAAGAGCCCAGTTTTATAAGAATGTTTTTGACCCAAAGAGTCAGTTTATGCGTGGACGATTTAGAAATACTTGGTTCAAACCTTTTGATCCATATGAAGTAAACTTTAATTATACGGAAGCCAATTCTTGGCAGTATAGTTTTTATGTACCACAGGATGTTTCTGGGTTTATGAAATTATTAGGAGGGAAGCAGCAGTTAGAAGAAAACTTAGACAAGTTGTTTAGTGCAGATGATAATACTTCTGGTCGTCATCAGGTGGATATAACCGGATTGATCGGTCAATATGCGCATGGAAATGAACCAAGTCATCACATGGCTTATCTGTATAATTTTGTGAATAAACCTTCAAAAACGCAAGAGCGAATTCGTCAAATTCTAACGGAACAATATACCAATACTCCTGATGGTATTTCTGGAAATGAAGATTGTGGACAAATGAGTGCTTGGTATATATTTAGCAGTTTAGGATTTTATCCAGTTACACCGGCATCTAGTCAGTATATTATTGGGAGTCCATTGTTTAATAAAGCGACTATCAACCTAGAAAATGGAAAGAAATTTACTATGGTTGCTCATGATTTGTCTGAAGAGAATAAATATATTTCTAAAGTGATTTTAAATGGTAAGTCTTTGGAAAGAACTTTTATAAATCATAGCGAAGTTGTAAGCGGAGGAACCTTGGAGTTTTACATGACCAGCTCTCCTTCAGAATGGGGAACAAAAGAAGGGCAAGAGCCCGTTACCGAAATAAAAGAACATCCGATTGTTGCAGCACCATTTATTGCGGAAGGGGATATTGCCTTTAAAGGCAAAACAGCACTAACATTGGCAAGTGTTGATAAAGATGCAAAGCTATTTTATTCCTTAAACCAAGAGGATTTTACTGAATATCATCAACCAATAGAAATAAAGGAAAAAGGAGTCTTAAAGGTTTATGCGGAAAAGAATGGGAGTAAAAGCTCCATCATTACTACAGAATTGTATAAGATTGATCCAAATTTAAAAATCGATTTACAAACGAAATATGCCAACCAATATAACGCAGGAGGCGATAATGCTTTAATTGACGGTATTCTTGGAGCTAATGATTTTAGAACAGGTACTTGGCAAGGATATTTCGATACTGATCTGATTGCGGTTGTTGATTTAGGAAGACAGAAGAAAGTGAATATGGTGGAAGTAAACTTTTTGGAAGATCAACGTTCATGGATATTTCTCCCTTCTTCAGTAGAATGTTTTGTTTCAAAAGATGGTAAAGAGTATAAGTCTATAGAAAGCAAGAAGCAAATCGAAAATACAACCCCTACTGAAGTAGTTAGTATTAAGAATGTTTATTTCAAACAACCTTCTCAAGAATTTAGATATGTTAAAGTGATAGCGAAAAAATTAGGAACGTTACCAAAATGGCATTTAGGATACGAACATGATGGGAAATCATGGTTGTTTGTCGATGAAATACAGATAAAGTAAAGTAACTACAAAATAACAACTACAATACAGACAAATGAAGAGAAGGAAGTTTTTACAAAAGGCATCAGTATCTGGATTAGGAGTTTTTGCTGCTTCATCCATATTAGCTTGCAAAACAGAGCAAGAGTCAGATAAAACTCAAAATAAACAGAATGGAACTTCGACAATAGTCAAACCATTAGTTATTGCAACTTGGAACACGCCATTGGCAGTTGAAACAGCTGCTAAAATTTTGGAAAGAGGAGGTTCAGCTTTGGAAGCAGTGGAAGAAGGTTGTCGGATAGAAGAGGCGAATGAAGAAGGACAATCTGTTGGAAAAGGAGGATTACCCGATAGAGATGGAAATGTTACTTTGGATGCGTGTATTATGGATGAGAAAGGGAATTATGGAGCTGTATTGTGTGTGAAAAATATTAAACATGTGATTTCTGTAGCGAGAAAAGTTATGGAAGATACTCCTCATGTGATGCTTGTTGGAGAAGGAGCGGAGCAGTTTGCTGTATCACAAGGGTTTGAAAAAGAAGATTTATTAACTGAATCTTCTAGAAAGGCTTGGGAGAAATGGAAAGAAAAATCAGAATATAAACCAATTATTAATATAGAAAATCACGATACTATTGGAATGCTTGCTATTGATAATAATGGTGATATTTCTGGAGCATGTACTACAAGTGGACTAGCTTACAAAATGGCTGGAAGGGTTGGTGATTCTCCGATTATTGGAGGAGGACTTTTTGTAGATAACGAAATTGGAGGAGCTGCGGCAACAGGTTTGGGAGAAGAGGTATTAAAAACTGTGGGGAGTTTTTTGATTGTAGAATTAATGAGACAAGGGAAATCTCCTCAAGAAGCTTGTGAAGAAGCAATTGCTAGAATTGTAAATAAGCCAAATAGTGACTATAAAAACTTTCAAGTTGGTTATATTGCGGTAAATAAAAAAGGTGAAACAGGGGCGTATTCAATTCACGAATGGTTCAGCTACAATATTTATAAAAACAAAGAAAACAAAAACATTAAATCAGATTTTATTCTAAATAGAAAACAATAACGCTAAATAACTATGACTACATCAACCAACAAATCCTATACAAAGGCATTTATCTTTTTAACCTCCTTATTTTTTCTTTGGGGATTCATAACTGTTTTAGTAGATTCTTTAATACCTAGAATACGAGAACTATTTACGCTTTCATATTTTCAAGCAGGTTTGGTTCAGTTTGCCTTTTTTGGAGCGTATTTTTTGTTATCAATTCCTGCAGGGTACATTTTAGCGAGAATTGGTTATAAAAAAGGAATTATTTTGGGATTATCTACAATGGCAGTTGGGTGTTTATTGTTTTATCCGGCCGCGTCCTATCGTGTTTTTGGAATTTTTATGTTGGCATATTTTGTTTTGGCAGGCGGAATTACGATCCTTCAAGTAGCGGCCAATCCTTATGTTGCAGTTTTAGGTTCGGAAGAAGGTGCAAGTAGCCGTTTAAATCTATCACAAGCTTTTAATTCTTTAGGAACAGCTATAGCACCTGCCATTGGAGCTATGTTAATTTTAAGTGATAAGGTCAAGTCTAAAGATGAAATTGCTGCGTTATCGGAAACAGCAAAAGAACAATATTTATTAGCAGAAGCAGAAGCTGTACAAACTCCTTTTATTGGTATTGCAGGCTTTATAATTGTATTAGCACTAATATTTGTTTTTGTAAAGCTTCCAAAATTATTAGAAAAAGTTCCAAATGGAGGGTATGCAAAATTACTTTCTAATAAATCACTCATGATGGGAGCTATCGGAATTTTTGTCTATGTGGGAGCTGAGGTATCTATAGGAAGTTACTTGGTGAACTATTTTATGGATATGAATTTATTTGAAGCTATAAAAAATAGCGCTTTCATGAAAGGAATTTCAGAAACCCTATTGAATGCTGATCTTGGAACCGTTGATAATAAAGCAATAGTAGGAGCCTTCGTAACTTTTTATTGGTCAGGAGCCATGATTGGAAGATTTATTGGGGCTTATTTAACGAAAGTTATCGCTCCAGCAAAAGTACTAATGAGCTTTGCTATTGGTGCTCTTGCTTTGATTTTAATATCAATGAACACTTCAGGTTTTGTTGCTATGTGGACCATCTTAGCCGTAGGTTTGTTTAACTCTATTATGTTCCCAACTATTTTTACACTGGCAATTGATGGTTTGGATGATTTAAAACCTCAAGCTTCCGGTGTTTTATGTACTATGATTGTTGGTGGAGCTATTATTCCTCCTTTATATGGATTATTAACTGATAACATTGGATTTAAATTAGCCTTTGTATTAGTAATCCTTTGTTATGGATATATCTGGTTTTATGGGAAGAGTAAAATTAAGGTATCGAAATAAGTATTGATTATAAATAACAACAATATATAATAATAGCCGCTCTGTTCTGAGTATTTTAAATAGTTTATTATCATGAATAACCTACCTTATTTGATGACGAATAGCTGTAACATTTTAATAAATTATAAATAAGTTGCTCAGTATTAGATTTTAATGTTAATAGTATTTTTAATATTAATCAGATTCAAATGGAATCAATAATAGAAAAATTAGATAGAATACTAGGAGTGACTGCTGCGCTATGTTTATTAGTTTTTATAGTGTATCATTCCATATCTACTAGTAATGATTTGATAGACAATGGTGTTGTTACTAAGGGAAAGATATTTGATGGCCATTATGTCGGTGGTAAGTTTTACATTAAGTACTATTTCTACGTTGCTAATAAGAAGTATGTTAATGAAAGGAGAGTTAGTACTTTTGTATGCGATGACGGAACAAAATGTTGTATTGGTAAAGAAGTAAAAGTTTTTTATTCGAAGAAAAACCCTGAAAACTCAGATGTTAACTTAGGTAAATACAATAAGTATAAAATGGGAAAGAAGTTGTATGAGTTTTATCGTGATTCTCCAGCAACGATAGATTACCAAGAATAAAATAATAAATGCACCGCTAGTTTGTAACTAGTGGCGAGTAAAAGTAAGCCAAATAGCAATAAATATAAAAACTACTTTACATTAGTTTGTAAGGTCGTTTTTATTTTAAAATCATATCTTTTGCAATTATATCTGAGAATTATAATATAGTTTAAAAGTCGATTGCCATTTCAAATGTTAACAAGAGAAAAGCGGTTTGGCGTTTAGAGTAACAGAGATTAGATTAAATATGAACTAATGGTAAGATATTTTATAATATTATTTTTAATAATTTGTACTTCATGCATTAATAAGGAGGATAGTAAAATTAATCTTAAAGAAAGAATAGTATACTTCAAGGTCTAGAAGAGGTTGAATATGCAAGTTTAAAGAAAAGAGGTATACGAAATCATGATGTTGAATCTAAACTATTTGATTCTATTTTTGTTAGTAAAAATTTATGCGATGGAATCCCTAATGAGTGTTTTTATACTAATAATACTTTTAGTAATGAATTTCATGGGCTTTTTTGGTCTAATTATTCGAATGAAATAGATTTTTTGTTTTTCCTTGTAACAGATTCAAAGGTTTCAAATAAGACATATATTGCTTCGGTAAAAGATAATAAAATAGTATCTCGCTTAGTCATAGGTAAATTTGATCATTTCGATAGCGGAAAAAGCATTAATTTTAAGATTTCAAAGGAAAACGAATTTGAGATAAATAAGTTTTTTCATGAAAAGAATTTGAGGGTTTGTTTAAAAGAAATCTATAAAATAGATACCATAAGCGGAAAGTTTTATTTATCAGAACCTCCTAATATCATTAAGAATGAGTAATAAAGATTAGTGCTACTTTGAGAACCCTTTCGTGTGGCTAGTAAGAGTAAGTGAAACAATAATAAATAAGAAGCTACCTTAATGTAAAATTTAAGGTAGTTTTTTATGCAATAACCTTATTAATTCATTTTGGTAATACCAATATTCATTAATCGCCCATGAAGCGTTTGACCAGCATTTAAAACATATCGTAATGAAATTAGATCGTTAGCATTGAGATTGTACATTACAACTCCTGTACTTCCCCACCAATCTTGATTGGTTAATGAAACCGAGCCTCTGTTTAAATATGCAATCAAGTTATTATTTCTAAAAGCTGCGATGATATATTTTGTATTTCCAGCTGGCATATTTGAGGTTGATAATTCGGCTGAAATCATATAAATACCTGTTTTTAAAATTCTAATAGTTCCATTGGAAACAACTTGGAATATATCATTATCGATATACTGAACATGGCCATTATTAATAGGGAAATTGTAGTAGGTATTCGTAGAATTAGGAATATTATAACCTCCATTTCTGTTTAATATAACAGACTTTAGTTTTGCGGTATCATCTATGGCAGACCAATTGGTACCGTTAAATTTATAAATGCCGTTATCATCAGTATTATACACTAAACTTCCAGGGTTAGGCGCAGTTATACTTAAAATTTCTGTATTAGTAGCTCTTGGTAAAGCAAAAAGCGAGTTTGCATCTATTTGGGCATTAATACATTGAAAAGAAAATAGCACAAGAAATAGCGCTAATGCAGGTTTGGTTGAAAATTTCATTTTCAGGCAATTAGTAGTTAAAGTTTTTAAATGTATCTTCAAAAGTCAATTATAAGCTACTCCGAAGATGGTTGTTGGTTTTCGCGCCCGAAAATAGCGCTTTTTTAAATGTGTTTTAGTTTTTTAACGTAATTATAAGATTATATAAAAAAAGCAATAAAAATGAACCGATTTTGATGTTTTTAGAGTCTTTAAAACTCGATTGTTTTAAAGTGTTCTTTGCTAATATTTCGTATTCAATTACTTTTATAAAAAAATATAATTATTCGTAAAGCATAAAGAGTCGTATTAGTCAATCTAAACTTGTTTCAGCTTCTCATCTTTTAACTTGTTTTTTAAGTATAAAGAGATACCTAAATAAGTTGGAATCACCTAAATATTACAACTATGACTTAGTGCAAACATTAAAAAAACAACAATCGATGAAGTTAACATTTAACTTTGAACATGGGGAAATAGAAGGTGTTCTTAAATTAAGTCAAGAAAATAATACAATGGTTATTATTACCAATGGACATAACGGTTTTTATAATTATGGAATGTTTCCATTTATTCAAGAAACCTTATTGAAAAATGGTATTTCATCGTTTAGTTATAATTTTAGCCACGGAGGTGTGATTGGAGATGCCGATAGATTTGACGATTTAGAGAATTATGAAAAGAACTGTATGCGCCTAGAAAGGCTGGATTTTATAGAAGTTCACAAGGCAATAGCATCAAAATACCCAAAAACAAAAATATTTCATTTAGCGCATAGTTTAGGAGGCATACCTACAACCTTTGGTATTTCGGAATTAGAAAAGCACAACATACCAGTTTCGGGAGCTATTTTATTAGCAACTGTAAAAAAGTTAGATATTTGGTCCCAAGAGGTTATAGAGCAATGGAAAACAAACAAAGTTCTCCACAAAAAGAATAATAGAACGAAACAAGAATTACCACAAGGAAGCGAGTTTTTAAGTGAAGTTTTGAATGCAAGTAAAAATTGGAACGTACAGGCTGTTTTAAATGAAATTAAAACACCTTTTTACTATATCCATGGAAAAGAAGACGAAGCAATACCTTATGAGCACGGAGTGAATCAATTTTTATGGAAAACATTGAATTCAGAATTAAGTCTAATTGAAAAAGCCACGCATACCTTAAATACAAGGCATCCTTTTGAAGGACCTTCACCCCAATTGTTAGAGTTTCTGGATTTAACAGTCAATTGGATAAAAGAAAAATCCTAATAGATTATATAAAAAATAGAATGAAAACTAACAGTTCGTCATTTCGAACGCTAGTGAGAAATCTTTTGTTAACATCTGATTTACTTTTAAGTAAGTATTTGGTTAATCTAGCATTAATCAAAAAACTTTAGTATTCATTATTCCTTTATAATAGCATTATCGATACATTTTTTAAGTTATTACGATTTTATAGAAATCATTCTTGTAGGCATTTTTAAGAAGTAAACTTCAAACAAAGCTTGTAAATTCAGCGTTTTTCACATAGAAAAATATTCTTCCATTGATAATTAAAAAAAAAATGGTAAATTTACTAGCTATCAATTGGTTAGCTGTTGTTAATCTTTTGACTGCACTTTTGATGAAAGATTAGATGTCTTTTGGGGGATAATAACATTTTTACAAACAAAAATCTTTTAGACTTAAGTTCGTACTTGTCGGTCTTTAAGTGATTCTCCTACTCATCAAACGAAAACATTAAATTAAACTATTATATGAAACTTTTTTTATTGGCACTAGTAGGTTTTGGAATGACCTCATTTTGTTTCTCTCAAGACTTATCATCTTCAGAATTGAAGGATATTGAAGCAAAAGTAATTAAATGGCGTAGGCATTTTCATCAGAACCCAGAATTGTCGAATAGAGAGTTTAACACAGCAAAAGTCATAGCAAAACATTTGAAATCACTTGGTATTGAAACACAAGAAAATGTGGCAAAAACGGGTGTTGTGGGTGTTTTAAAAGGACCAACAGGTACAAAAGTAGTAGCCCTTAGAGCCGATATTGATGCTTTACCTGTGAGAGAACGAAATGATTTAGAGTTTAAATCTACTATTACTTCTGAATACTTAGGAAAAGAAGTTGGTGTAATGCACGCTTGTGGACATGATACACATACCGCTATTTTAATGGGAGTGGCAGAATTACTTTCAAAACATAAAGATAAAATAAACGGTACGGTAAAATTCATCTTTCAACCTGCTGAAGAAGGAGCGCCCGAAGGAGAAGAAGGAGGAGCGGAGTTGATGGTGAAAGAAGGAGTTTTAAAGAACCCTGATGTTGATGCTATTTTTGGTTTGCACATCTCTTCTGGACTTGATGTAGGTAGAATTCTATACAAACCTAGAGGTATTATGGCGGCTTCTCAGAGTTATAAAATTAATGTAAAAGGGAAACAATCGCATGGTTCACGACCTTGGTCTGGAGTTGATCCTATAGTGGCTTCAGCCAAAATAATCGATGGTTTACAAACCATCATTAGTCGTGAAGCGGATTTAACCAATGAAGGAGCTGTTATAACGGTAGGGAAAATAGATTCTGGTGTACGTTCGAATATTATTCCAGAATCAGCTACTATGATCGGTACGATTAGAACATTGGATTATAAAATGCAAAAGCAAATTAATGATCGTATGAAAGAAATGGTGCCTACGATAGCAAAGGCTTATAGAGCTGAAGCCACCATAGCTATAGAAAAAGGATATCCAATTACCTATAACGATGTTGATTTGACGCAAATGGCGTTACCAACCTTGCAAAAGGTAGCTGGTATGGAAAATGTAATTTTAACGAAAGCAATAACAGGTGCTGAAGACTTTTCCTTCTTTCAAAAAGAAGTGCCTGGATTTTATTTTTTCCTTGGAGGAAAAGCAAAGGATGATAAAAATCCTTATCCACATCATACTCCAGATTTCATGATTGATGAAAGCGGATTGATTTTAGGAGTAAAAACGATGTATCAATTATCACTCGATTATTTAAATCAATAGATTTTTTTAATATTAGCAGAATGGAAGCCGTCTAACATTGTTTAGGTGGCTTTTCCTTTTTGAGACTATCTATAATGATTAAGGGTGTTCCGATATATGGAGAATAAATATATTGGAATAACGATGAAAATGAAGTGAAAAATGTATCGATAACTGCATACAATAAAAAGAAACACTTTTCGATACAAAATTATTAGTCATTTAATTTTAAATAGATTTTAAAGAAATAAAAAACCATCTAAACGAGAGCTTAGATGGTTTATATTTTATAACGATTTAATCGTTTTATTTTTTCTTAGATTTCTGTTGAGCAGCTTGTTGTTCTTGAGCTTGCTTCATCGCTGCATCTAAGCGTTCGCGGAATTTACTCTTTTTAACAGGCTTCTTTTTGTTTTCCTCAATTTGAGCGTGAATCTTAGCTTCATCAATTACAAAGTTCTTAATAACGAACATAATTGCAATGGTAAGTAAGTTTGAAATAAAATAATATAAACTCAATCCACTTGCATAGTTATTAAAGAAGAATAACATCATAATAGGAGAGAAGTAAATCATCCACTTCATCATTTTACTCATATCAGGCATTCCTTCTTGTGGAGGAGCTTGCATATTCGCTTGTTGACTTTGGTTCATTTTCATATAGAAGAAAATAGCAACAGAAGCCAAAATAGGGAATAAACTTACATGATCACCATAGAAAGGAATTTCAAAAGGTAATTTGAAAATGATATCATACGACGATAAATCATTAGCCCATAAGAAACTCTTCTGTCTAAAATCAATATTTGTTGGGAAGAATTTGAATAAGGCAAAGAAAACAGGCATTTGTAATAAAGCCGGAATACATCCTGACATCATACTAACTCCAGCTTTTCGCTGAACAGCCATAATTTCTTGCTGGCGCTTCATAGCGTTTTCATTTCCAGGATATTTCTTGTTGATTTCCTCCATTTCTGGACGAATCACCTTCATTTTAGCACTTGACAAATATGATTTGTATAATACTGGAGATAACAAGATTCTAACAACAATAGTCATTAAAATAATGATAAGCCCGTAGTTACCAACAAAACCTTTTAAAACATTGAATACAGGATAAAATACGTAACGGTTTAAGGTTCCAAAAATTCCCCAACCTAAATCAGCAGTTTGATCTAAATCTGTTCCTTTAAATGTTTTTAATAAGTTATAATCTGTTGGTCCGTAAAACCACTCCATATTATAATTAAACTCTCCATTAGATAAAGCTAAAGGAGTTTTTAACTCATAAGATTTGGTAAAAGTATGCTCTTTCTCATCATCGGTAGCTAAATCTGTAGAAGTTAAGGTCGCATTGTTGAAAGGAGTGTCACTTGTTAAAATAGAAGAGAAGAAATGTTGCTTGTATGATACCCAGTTTACATCATTTAAAACTTCTGAGTTACCAGGACGTAAATAATCTACTTCATTATCAGCTTTATAGTAATACCAAGAGTACATGGTATTTTCAGTCTTTAAACTTTTTTCTTGTCTATAAGCATTTAATTTCCAATCTAAATTAATTTGTTGAGAAGCATTGATTACATTTCCTAATCCCTGAGATCTTACAGCGAAACCAACTCTATAATCGTTAGGTTTCATTTCATAGCGATATTCTAAGAATTTATCTTCAGCAACTTTCAACTTCATAGAAAGTACTTGCGTATCTCCATTTTTAGTCAACGTTGGTGCAAATAATAAGTCGTTGGTATTTAAAATACGATTATCTGAAGTACCAAAGTTAATATTGAACGAAGCGTTATTATCTTTAATTAAGTAAAGAGGTAACGAGTCGTGAGTTTTATAATTCTTTAAAAGAGCTTCAATAATTTGTCCCCCTTTATTGTTTACAGTAAGTTTTAGTAAATCATTTTCGATAACCGTACTACCTTCTTTTCCAGTTAAACCACTGTAAGCAAAAGCACCTAGTTTATTTTGAAAAGCAACTTGCTTTAAAGAGTCGTTTTCGAAAGTTGCATCAGCTACTTTAGATGTAATTGAAGTAGGGTTTGTAACTTGTTCTGTTTGAGTTTCTGTAGAAGTTTCAGGAGTTTCCTCTGGCTTTTGAGTATTCATCCACCACAAAAGGATTCCTCCTAATAAAAGCATTCCAATAAAGGAATTTAAATCAAATTTTTTTTGTTCCATTGATATGTTTTATAAATGTCAACCTGTCAGTTTGTGTTTTCCTTCTCGTTCGAAAAACCCGACAAAGGTAGTAAAACTGCCAACAATTTAGTCAGTTTTGTTGCGATTAATTTTCGTTTCTATAGTAGCGCAAAGGCTATTCCAAAAACGAAAAAATCCTGCAATTTTACTTACAGGATTTTGAAATTTATTTTTTCGATTGCTTTAAAGCAGCTTTAATAAAGTCTACAAAAAGTGGATGAGGGTTTAATACCGTACTCTTGTATTCTGGGTGGTATTGCACTCCAACAAACCAAGGATGTGTAGGTATTTCAACAATTTCTACGAGTCCTGTTTTAGGATTTGTACCTGTTGCCTTCATTCCCGCAGCTTCTATTTGCTCTTTATATACATTATTAAATTCATAACGATGTCTATGACGTTCGCTGATTAATTCATCTTTATAAATGTCATAAGCTTTTGAGTCCTGAGTCAATTGACAGTTCCAAGCACCTAAACGCATGGTACCACCTTTTTCAGTAACGTCTTTTTGCTCTTCCATAAGGTTGATCACTGGACTTGAAGTTTCGTTATTCATTTCAATAGAATTGGCGTCTTTCAAACCAAGAACATTACGAGCAAATTCAATTACAGCCATTTGCATACCTAAACAAATACCTAAGAAAGGAATGTTGTTTTCACGTACATATTGTACAGCAGCTATTTTACCTTCAATACCTCTATCTCCAAAACCAGGAGCAACTAAAACACCATCTAAACCTTCAAGCATTCCTGCTGCATTCTCTGGAGTTAATTCCTCTGAATGTATCCAACGTACGTTTACTTTGGTTTTATTCGCAGCGCCAGCATGAATAAATGCTTCAGTAATTGATTTGTAAGAGTCGTGTAATTCTACATACTTACCTACTAATCCAACTTCAATAGTAGAGGTAGGGTTTTTATGTTTCTCTATAAATTTGTTCCAAGCTTTTAATTTTGGTTGTTTTCTGGTTGATAAACGAAGTTTCTCTAAAACAACATAATCCAATCCTTCTTGGAACATTAAATTAGGTACATCATAAATAGTTTCAGCATCCAACGATTGTATAACGTCTTGCTGTTTTACATTACAGAATAAAGCTAATTTACGTTTGATGGTGTCATTAATTTCATATTCTGAACGACATACTAATATATTAGGACTAACTCCACTTTGCATTAGCATTTTTACAGAGTGCTGTGTAGGCTTTGTTTTTAACTCACCAGCAGCAGCTAAATAAGGAACCAAAGTTAAATGAATAACAATTGCATTCTCTTCTCCGAGTTCCCATTGTAATTGTCTTACAGCTTCAACATAAGGTAATGATTCAATGTCGCCGATAGTTCCACCGATTTCAGTAATAACGATGTCGTATTCACCTGTATTTCCTAAAATTTGAATACGATTCTTAATTTCGTCTGTGATATGAGGAATAACCTGAACAGTTTTTCCTAAAAACTCTCCTTTACGTTCTTTATTAATTACAGATTGATATATTCTACCTGTAGTTACATTGTTCGCTTGAGAAGTTGGAATATTTAAAAAACGCTCGTAGTGACCTAAATCTAAATCAGTTTCCGCACCATCGTCAGTTACATAACATTCCCCATGTTCATATGGATTTAAAGTTCCAGGGTCAATGTTAATATATGGGTCTAATTTTTGAATAGTTACCGAGTATCCTCTTTCTTGCACTAATTTAGCTAACGAAGCAGCTATAATTCCTTTTCCAAGGGATGAAGTTACGCCTCCAGTTACAAAAACGTATTTTGTGTTATTCATGGTATTGTTAGGTTTGCGCAAAAGTAAGAACTCTACCAAACACGGCAAAAAAAATGTTCAAAAAGATGAATTTTTCTCAAAGATGAATTTTTTCAAAAAAAAAGGAATTAGGATTTGCTAGACTAAAAAACTGTTGTATATTTGCCCACGCTTTTAGCAGACGGAATTTCACAAAAGCAAAATTAATTAAAGAAGATATTTAAGATATATTGTAATGAGTAAAAGAACGTATCAACCATCAAAACGTAAGAGAAGAAACAAACACGGTTTCAGAGAGAGAATGGCTTCTGCTAATGGGCGCAAAGTATTAGCTAGAAGAAGAGCGAAAGGAAGAAAGAGATTGACTGTTTCATCAGAAGCAAGACCTAAGAAATAATGATATTTATATCATTAATATAGAGGTGTTACTTTTTATTAGTAACACCTTTTTTTATACCCAAACGAATTTTATTTTTACACATAACAACACAATCAATAAGTAATGCCTAAAAGACAAGACCTTAAATCGATTTTAATTATTGGATCAGGACCTATAGTAATCGGTCAAGCATGTGAATTTGATTATTCAGGATCACAAGCATTGAGATCGTTACGTGAAGATGGAATTGAAACTATTTTGATCAATTCTAACCCAGCGACCATTATGACAGACCCGTCAATGGCCGATCATGTATATCTTTTACCATTAAATACAAAATCAATTGTTCAAATTTTAAAGGAGCACCCACAAATTGATGCTGTTTTACCAACAATGGGAGGACAAACCGCATTAAACCTTTGTATCGAAGCCGATGAAAAAGGTATTTGGGAAGACTTTGGAGTTGAGATTATTGGAGTTGACATTGATGCAATTAATATTACGGAAGACCGTGATAAGTTCCGTTTATTAATGGAGGAAATAGGAGTGCCAATGGCACCTCAAGCAACAGCTACTTCATTTTTAAAAGGAAAAGAAATTGCTCAAGAGTTTGGTTTTCCATTATGTATTAGAGCGTCATTTACCTTAGGAGGAGCTGGAGCTTCAATTGTATATGATGAAGCTGAGTTTGAAAAAGCATTATCGAGAGGTTTAGAAATATCTCCTATTCATGAGGTAATGATCGATAAAGCAATGATGGGATGGAAGGAGTTTGAGTTAGAATTATTACGTGATGATAATGATAACGTAGTAATTATCTGTTCTATCGAAAATATGGATCCAATGGGAATCCATACAGGAGATTCTATTACAGTTGCACCAGCAATGACACTTTCTGATAAGACGTATCAGAAAATGCGTGATATGGCCATCAAAATGATGCGTTCAATCGGTGAATTCGCAGGTGGATGTAACGTACAGTTCGCTGTTTCTCCAGACGAAAATGAAGATATTATTGCTATTGAGATTAACCCAAGGGTTTCACGTTCATCGGCATTAGCTTCAAAAGCTACTGGATATCCAATTGCAAAGATTGCAGCTAAGTTAGCTACTGGATATACTTTAGATGAATTAGATAATCAGATTACAAAATCTACTTCGGCTTTATTTGAGCCAACATTGGATTATGTAATTGTAAAAATTCCTCGTTGGAATTTTGATAAGTTTGAAGGTTCTGATAGAACTTTAGGACTACAAATGAAAGCAGTAGGAGAGGTAATGGGAATTGGACGTTCTTTCCAAGAAGCATTGCACAAAGCTACTCAATCTTTAGAAATCAAACGTAATGGTATTGGAGCCGACGGAAAAGGATATAAAGATTATAGTCAAATTAAAGAAAAACTAAAGTTTGCTTCTTGGGATAGAGTATTTGCTATTTATGATGCGATTCAAATAGGAATGCCTCTAAGTAAAATACACGAAATAACAAGAATCGATATGTGGTTCTTGAAGCAATATGAAGAGCTTTTCGAATTAGAAAAAGAGATTTCAACTTTTACAATTGAAACTTTAGAAAGAGATTTACTTTTAGAAGCTAAGCAAAAAGGATATGGAGATCGTCAGATAGCTCATATGTTAGGTTGTTTAGAAAGTGAAGTTTATAAAAAACGTGAGGAACTTAACGTAAATCGTGTATATAAGTTAGTAGATACTTGTGCTGCGGAATTTACAGCGAAAACTCCTTATTATTATTCAACTTTCGAAAACGAAATTGAAACTGCTGAAGGAACAAAAATGCATGCAAATGAAAGTGTTGTTTCTGATAAGAAGAAAATCATTGTATTAGGTTCTGGACCCAACAGAATTGGTCAGGGAATTGAGTTCGATTATTGTTGTGTTCATGGTGTTCTTGCAGCTGCGGAATGTGGATATGAAACGATTATGATTAACTGTAACCCTGAAACAGTTTCAACTGATTTTGATACTGCTGATAAATTATACTTCGAACCTGTTTTCTGGGAGCATATCTACGATATCATTAAGCACGAAAAACCTGAAGGTGTAATCGTTCAGTTAGGAGGACAAACAGCGCTTAAATTAGCAGAAAAGTTAGATCGTTATGGAATTCCAATTATCGGAACTAGCTTTAAAGCGTTAGATTTAGCAGAAGATAGAGGTAGTTTCTCTACCTTATTAAAAGATAATAACATTCCTTATCCAAGATTTGGTGTTGCTGAAACGGCAGATGAGGCTTTAGCTTTAGCGGATGAATTAGATTTTCCAATCTTAGTACGTCCTTCATATGTATTAGGAGGTCAAGGAATGAAGATTGTCATCAACAAAGAGGAGTTATTAGAGCACGTTGTTGATTTATTAAGAAAAATACCGAACAATAAGTTATTATTAGATCATTATTTGGAAGGTGCAATAGAAGCAGAGGCAGATGCTATATGTGATGGAGAGAATGTTTATATTATCGGTATCATGGAGCATATTGAGCCATGTGGTATTCACTCTGGAGATTCAAATGCAACCTTACCTGCGTTTAACTTAGGTGAGTTAGTATTAGAGCAAATCAGAGAATATACTAAAACAATTGCTTTAGCTCTAGATACAGTTGGATTGATCAACATTCAGTTCGCTATTAAAGATGATAAAGTATATATCATTGAAGCAAACCCAAGGGCATCTAGAACAGTTCCGTTTATTGCAAAAGCTTATAAAGAGCCTTATGTAAATTATGCAACAAAAGTGATGTTAGGGGATAAGAAGGTTACAGATTTTGATTTCAACCCTCAATTAGATGGTTTTGCAATCAAACAACCTGTATTCTCTTTCAATAAATTCCCTAACGTAAACAAAAAACTTGGACCAGAAATGAAGAGTACTGGTGAGAGTATTTTGTTTATCGAGAGTTTAAGAGATGATCAGTTTTATGATTTATACTCTCGTCGTAAGATGTATTTAAGTAAATAAGAATATATTCTATATAGTAAAAAGCTTCTCGGAATCCGAGAAGTTTTTTTTATATGTGAAATTTAAAAAGTATTCATAATTATTCTAAATTTAATAACGATCGCGCGGATTTTTGATCAATTTTTAGGATTTAACATTTTTTTTTGTAACTTCACATTATTAACAATTTATCCCCTTAATATAATGTTATACAACTTCTTATCCCCACAAGACAGCATCATATTTTATATTCGAAACATATTTCTAAAGCCAGAATATATATTTAATATATAAAGAACACTCTATACTACTTTTACCGTTTACCAAACTTTACTTTCTACTTCTTTATCCAATAATTATATAATTATAATATAGTTTAAATGAGATTTAAGATATTAATAGTGCTGTTCTTAACCTTTTCGTACAAAGCAATCTCTCAATTAGATGCAAATTCATTAATGGGGTTGCCAAGAGGAACCACGGCTGAAATTAACGCCATTTCTTCACCGAACGAAGGTTCAATTGTTTATAACACAGAAGATAAAAGGATTTATAAACACAATGGTACCACATGGGTTCCATTGAATATTGGTAGTGAAACGAAATTAGTTGCAGATTCGAACATATCAATTACAGGATCTGGAACTGATGATGATCCTTATGTAATTAGGGCAATACCAGCAACTTTAACAGAAAACTCGGATGGCACCTATACCTTTTCTAACGGTGTTGATACCGATGTAACAATTACTCCTGGAAGTGTAGGTAATACTCCTATTGTATCAGGTTCCAACGCTACAGGTGGTTGTGCAGATCAATTTGAAACAAACCAGACAAGGGATGTAGTTATTACAGGAGACTATTTCGATGGTAGTGCCACTGTAACTATACCAGGTCAAACCGTAAATTCTGTTACCGTGAACAGTGCGAATCAGATCACAGCGAATGTGACAGCAGGATCAACTACAGGTGATTTTGATGTTTCTGTAACAACTAGTGTGGGAACAGGAACATTGCCAAATGGATTTAGTATAAAAACGGCCCTTGTAACCTATACCTATAGTACAACGGATATGGTTATTTCAAATCAAATGTCCTACACAGGAGGTAATTTAAATAGATTTGCAAGTGCTGGATGGAATCAGCAAGGGTATTCACTTGTTAGAGCAATTCCTGCTGGAGCTGAAGGTCATTTAAATTTTACAGCGGGTCCTAATAATACTTATCGAATGATAGCTCTAAATAGTGACCCTACGTCAAATGCATCTTATACATCTTTAGATTATGCCATTTATTTAGCGCCAACTTGGGTTTATGTATATGAAAACGGGAGTTATAGAGGAAGATTCGTAACCTATGTTTCGGGGGATCAGTTTGAAATTAATGTCGCATGCAGTGGAACCGTTACCTATAAGAAAAACGGAACGGTATTTTATACTTCCACAATTAGTGCAAGTTCTACCATGTATTTAGATTCATCTTTTTACAATACAAATAGCACAGTTAGTAATATTTCAATTACTTATTAATTGAAGACAGAATAAAAAAAGGAAAATTTATATCACTAGTATATATATTTAGATTAAGTTGCATGGCTGTCAGATGTTTCATCTGATAGCCTTACTAATTTTTGAACTTTATTTCTAAGTAAATAGTTCTTTATAATAACCTTAGCAAGCTGTTTATTTTCAATTTCTGTAACCATCGATTTTAAAATATGAAGTTGATTTTCTTGAAATGCTAAATTTGTAAAAGCATGACCGATAACTTCGTTATTTTCAATAAGAATCACAGAGTTTTCTTCTGGTTTTCGACCTCTATCAATAATAAGAAAACTTGGATTATTAAATACTTTGGTAATATTCTTTCGTTTTCTAATAATATTATATTTAGGTCTTATTTTATCTAAGTCTAAATGATACTTTAATCGTGTAAGTAATTGGTTGCCTGTTTCTTCATAGCTAACTTCATAGGCTCTTTTTAAAACTTTTTCAGCTTTTGAAGTTTTCTTTACAAATTGCTTACTAACTTCAGACTTTATATTTTTACCTCGCCCAATAAATATAATATTACCTTCTTGATTATGCACATAAAATACTCCTTGTGTTTCAGGAAGACTTTCTAAAATTTTTACAATCCTAAGTTTTTCATGTCTGTTGTCAAAATATTTAATAGACTGAGTAATTATTTCCTTATCATTATCTTTATCTAACAATAATTTAAAAAGTTTTACGGTAGCGTAGGCATCACCATTAGCTCTATGTCTATCTGTAACAGGAATTCCAAGGTGCCTACATAGTTTTCCTAAGCTATAAGAAGGAGCATCCTTTATTAATTTTTTACTTAAAGTTACCGTACAAATAGTATTTTTTTGGTAGTCGTAACCAAGGCGTCTAAATTCTGTTTTTAGAACGCGATAGTCAAAACTAGCATTATGAGCTATTAAAATACAGTCTTGTGTAATTTCAATAATTCGTTTGGCTACTTCGTAAAATTTGGGAGCATTTTTTAGCATCGAGTTGTTTATTCCTGTAAGTTTAGCTACAAACTCTTGAATCTCTCTTTCAGGATTAACTAGGCTAATAAATTGATCTATAACTTCATGTCCGTCGTATTTGTAAATTGCGATCTCCGTAATTCCTTCTTCGTTAAATTTACCTCCGGTCGTTTCAATATCTAAAATTGCGTACAATTCTTTCTCTTTTTAGTTCTTTCTAGGCTGACTTAGGGTAAATCTAAGCATTATAATTTCTAACTCCAAATATTGAACTACCTATTCTAACCATGTTACTTCCTTTTGCAATAGCCAGCTCGTAATCACCACTCATTCCCATTGACAGTATGTTTAGATTAGTGTGCGCATTTTTTATTTTGTTATGAAATTCATGTAGTGATTCAAATTCATCTGTAATTTGCTTCACATTGTCAGTAAAAGTTGACATTCCCATGAGTCCAACAACCTTAATGTTTTTTAATGTTTTTATTTCTTCAGAGTTTAAAATAGCTTCGATCTCATTAAAAGATAAACCGAACTTACTTTCTTCTTTAGCTATTTTTGCTTGCAAAAGGCAGTTGATTACTCTTGAATGTTTTTTGGCTTGTTTATCAATTTCAATTAATGTTTTTAAACTATCAACACCGTGAATTAAGTTCACAAAATGAGCCATATACTTCACTTTATTGCGCTGAAGATGTCCAATCATGTGCCATTCAATATCTTTGGGTAATTCTTCATATTTACCGACCATTTCCTGAATTTTATTTTCCCCAAAAACTCTTTGCCCAGCGTTATATGCTTCTTGAATATCGGAAACTGGTTTTGTTTTTGAAACAGCTACCAAAGTAACCTGCTCAGGAATCGTTTTTTTTATATTGTGTAAATTGTCTTTTATCATAATTAAAAAGGATCGAAGGCACTATATTTCGTATATAGTAAGTGCACTTCGCAATTTGGGTTCTATATAAGTTGTTTTTGGAGGCATTATTAAATCAGAATCCACAATGTTTTTTATTTCATCTATAGTTGTAGGAAGCATTCCAAAGGAAACCTTGAAAAGACCTTCGTCTACTTTTGTTTTTAGCTCTAATCCTCCAGATTTATTCTGAGAATAAATAATTTTAGAACTATTTCTAATATTATCAATACCCAAAATAGGTTTCAAAACAGTTTTAAATAATATCTGAGCATCTAGTTCACTTAAAGCATTATCAAATTCGTAGGCTGATTTTCTAAGCGCTAAAGAATAAAAATTACCATCTAAATACATGCTGAAATGATGTTTTTCTTTAGGTCGATAAAGTTCTTGACCTTTGTTTTCTATCTTGAAAATAGTATCCAGTTCAATTAAAAACTCATCTGTATTTAACCCATTTAAATCTTTTATAAATCTATTAAATTCATAAATACAAAGTTGACTTTCAGGTAAGAGGTAGCTCATAAAAAAATTATAAGGCTCGTTTCCAGAATGCTCACTGTTTTGTTTTGCTAAATTCTGAGCTAACATACATGATGAAGTCGATCGATGATGCCCATCAGCAATGTACAAAGTGTTGACAGTTTCAAACGCATTGATAATCGTTTCAAGATCCGATTCTTCACTAATAACCCATAATTTATGAAGATCTTTATCAGTTGAAGTGAATTCGTATTCAGGTCTGTTTATTTTGTACTTTTCAATAATAGTTTCAATACTATTATTATCTGGATAGGTTAATAGCACAGGCTCTGCATTAAAACCTGTGTTTTTTAGGTAATCTTCAAACAACAATTCTCTTTTGTGTAAAGTACTTTCATGCTTTTTGATTACGTTGTTGTGGTAATCATCAACAGAAGTCGCAGCAATAATTCCGCAGTAGGAATGAGAAGGTGTTGTTTTTTCGTAAATATAAAACCCAGGCACTTCATCTTCCTTTAAATAACCATCTTCTTTGAACTCTAAATATCTATTATGCACAAGTTTAAAACGTTGCTCTCCGGTAATCTCTTTTTTATGATACTTATACCCAGGATTAATAACATGCAAAAAGGTATAAGGATTAAAGGCAAGTTTCGAATTCAACTGATCTATAGTATAGGCTTCATAAGATTTGGAAGATACTAAAGCAACTTTATCACGAGTTGCTCTTACCGCCTTGAAAGGTTTTACAATAGCCATAAATTACTCTGCTAATAATTCTGTTATTTGTTTTGCCAATTCTTCATCTACACGTTGCTTTGATTCGATAGTTAAAGAACCAATATTTGGTGTAAACGAAATCTCAGGATTCATTAAAAGTTGAATTTCAGGAGTTGGTTGATTTTCGAAAACATCTAAGGCAGCATATTTTACAGTTTTATTTTCAATAGCGCTTACAAGAGCAACTTCATCTATAAGACCTCCTTGTGAAGCATTTATAATTCCAATACCAGGTTTCATGTGCTCGAATTCTTTTGTACTGATGATATAACCATCTTGTAAAGGAGCATGAATTGATATAAAATCTGATTTCTGTAGAACTTCTTTGAACGGTTCTGTTTCAACAGTAAAGTCAACTGTTTGTCCGTTAAAGAAAGTCAATGTGATTACTTTTTCTTCAGAATAATCTCCTGTAAAAACTACTTTCATACCAACGCCTAAAGCAATCTTGGCAACTTCATCAGCGGTTTCATTATTGCCAATAATACCAATGGTTTTACCTTTTAATTCAATTCCATTCGCAAATTGCTTACGCAAGCCGTTAAATCTGGTTTCACCTTCCAAAGGCATTTCACGATTCGACTGGTGTAAAAAACGAGCCATTCCAAAAATATGAGCAAAAATTAACTCAGCAACAGCCCCAGAAATAGCTTCAGGTGTATTGATTACATGTAGCCCATTTTCTCTTGCAAAATCCGCATCAATATTATCTAAGTCTACTCCAGCTTTACCAATTAATTTCAAGCTCGGGCAATCTTCAATAAGTTCTTGTCTTACTTGCGTATTATTGGCTACTAGAAGAGCATCAATACCGTTTTCATTAATAAAACTTTCCAGTTGGTTTTGCGCGACTTTTGTAGTAATAACCTCAAAACCTCCATTCTCTAAAGCAGCAATTCCACTTTGAGAAATTCCATCATTCGCTAATATTTTCATTTTGTTTAGTTCTTGTTCTTTGTTTGAACCTTAAGGTTCATAAATACGTTATTTTTTAAGCTTGTCTTTCAAGTTCCTGCATTACATCCACAAGTGCTTGAACACTGTATAATGGAAGAGCATTATACATACTTGCTCTATAGCCACCAACACTTCTATGCCCATGCAATCCATTGATATTGGCTTCCTGCCATAAAGTGTCAAATTTCTTAGCAAGTGAATCGTTTTCAAGAGTAAATGTGGCGTTCATATGACTTCGATCTTCTTTACTAACTACACCTTTAAACAAAGGGTTTCTATCAATTTCTGAGTAAAGTAGAGTGGATTTTTTTTCGTTTACTTTTTCAATAAATGAAATTCCACCTAAATCTTTTAACCATTGTAATGTTAGCATTGAAACATATACAGCGAAAACAGAAGGTGTATTAAACATACTGTCTTTTTCAATATGAATTTGATAATTTAACATAGAAGGAATACTTCTTTCGACTTTTCCTAAAATATCCTTTTTAACCACTACAAGAGTAGCTCCAGCAGGTCCCATATTTTTTTGAGCCCCAGCATAAATCAAATCAAATTTTGAAAAGTCAAGCTGCCTCGAAAAAATATCTGAACTCATATCACAGATTAGTGGAGCCGAAGTTTCTGGAAAACTTTTCATTTGGGTTCCATAAATCGTGTTATTACTGGTACAATGAAAATAATCTACATCATTAGGAATATCAAAATTCTTGGGAATATAGTTGAAATTTTTATCCTTGGAAGAAGCAACTTCGATAAGCTCTCCAAATAAACTTGCTTCTTTTATTGCTTTACTACTCCATGTTCCAGTGTTTAAGTAGGCCGCTTTTTTGTTTAATAAGTTATAAGCAGTCATTAAAAATTGTGTACTAGCACCACCATGTAAGAATAGAGCTTCGTACCCTTTATTTTCTAGACCAAGTAATTCCAAAGCCAAAGCCCTGGCTTTTTCTATAACATCAACAAATGGTTTACTTCTGTGGGAAATTTCAATAAGTGAAAGGTTATCATCATTAAAATTAATTACTGCTTCAGAAGCTCTTTGTAATACTTCTTCTGGTAATATACATGGACCAGCACTAAAGTTGTGTTTTTTCATCTGTTTAAACTTATAGATATTTACATTGTTTATAATGCATTATTGTTATAGCTTTTTAAAGTATCGATACGTAAATCGTGATTAATAAATCTTACTTAATTAGTTAACAAATATCTGAATAATTACAATGATAACCTTAAAGCTTGGCTAAAAATTCTAAGGTATTTACGCCATCTGCATAATCCCAAAGTTTAGGATGTTGTGTTTGACCAAAAGCAATTTCGTTTTCAATAAAATTATTGGCTACAATGCATTGAATTTGCTCTTTGTCGTCATGCAACTTATTTTTTAAATTATCTTCGTTATCATAGTATTCATAGAATACAGAGGCAATAGGAGAGGCATAGCTCGCATCTTCTTTAATCATTAGGAATCCATTTTCTAAAATGTCAAATTCACTCATTAAATACACCGCTTTATTATAGTCGTAATTATTAGCATATTTAACGTTATTAATAATTTCATGTTGCTTGTACATTCCTTTGAAGAAGTGATCAAAGTCATATCCCTTTGGAACAAAAATTTTCGATACGGAACGACAGCCTAAACCAAAATACCTAAATACATCTTCTCCTAAGTTGTTAAAGTCGTTTTCGGATTCATTACCAGTTATAACCGCAACAGAGTTTCTGTTTTTTCTAATAATATTCGGTTTCCCCTTAAAATAATATTCAAAATATCGAGCAGTATTATTACTTCCAGTGGCAATTACAGCGTCAAATCCAGAAAGTTTTTCTTCAGTAAAAATTATTTTGCCTTTTAGTTCAGGAAGGACAAATTCTAAATATTTAGCTAAAAAAGGTAATAGATGTTTGTCATTTGACGACTGTTTAACTAAAACCGAATGTCCTGAAATTAAAACAGATAAAAAATCATGGAAACCAACTAAAGGAATATTTCCAGCCATTATAATAGCTACATTTTTCTCCTCATTTGAACCTATGTTTTCATTTTGAATCCACTTTTCTAAGTTTTCGGTGTTCAGAGACTTGGCCCATCCTTCAATGGCAAAGAGTAAATTGTCATTAGTGAACCAAGTATTAGCTTCTCCGGCTAATTTAAGTTGATGCTTAAATCCGTCAAAAAATAAATCATTATGGGGAATGTTTTCGTGTTTTTTTATTTCTTTTGAAGAGAATTGATTTAAAAAATTACCAAGTTTGTTAAAAGCCTCTAATCTACTTTTTATGCTATCCATTTATATTGGTTCTAAATTAAATTGGAACTATTTTTGTCGTGCAAAGTTACAAAAACTGAGAGAGATATATTATGGCAATAATAATAACAGACGAATGTATAAATTGCGGTGCTTGTGAACCTGAGTGCCCAAATACTGCGATATATGAAGGTGCTGATGATTGGCGTTATGCAGATGGAACAGATTTAGAAGGAAATATTGTATTACCAAATGGAAACAGCGCTAATGCTGAAGAAGAACAGGAACCTATTTCTGATGAAATTTACTATATCGTAGCAGATAAATGTACAGAATGTAAAGGTTTTCACGAAGAGCCTCAGTGTGCGGCGGTATGTCCTGTAGATTGTTGTGTTCCTGATGAAGATAATGTAGAAACAGAAGAGGAGTTGTTAGCGAAACAGAAGTTTATGCACAACGACTAACTTCAACTTCAAATATTCAATGAGAACATCGAAAAACCTGAATTATTAAATTCAGGTTTTTTCTTTTTTATGGATGTAATTTCTAAGCGTAATTTCGACTTATCCATAATGACTTTATCAATCATTTAAAATAAGTAAATTAAGGAGCAACTAAAGCTCTTGACTAAATCAAATTTTTATACGCATGAGAAAATTAGGATTATTATTGTTGTTAACAATTGTTTTTATTGGATGTAAGACTACTTCGAAAAAAGAGAAAGAGGAAGTTTCGGTAGAAAAAAAATATCCAGATGCTATAGCAAATGTTTTAAAAAAACATGGCGGGATGGAGAAATGGAATTCAATGAAGAGTTTATCATTCTCGTTGAAAGGCGAAAAGCATATTACCGATTTACAGTCGAGAAAAGCCGTGGTAAAATCGGAAAAATACTCTTTAGGTTTTGACGGTAAAGATGTGTGGATACAAAAGAAAGATACTGCAGCTTTTAAAGGAAATCCAGAATTTTATTACAATTTGTATTTTTACTTTTACGCAATGCCATTTGTTTTAGCTGATGAAGGAATTACTTATTCTGAAACAACTCCTTTGGAGTTTGAAGGAAATTCTTACCCTGGTATTAAAATTTCTTATGGAGCAAATGTAGGTACTTCTCCTGATGATAATTATTTTATATATTACAATCCAGATACGTATAAAATGGAATGGTTAGGTTATACTGTTACTTACTTTTCTAAAAAACCAACAACTAAGGTTAACATCATAAAATATGATGATTGGGAAAATGTTAACGGTTTGTTATTACCGAAATCGTTAATTTG
This sequence comes from Tenacibaculum xiamenense, assembly GCF_964513065.1. Taxonomy (NCBI): domain Bacteria; kingdom Pseudomonadati; phylum Bacteroidota; class Flavobacteriia; order Flavobacteriales; family Flavobacteriaceae; genus Tenacibaculum; species Tenacibaculum xiamenense. The sequence continues at coordinate 177,154 of NZ_CAZEQU010000014.1, forward strand.
GTACACGAAAGATGAAGATGGAAAACCATTAGAGCCAAGAGGTGAGGCTACAGTGTTCTCTTCTGTTGAAATAAATGAAACATCTTTGCCTGACAATATTTTTGAAAAATCGAACTATTAATACTAAAAATCAACCCAAATGAATCCCCAGAAATATTCTTGGAAACGAGAGTACACCTTCGTGTTGCTCGCAAATGTCTTTTACATTGTTTTGTTTTATATAATAACTAACGTTTACAACTAATAGAGTATGCAAAGTATTGATTGGATAGTACTTTCGTTAACATTACTATTTATAGTTGTTTACGGAGCGTGGAAAACAAAAGGACAGCAAAGTGTTCAAGATTATATTAAGGGAGGAAATGAAACAAAGTGGTGGACTATTGGTTTGTCAGTTATGGCGACTCAAGCTAGCGCGATAACCTTTTTATCAACACCAGGGCAAGCTTTTCATAGTGGAATGGGCTTTGTTCAATTTTATTTTGGATTGCCTATTGCCATGGTGGTTATTTGTTTAGTATTTATACCTATTTATCATAAACTCAATGTTTATACGGCTTATGAATATTTAGAAAGTCGTTTTGATCAAAAAACGAGAATTTTAACCGCAATACTGTTTTTAATTCAGCGTGGATTGGCTGCAGGAATTACCATTTTTGCTCCAGCCATCATCTTATCAGCTGTATTAGGTTGGGATTTAATTACCCTGAATGTTATTATTGGTGTTTTAGTAATTATTTATACCGTTTCGGGAGGAACAAAAGCGGTAAGCGTAACGCAAAAGCAACAAATGGCTGTGATTTTCGCAGGAATGTTTATTGCTTTTTATATCATTTTACAGTATTTACCGGACGATATTACTTTTTCGAAAGCGCTGGAAATAGCAGGAGCGAGTGGTAAAATGCAGGTGCTAGACTTTTCTTGGGATTTAAATAATCGTTATACTGTCTGGACAGGAATTTTAGGAGGTACTTTTTTAATGTTATCATATTTTGGAACTGATCAGAGTCAGGTGCAGAGGTATTTATCAGGAAAATCCTTAAGAGAAAGTCAGTTAGGATTGATTTTTAATGGATTATTAAAAGTACCAATGCAGTTTTTTATATTATTGGTAGGAGTGATGGTATTTGTATTTTACCAATTTAATAGTTCTCCTTTAAACTTTAACCCAAAAGCGGAAGAGGCGGTGATCAATTCAAAATACGCCGCTGAGTATAAAACATTAGAACTTAATCATCAAAATATTGAAGAGCAAAAGAAAGTTCTTATTGCGAAAGGATTAACAGATGAATCGAAGAAGCAATTGGCTGTTTTAAACGAAAAAGACGTTGAATTAAAAGAACAAGCAAAAACGATAATTAAAAAAGCGAGTAGTGAAGTAGAAACTAATGATAAGGATTATGTATTTATCGGTTTTATTTTGAAATATCTTCCTGCTGGTTTAGTTGGATTGCTTTTGGCAGTTATTTTATCAGCAGCAATGTCTTCAACAGCATCTGAATTAAATGCTTTGGCTTCGACAACAACCATCGATTTGTACAAAAGAAATACTTCTAATGAATATTCGGATGAACATTATGTGAAAGTATCGAAGTGGTTTACTTTAGGTTGGGGAGTTTTAGCTATTTTGGTGGCCTGCGTAGCCAATTTATTTGATAATTTAATTCAATTAGTGAATATTATTGGTTCTATTTTTTATGGAAATGTACTCGGAATCTTTTTACTAGCTTTTTTCGTGAAATTTGTAAAAGGTCGTTCTGTTTTTATAGCAGCCATCATTACTCAATTGATTATTATCATAGTATGGTTTATGGATATACTACCTTATTTATGGTTGAATCTATTAGGTTGTGTAATTGTGATGACAATAGCTACCATTATTGAGGTTATATCAAGTAATAGCTCTACAGAGAATTCATAAATAATTAAAGAAAATAAAAAAAGCGGAAAACTCAGTTTTCCGCTTTTTTTGTTTTTAAAATGTATGAGATTGTTCCGAGTGAATTATTTTTTATCTTCAAGAGATTTTAGTCTATTCTGAATATCTAACAACTGCTCATTTATTGTTTTCAATTGAGTATTTTCTTTTTCTAGCTTCTGAATTTTCTTCTCCTGTTGAATAGTGTATAGGGTAAGTTCTTCAATTTTTTGTAATAATTTGGCATCCATTTGACCTAAATAGAAACCGTTTTTGCTTACTTCTTCTGCACTAGGAATATCTTTTAAATGTCCTTTTTCGATGATATGATTTTCAACTTCTTTTAAAGTTGGAAGTTCGTAGGTGTTTTCGAAAACAAAGTCTGCCCAATTATTATATGTTGCGACTTTTACTTCAGTTGCTGCTATATTACCATTTACGCCCAATTTAAAGCCTTTAGTATCTGTCGTACCGATACCAACATTACCTCCCAATGGATTTAACGCTAGGGGATAGGCGTGATTTGGGTAGGTTGTACTTGAATGTCTAGTTTGAATCCAACTACCTCCATTTAATTCTGAACTTGCGCCTATCGCGAGTTCTGTATTATAACCCATTACAGCTATTGCACCTGTTTTATTTCCAGAAAGACTAGGAAGTGTACTACTCTTAATAACTAATTTTGCTTCTGTTGGATTTGTAGTACCTATACCTACATTACCTCCACCTTTGATTGTCATTAAGTGATTTACAACACTACCGTTATTTGTACCAATTCTTGAAATTTGCAGTCCTCCTTGACCTGATTCTCGAGAGAAGGCTGGCATAACGGTTCCTCCTTGAGGTCCTAAAGCAATATTTCCATCTACTTGAAGTTTTGATTTAGGGGTATTAGTTCCAATTCCAACACCACCTTTTACTATTAGTTGATTTTTAGAAGGATTGGCATAATTAAAACTATCGGAAATTAACAATCCTCCTGTTTTTATCCCTGATGCAGATTTGTGATTTGGAGAATTTAAGATATTTAAGAATCTGTTATTATCCGTCGTTCCAGTCCCTGTATACAAATTGGCATTGCTATTGTTGTCTATAATAATATCTCCTTTTATATCTAATCTTGCGGCTGGAGTATCAGTTCCAATACCAACATTACCTCCTAATGGGTTTATAGATAAGGGATAAGCATAGGTGTCATAGGTTGGACTATTGTGTCTTGTTTGGATCCAACCTCCACCATTTAGTTTAGAACTGGCTCCCATTGCTAATTCTGTATTCCTACCAATTACGGCAATTGCTCCTGTTTTATTTCCAGAAAGACTAGGTAATGTGCTACTTTTAATAACCATTTTGGCTTCAGTTGGAGTTCTAGTTCCGATTCCAATATTCCCAGTATCATGAAAATTAATATTGTCAGTCCAACTTCCTGATAAATCGTTTTGAATAACTAACGAGTTTCCATATCGAGCAATACGGTTATTAGCTTTAGATAAAGGATTGGTATCATATATACCTATAGATGCCCCTGATTTTGATACTGTTAAACTTTCATTTGGACTGCTCTCACCAATACCAATGTTTCCAGGTAAATATAAATTTCCTGTTTCTCCATGAAGAATCATAGAATAGAAATTAGGCTTAGATGCAGATCTTCCAGTTCCCCAATAGAACCTCTTGTTAGAGTGAAAACCAAACATTAATTCATCGGCTTTTCCTGGATTAAATACTATAGCTCCATGTGCACCTGCAGTGAATTGAATTTTGTTTCGAAAGCCGTTGACCGAAGAAGTAGGGTTGCCCCCATTTAATTCGATACCAGTATAGGTTTTTTCTTGTGAAGTTATTGCTATAGACACTCCCATCATAGCAATTGTTAAGATTTTACTTTTCATAAATATTTTCTCTAATTTAGAGCAAAATTAGTGAGAAAAAATAATCCAGAAAACATATGATATCAGTACGCACGGCAATATTAGAAGATTTACCAACACTGTTAGATTTTGAACAAGCATTAATCAAAGCGGAACGACCTTTTGAACCTACTTTTAAAGAAGGTGAAATTCATTATTACGATATTAAAAAAATGATTGAATCAAATGATGTTGAGGTTATGGTTGCTGAGGAAAATGGAGTGCTAGTGGCTTCTGGATATGCTCGAGTTTTGAAACCGCAAGACTATTTTAAATTTGAAAAGTTCGCTTATTTAGGTTTTATGTACACCAAACCAACACATAGAGGGAGAGGAGTTAATAAACAAATAATAGACTCTTTGTTTAAATGGGTTAAAGAAAGAGGAATTGCAGAAATTAGATTGGATGTTTTTGATGAAAATATTGGTGCAATTAAAGCTTATGAAAAAGTAGGATTTAAAAGGCATTTATTGAAGATGAGAATGTCATTATAAAAAAGAAAAAGCTCATAGATTATCTATGAGCTTTATTATTAAATCAATTTTTTGGCGATTATTTCATTTCAGCCAAAAAGTCTTTGTTCATTTTAACGTAATCAGCATTACCAGCTTTTTCAGCTCCAGCTAAAGAGGCATTTGCAGCTTGAATTGCTCCTTTTTTATCTCCAGCTTTAGCTAAGATTAATGCTTGTTGACGTAAATACCAAAAACGAGGTTGGTCTTTAGTCATGTCAACTGCTTTGTTAATCCAATTCTTCGCCTTGTTAATGTCTTTTCCTTCCTGTAAATAGTATACAGCAGAAGAAAAGTAATCATTAGGAGAAGGACCATTCATTACTTTAGCGATACTTGCTTCAACTCCTTTTTCTGTTGGAGTATTAAATTTAACACCTACATAAGCATTTTCCCATAAAATTCCTAACACAGCTGAGTTGTTAGTAATGTCATCAAAAGAAATGGTAAATGTTTCAATTTTCATTGGCATTGCTTGAACTTTAGCAGTAGTAGTTAATGCTACATTACTGTCTTTCCATTCTCTAGGAGTTCCCCAGTTATTCGTATCTGAGTAGAAAATTACTTCCCAGGTACTTTTTCCTGGTTTTGTAAAGATTGCATACGAACCTTTTTTTAATTCTTTTCCATCAATTGTAACATCATCACTAAAAGTAACAATGGTGTTCTTATTAGCCCCAGTTCTCCATAGCTTACCATAAGGTACAAGGTTACCAAAAACGGTTCTACCTTTTACTCCAGGTCTTGAGTATTCTACTGTAACGTCAGTTAAACCTACTTTTTGCTCCATTTTTGAAGATGGACTTGGTGCGGGAGTTTTAACTTGTGCGTTTACGTTCGTTGCTACTATAGCAACAAACATGGTTAAAAGAAGTTTTTTCATCATTAGATGGCTTTGTTTTTAATTAGTTTGCTAAAATTACGATGAAAAAAGGCTATTAATGTTAACAAAAACTTAAAATAAGGAAGGTTATCTTTACAACTTTAAAAATTAACATTACTTAAAATCTAACCAGTGAAAAAATATATTTCTGAAGTTATAGGAACATTTTCCTTAATATTTTGTGGTACAGGCGCAATGACCATTAATGAAATTACTAATGGAGCTGATTTAACTCATATTGGGGTGGCCATAACTTGGGGATTAATTGTCATGGCAATGATATATGCATTTGGTGAAATTTCAGGAGCTCATTTTAATCCTGCCGTAACCATCGCTTTTGCTTTCGCAAAGAAGTTTGAATGGAAAGAAGTTCCCAAATACATTATTGCTCAGTTACTCGGAGCAATTTTAGCAAGTTTGATGTTATGGATTTTGTTTCCTGAAAGTGAATATTATGGGGCTACCATTCCTGCTCTTGAACCTTGGCGTGCGTTTATATTGGAGTTGTTGCTAACGTTTTTTTTAATGGTAACAATTATTAATGTATCTACAGGAAGTAAAGAAATAGGAGTGATGGCAGGAATAGCTATTGGAGGTGTAGTGTTATTAGAGGCAATGTTTGCTGGACCTATGACAAAAGCATCCATGAACCCTGCAAGATCAATAGCTCCAGCATTAGTTTCAGGTCATTTTGAACATTTATGGTTGTATATATTAGCACCAATTTTAGGAGCATTATTGGCAGTTTTATCTTGTAAATGGGTTAAAGATGAACAATGCTGTGATTCGGATTGTTAGTTAGTTTTTTTCTAGTACGGTAGAAAAGTTATTGAGCTTTAATAGATCGTAATGAAATTTTTTGATAGAAAGTAGTTACTTAATTAGTTTCAGAATAAGTGGTGTCATTCTTTAATTTTTGAGTTTTAATCTCTTATATTTCGATTATAACCAAAAACTTATATATATGTCTAATACTACAATGTCTTCAAAATATTATGTTCTTAAGGATGGAAATTTATCTACAGAAATAGACGCTGGAGGCGGAGTGTTTTTTAAATTTTCTAAAGAAAGTCAATCTGAAACAACTTATTTACAGGCAAAATTGACCTCAGGTTCATCTTCAATGATGCCTTATTTTACAAAGAAGAATAATAATTCAGAAGTATTTAATGAAACATTAAATAGCGTTTTTGTTAATGATAAAACATACGTTGATTTACAAACCTCAAAAACAGCTTTAAATTGGGCTTATCAAACGCTAGAAGTTGATATCGCAGACAGGTCTAATCGTCAAGCGTGGCAAGTGAAAATAGTAATTGATAGTGGTACAAATTATCATATAATGATATTACATTTTTATAACTAACATCATTTTTGATTTGTTATAGAGAAGGTCGGTCTGTAATTATGAAAATTAACATTATAAAAACGGATCTGCCTTTTTCTTAATACATAAATACCATCTTAACAAGTTGCTTACTTTGAATATTTTCTCTTTCTTAAATGGTTAAAACCAAACCCAAAAATCGCTAATAAAACCAATGGCAGTACTATATTGAGTATTTGCCAATATTTTTTCTCAGCGTATGCTTTTTGTTTATCCAATAAGTTTATTTGAAGTGTTTTATTTCTTAGAGAAATCAACCCTGTGTCATCTAATAAATAATCTACAGCATTTAATAAAAACTCTTTGTTACCATAAGAATCACCCGTCCATTTGTCTCTGGCTAAATCATAAGGTTTACCTTTTAATATCTGATTTTTGGCAACATCGCCGTCTGAAATTAAAATCATTTTATTATCAGAGCTTAGGTCTGTATAATTTTTAGCATTAAATGGTTTAGTTCTGTTTTTATAAGCAGAAGGGAATTTACCTTCCAGTAAAACCGCGAATAATTGGGGACCAGAGGTGTAATCTTCTTGTTTGGGTTCTTTGGCAATACTGCTCAATTCAACAAAAGCAGGTGTACCAACTTTTCTAGTGAGTTCTGATGAAACTAATAAAGGTGTTTTTTTAATATTACCCTTTAAAATATCAATTTGAGTGGTAAACTCAAACCGGACAGGAGGAACATTTTTTGTTATTGGGTGATTTGGATTTCCATTAACTAATGGATTGTAAAACCAATTCAAGTGTTGAAATTGCGCTTGATTTCCAACATTACCCGTAGCCAAGGGTATTTTTGCGCTGTACAAGTCTTGTACTAATTTATTATTAACTCTTACTTGATAGCTAAACAACAAGTCTGTTAAGTTCAAATCTCTAGGAAAAGCCATCATTTTACCTTCATTATAAAGACTATCAGTATCAGAAAAATTGTTGTCAACCATCCATATCGATTTCCCTCCATTAGTAATGTATTGATCCAAAACAAACTTTTCTTCTTCAGAAAAACGCTCTGTTGGTTTGGCTATAAACGCTAAGTCATATTTTTTTAAATTATTAAGTGTTTTCTGAGGTTTTTTTTGAACACTATCTAAGGTAAATTTTGCTAATCGATATTTGTCTTTGATAGCCGTAAGGAAACTATGTAAATATATATCTGCTAACTCTCCATTTCCTGAAAGTACAGCAATAGAAGGCTTTTGAGACTTTAGAATAGATGAGATACCATTAGCAAAAGAAAATTCTAGTTTTTCAATAGCATTCTGAAGTTGAGCTTCTTGTGTTTTAAAAGCGGTGTCAGGTAAAAGGGATATTAATTCAATTTTATTCTGATATAAAATCTCTGCCCAAGGAAAAATAATAGCTTCAGAAAGTTTTCCATCTTCTTCAACAGTCAATTGACTTGGAATCATTCCTTTTCTATATAATTTATCTCTTTTGTCATCTGGGTTGATAAAACGAAAATAGATATTGTTATTCAGTGCTTTTAATTCATTTAAAAATTGGCGAGTTTCTAATTGCAGGCGTTTAAATTCTGAAGGAAATTCTCCCTCTAAATACACATTGATAACCAAAGGTTCATCAACATTGTTTAACATTTCCGAAGTAACATTAGATAAGGTGTAACGTTTATCAGCGGTTACATCAAATCGTTTATATATTCTATTACTTACAAAGTTTAAAACAAGTAATCCGGCTAGTACTAAAATGCTATTTTTAACTTTTTTACTCATTTTTTAGTTGTTGTTTGGTAATAAATAAAAAGAAGAAAGTGACACTTAAAAAGTAGATAACGTCTCGTGTATCAATAACACCTCTACTAATACTTTTATAATGCTCAATTATTCCAAATTGTTGTATTGAAAAACTATTGTTTTCAGCAGTGTTTCCTATAACATCAAGTCCAGCAAATAGTAAAAAAGAAATAAATACAGCAAGAATAAAAGCAACGATTTGGTTGTTGGAAAGTGTTGAGGTAAACAAACCTATTGAGGTATAAGTTGAAGCTAAGAATATAAGGCCTAAATACGAACCAAGTATACTTCCTGTATCTAAGTTACCAGTAGGACTTCCTAATTTATAAATGCTATAGACATAAGTAAGGGTGGGTAAAACTGCTAAAAGAGCTAATAATAAGGCAGCTATAAACTTACCCAATACGATTTGCCAATCAGTTAAAGGTTTTGTTTTTAAAATTTCAATGGTACCGTTGGTATATTCATCCGCGAAACTTTTCATTGTAATTGCTGGAATAAGGAATAAAAATAACCAAGGAGATAAGTAAAAATAACTACTTAAGTCGGCAAAACCAGCATTTAAAATATTTAAGTCATCTTTTAAAACCCATAAAAATAAACCATTAATGAGTAAGAATACTCCGATAACCAAATAAGCAATCGGTGAAGCAAAAAATGAGTTGAATTCTTTTTTTAAAATTGAAAACATAGATGATTATTGATATTCATTTTTTAACAGACCAAAAATAATATTATTCTCAAACTGAAAATCTACTTTATTTTTCTTTAACTGAAATTTATGTTTCTTCAGTAGGTTTATTGAACTTTCGTTTTTTTCATGTGTGTATGCTTCTATTTCTTTAAGGTTAAGCTTAAAGAAACCAAATTCCAAAACTGCTTGAAGAGCTTCGCTCATGAATCCTGATCCATGGAAGTCAGGATGTAACTCATATCCAATTTCCGCATAGCTATAGTCACTATTAAAGTGTCGAAGTCCAATTGAGCCAATTACTTTCTCTTGATATTCTAAAACCCAATAAATTCCCTTTTTACTATTTACAAGTTCATGAATGTTCTGAATAAAGTTTTCAACATCCTTAATATTTTTTGGAATATTCCTTGTAATAAACTTGTTTACTAGGTCATTTGACCTTAATTCAAACAATTCAACCTTGTCTTTTAATAACAACTCTCTCAAGAACAGTCGAGGAGTTTGTAATTTAGGAAAGGAAGAAAATAGGTTATTCATTTATCAAAATATAAGTAACAGATTGAGAGTAAACTCTAACTAAGATAGTGTAGCTAATTTGTCAACACTCCAAGCCATTGGTTTATCATTAAACAATACTTTAGTTTTCTCCCAAATACCCTTAAACAAATCTGAGTTTCGGTACAATTCCAAATTTTCTTCAGAATCCCAATAGCTATATGTGAAAAATACGTCTGTATTTGTTTTGTCTCTGTATAACTCTAATAAACGACAACCTGGGAAATTTCGTATACTTTCCTTATTTTTATCAAAATTACCTAAGAATTCTTCAATTTTATCAGGTTGAAAACTCAATTTTACAATTCTAACAAACATATTTATTGATTTATAGGAATAAATTCTGGCTTAACAACATCTTCAAACTCAACAATAATAGTATCTCTATATTTTAAGCCTAGTAGAGTAGAGGCTCCACCTACGGTTTCCAAATTACTTTTATAAATAGCAATTTCTAAGAAACCTGCTGAGTTAAAAATAGCCAATTTTTCTCCATCATATTGGCGCTTTTCTTCAGGTATGTTATAATCAACAATACCATTATAACTTTTAAATACCTCAGTAAACTTGTATCTTCCAGCGGTAATCGTAAAACTTCTTCCTTTTCCAATTGTTGTAAAAAGTTTTTGATTAATATTGGTAATAATATTACCGTAATTATCAATATAAATTACACCACCTTTTATAATACTTTTGTCTTGATTGGTTTTTGGTTGAATTTCAACTAATTTTTTTAACTCCTGAATCTCTTTTCCAATAACGTTTAAACTACCGCCACGAGCAATATGAGAAGCTGCTTTAACAAAAACATCCAAAACAGGGAAGCTTGAATTAATATGATTGTGAATATTGATCTCCACAATTTTTGTCGGATTTACTTCAGAAGCAATCATTGAAATTAAACCATTATCAGGGCAAACAAAGTATTGATTGTCCAGTTCAATAGCTAAATGCTTATTTTCCTTGCTTAATTCAGAATCTACACCAACAATATGTATTGTTCCATCAGGAAAACTTTTGTAAGCATTTCTTAAAATATAAGCTGTCTCTGTAATATTAAAAGGAGAGATTTGATGGGTAATATCAACAATATTAGCATCAGGTAATTCTGAATAGATTGCTCCTTTTACAGCACCTACAAAGTGATCTTTAATTCCAAAATCAGTGGTTAAAGTTATGATAGGCATTGAATTAGGTGCTTGTTAATTGTTTTGTGAAAAATTATGTTGAAATTTAGAACAAAACTAAGCAATTCATTAAAAATAATCGTTACATTTAGGAAGAATAATATTAAAACTTATAACATTTGAACGAACGCATTATTGAATTAACAGAAATCAATCCAAATGATTTTTTTGGTGCTCAAAACAGTACCATTTCTCAATTAAGAACGTACTTTCCAAAAATAAAAATTGTTGCTAGAGGGAATAAACTTAAAATTTACGGAGAAGCTGAAATTTTAGATGAGTTTGAAAAACGGTTGAATATGCTTATTAAATATTTTAATCGTTATAACAGACTCGATGAGAATAGTATTGAACGAATTCTAACTTCTACAGGAAAAGAAGAAGAAATAAGAAAGTCGGGAAATAATAATGATGTTCTCGTTCATGGAGTAAGTGGAAAATTAATCAAGCCAGAAACAGAAAACCAAAGAAAAATGGTTTCTCTGATGAGTAAAAATGATATGTTATTCGCAGTGGGACCAGCGGGAACTGGTAAAACTTATACGGCCGTAGCTTTAGCTGTAAAAGCCTTAAAAGAAAAAGAGGTAAGGAGAATTATCTTAACAAGACCTGCGGTTGAATCAGGAGAGAATTTAGGGTTTTTACCAGGAGATTTAAAAGAAAAATTGGATCCTTATATGCAGCCACTTTATGATGCTTTAAGAGATATGATTCCTCACGAAAAGTTACAAGCTTATCTTGAAAACGGAACAATACAAATAGCTCCTTTAGCCTTTATGAGAGGACGTACATTAGATAATGCTTTTGTAATATTAGATGAAGCTCAAAATACCACTCATGCGCAAATGAAAATGTTTTTAACACGTATGGGAAGGCATGCAAAGTTTATAATTACAGGTGATCCAGGTCAAATAGATTTACCAAGAAAGCAGGTTTCTGGGCTGAAAGAATCTTTACTGGCATTAAAGGATATTGAAGGTATTGGGCAAGTGTATTTAGATGATAAAGATGTAATACGTCATAGACTTGTAAGAAAAATTATTTCCGCATATAAAAGTATAGAAACAGAATAATTCAAATAGAAATATAAATAATAAACGCCAGTTCTTTTATTTAGAATTGGCGTTTATTTATTTAAAGTAGGTAAAACTTTCTTTCAATTTATCTAAAAACATTAGTATTCTGTTTTTAGAATTTATTGAACTAATAAACAACGGAAAAATTATCATTCACTTTTTCGGTAATAGAGGGAGAGTTTTGCTGTTTATCTTGTAAGAATATTTGTAAATCTTTTAAATCTTTTACATCTAATTTCAAGGAACTTAAGGTGCCATCTTTTTCGAAGATATTATTATGCGCGCCATAAATGGAAGTTTGGTCATTTATAACATTTAGCATTAATGTAATCGATTTTCTATATTTATCAATATTTGTATTAGGGATATCATTTGAGGCCATTAATTTACCTTTATAAAAAAAGTCTCCTGTGAAAAGAAAATTTAATTTCTTATCGAATAAGGAAACAGAACTATTGCCATGACCAGGAGTATAAAAAGCTGTTAAATTTCGGTTTCCTAACGCTATACTATCTCCATGCTTAATAAGTTTATCAACCAATAGTTCAGGAGTCTTTCGTCCTTCGTATTTTCCAATAAAGGCATCTGAAGTTGGTAAGAATATGTTGTTTTTATATTCACCATCAATTAATTGCTCTTCTAATAATGTAATTCCACTATATTTATCCATATTACCAATATGATCAAAATGAAAATGACTAGCCATAACTGTTGTTGGTAATTTTGTTATAGATTTAACTACATTCATGATATCTCTTTCACCTGGTCCTGAGTCAAATAGAAGCGCTTTGTTTTCACCCAAGATAAGATAGTTTATATTTATTTGCCAATATCTAGGTTCGATAATAGCAATGGTTGTAGGGGGTATATATTTTACGGCATAATAGTCGTCATACCACTGTATGTTTTTGTTTAGTTTAACATCTTTTTTATCTTTAAGACCAAAGTTTCCACTAGCTATATAGGCAACTAGTTCTTTTTGATATAATTTAATAAAAAGCACTCCTATAACTATTAAGATACTGATTATTAATAAAGTTAATTTGCTTCTTTTCGTCATTGTTTTAAAATTTAGTTAACTTAAAATTTATTTCATTAAAAGGTGTAATTAACACCCAAACCAAACAACTGCCGCGTTTGAAAACCTTTGTAAACATTATCGTCATACACGGTTTGAAATGTCAAATTTGTCGATATGTATTTATTGAAAACCATTGTGAAATTAGCGGTAAAATCGAAATCTATATTTTTAGGTTTGTCCAGGTAATTACTATATATGTTTATAATATTTTCAATAATAATGTTTTTGATAATTTCGATCTTAAAATAACCGTTTATAGCAATACCCATCTCATATCGAGATGTTTCTCCAGATTGTACCCCAAAATATGAAGTATTTGGAGGAAGATTATTGGTAAACTTAGGTTTTACCAAAATTAACTTAGAATTTATTGGAGATATGTTTACTTTAAGTTTATCATTTTTTTTCCATAATACACCTGGACCAAAATAGAAATAGGATGGTGATAATAAATCAGATAGTTCTATTCCTGAATCATCTTCCGTCGAATTCATTTGAGCTCTAAAGTTAAAAAGTAACGAATAATACCAATAACCGTTTCCTTTTTTTGCCAGAACGGATATTACTTCAAGCCGATCATCAGTTTTTTGAACCTCAGAGCCTTTAACTTTAGTTAAACCATATGAAGCAATAATTTTGTTATCCCAAATCCAATTTTCTTTGGTATAGTTAAAATCACAATTAAAGCTTAAATTCCCTGTGATAACATTTGCCCCTCCGGTTGACCAATTATTAAAAGAAGATTGATTGAATATAAAAGAAACATTACCCTCTTTTTTCCAATAAGAAATAGAATCTTTCTTTTTATTCTGTGCATTAATTATCAATGCGGAGAATGAAAAAAGTAGGATTAGAGTTTTTTCTTTCATAATAACTAACGATTGAACTTGTTTCGATATTTTTCTTTTCGAATTGTTAATCTTTATTACTTCATTAAAAAGTCAGGTAAAGACAATCATAAGTATTAGATAACTATTGAATGGTAAATATAATGATTTGATTTTTAAGCTTTTGAATTTGTTTTTTCGTTTAAGGTTTTCTTAGGTTATATAAGTGAAGATGATTACGAATTCTTAAATTATGACAACGTAGTGACTTAGAATTCTCGGTTTTTAACTTTTTTACATTAATTAGCCAAAATACAATGTGAAAAAGGACTACTAAGATTCAACTACTAATACTAGTAAAGAAGTTCTAGCGGTCCATAAAATTTTTGGGTAACGGTAATTTTCGTATTTCATTTTTTATAAATAACCAAATTAAATAAAACCGCATTGAAGAGATGGTTCTAAAAGTGGTCTTGGAGATGATACGTGGACATTTCCAAATATAACAAGTATTCGGATTTCTTTACTATTAGGTATTTCTTGATAAAACCTATTAACTCCATAATCAATGTTGTTTACGCAGAAAAAACACACTTATTTGACAATTTACTTACCTATTTCAGTTACTATTTTTAGCCAATTGAACTTCTTAAAAGAGAAGTCTATTTTATTCAATTCAAATTTACCTTAAATATTTAAATGATTTGGACACAATTTTTGATGCAATAGTAATAGGGACCGGTATTTCGGGTGGTTGGGCAGCGAAGGAACTTAGTGAAGCAGGTTTAAAGACTCTTGTCTTAGACAGAGGAAGAAACGTTGAGCACATCAAGGATTACTCTACAGCTGAAAAAAATATTTGGGATTTAAACTATCGAGGAAAGTCAAGTTTGGAGGATCAAAAAAAGCAATATAAGCAAGCAAGGACAGGCTTTGTAACCCACCAGTCTACAAAGCACTGGTTTGTTAATGATCTTAAACACCCTTATAATGAAATTAAAAGATTTGACTGGATTAGAGGCTATCACGTTGGTGGACGTTCATTGACTTGGGGACGACAAGTTTTACGAATGAGTGATCTTGATTTTGAGGCGAATGCAAAAGAAGGTATAGCCATAGATTGGCCCATTCGATATAAGGATGTTGAGTCATGGTATACCTATGTAGAAAAGTTTATTGGTGTGAGTGGTGAAGCTTTAGGTTTACCCCAGTTACCAGATGGTCATTTTACAACACCGATGCACTTAAATGTTGTGGAAGAAGAGTTCAAAGAACAAATTTCGAAATATTATAAGAGTAAAAGGTGTCTTACTATTGGACGGTTTGCAAATTTAACCGGAACTAATATTCATCAAGGACGTCACAACTGCGTATATCGAAATAAGTGCATGCGTGGTTGTCCTTCTGGAGGTTATTTTAGTAGTAATTCTTCAACCTTGCCAGCTGCACAAAGAACAGGTAATATGGTACTGAAACCATATGCTATAGTTCATGAGATACTATATGATGAAAAAACACAAAAAGCTTATGGAGTTAAGGTAATAGATGCCGAATCTAAGGTTGAAATGATTTATTACTCTAAAGTTATTTTCTGTTGTGCATCAACAATAGCATCAACAAGTATTCTTTTACAGTCAAAGTCGAGGCGATTCCCAAACGGCTTGGGAAATGATAGTGGTGAACTCGGGCACAATCTTATGGATCATCATTTTAGAGTTGGGGCAACTGGAATCTATAAAGGATTTAATGAGGTTAAGTATTACAATAACAGACCTGCCAGTTTTCATATTCCAAGGTTTCAAAATTTAGGAGACAGTGCTTCAAAAAAAGAGTTCCTAAGAGGGTATTCATTTCAAGGTTCGGCTAGTAGAAGCAATTGGAAAAGAGCTATTAAAGAATTGTCATTAGGTAAAAAACTCAAAGAACAAATTTATACGCAAGGTAGTTGGCAAATAGGTATAGTAGGCTTTGGGGAATGTTTGCCTTATCATGAGAATCAAATGATTTTAGATTACCATAAAAAGGATAAATGGAACTTGCCAACAGTTACTTTTGATTGTGAGTTTAAAGAAAATGAAATAAAAATGCGCAAGGATATGAAAAACGAAGCCATTGCAATGCTATTAAATGCTGGTTTTTCTGATGTTAAAGGTTTTGAAGACACATTTATTCCTGGGCATGCAATTCATGAAATGGGTACAGCGAGAATGGGCAAAGATCCTAAAACATCAGTCTTAAATAAATATAATCAAATTCACACAGTAAAAAATGTTTATGTTACAGATGGATCATGTATGACTTCTTCGGGTAATCAAAACCCTTCTTTGACTTATATGGCATTAACTGCTAGAGCAGCACATCATGCCATTGCAGAATTTAAAAAAGGTAATTACTGATGAAGAGAAGAGAAGCAATTAAACGGGTTTCTTTAGCACTTGGAAGCGCAGTTGTTATGCCAAGTTTATTGAATATACTTTCTTCATGTATAAATGATAAACCAGAAAAAAAATATCTTTTCTTAAATGATGAACAAGTTTCTTTAATTAATAAGCTTGTAAATGTAGTATTACCTATAGATGACTATCCCGAAAGAAATCAGATGAACCTTACTCGTTTTATAGATGAAATGTTTTATTATACGGAGCCTGATAAAAAAAAGGAAATCTTTAATTTAGGAAGCAATCGTTTCGTTAAAAGCATCAAAGCATACATGAATAAAAACATGAAGAGTAATAATCTTGAAAGCCTTCAGATGATTCTAAAAAACTATTTTAACGTAAGCAAAGAAGAAGAGAAACAAATTTTTGAATTATTAGAGCGAGATTTCATAACAATAGACAATCAGTTAAAGGATAAATACTTAATTAATTTTTTCTTAACAAAAGTCAGGTATTATTGTCTTTTAGGGTTTTGCACTTCAGAGGTTTATCTAAAAGAATAAGTTATATACTTTCATAGTACTTATAGTTTTTTGGCATTAACCGTTATCAGCTTCAGTTTATCAAAACAATCTCCATGAACAATTTAAACTTCTTTAGATATATTAAAACCTTATCTTAATAATACAAGGTTGAAAAGGAAAGGTGTTAAATTAGTTTCAGAGGGTTTTAAGAATAGGTTATAGAGTACATTTTAATAAAACCTTTGTTATTATTTTAGTTTTGAGTTTTTATAACGGTATTAATGAGTATTAAAAAGGGACAGCTTTCTAGTTTTTTATAGGTAATAGTAAATTTTTTAAATCATAAAAACATCAAGATGACTTTTCGATGTTATTAATGTCAATATTGAATTTTTTTAAATAATCTTCTATATTTTCAGGATGTTCCAAAGCATTTATTTTGAACTCTTTTGGGGTTAAGGAAAAATACTTTTTAAAACTTTTAGTAAAGTACTTTGGATCATTAAAACCTACTAAATAGGCAGTTTCGGAAATATTGTAACCATATTTAGCTATAATAACAGCAGCTTTTTTTAATCGAAATAGCCTTAAATATTCTATAAGGTTTAATCCAGTTAGTGACAAACATTTTCTATACAAACTAGAATAGCTCATGTTAAAAATATCAGTTAATTCATCCACCTTAAAACTGGAATCTGAAAGCCTCTTATTAACCGTAGAAGCTAGCTTTTCTAAAAATTTCTCGTCTTGAGATTGATTAATATTTACTTTGGGCTTATTAATAATTTCTTTGCGATACTTTGTAATTACATTTTCTTTAGAAACAAGTATGTTGTTAATTTTTAAAAGTAATTCATTGGTATTGAATGGTTTGTTTATGTATTCAATTGCTCCAGTTTTTAATCCTTCAATTTTAGATTTTGTAGAGTTTTTCGCTGTAAGTAATATGATAGGAATATGAGTGGTTAATTTATTTTTATTTAACTCTTTACTCATGGTAATTCCATCCATTTCTGGCATCATAATATCACTGAGAATTAAGTCGGGAATGTTATTTTTAGCATAGTAAAATCCTTCTTCGCCGTTTTCAGCAAGAAGTATGTTGTACTCTGATTTTAGTAGATTTTTTAAGAAGTGCTGTAGTTCGAAATTGTCCTCAACAATTAAAATTGTTTTTTTTGTATTGTCATGAGTTTCTTCATCTTGAATAACTACTGTTTCATTTATTGTTGGTAATGGTTCCGTTGTTTCACTGGAGGTTATTTTTTCTGAACTACTATAACTAGATTCGGCTATTGGAAATTTGATGATAAATGTGGTGCCCTCACCTAGAGAACTTTTAACTTTTATCTTTCCTTTATGAAGAATTATTAACTCTTTAACCAGAGCTAAACCTATTCCGGCTCCGTTTATTTGCGTGTTATTTTTGCATCTGTAAAAAATCTTAAAAATATCCTTAAGATCTTCTTTGGTAATACCTGGACCAGAATCGGTAATAGATATTTGCAGCATGCTTTTGTTTTTAATAGGTGTAACATAAAGTTGAACATTACCCTCTGATGGAGTGTATTTAAATGCGTTTGAAAGTAAATTGTAAAGTATATGCTCTATTTTTTCTTTGTCATACCATGCATTGGACAAGTTTTTAGGGCAATTGATTGAAAAGTCAATTTTTTTGCTTCTTGCTAATTCTTTAAAAGACAAATTAATTTTTGAAATATTTTCATATAAATGGTTAGGAGTAACCGCAAGGTTTAACTTGTTTAACTCTTTATTTCTAGTTAATGTTAACTCTCTTGCTATTCTTGATAAGCGATTAGCATTATTAGATATTATGTTCAAACGTTCTTTAAGTAACATATTACCATTTAGTTCTGCACGTTTTTGCATGTCTTCAATTGGTCCAAGAATTAAAGTAATTGGTGTTTGTATTTCGTGAGACATTTTAGCAAAGAAATTCATTTTAGCTTTATGCAATTCGTTTTCCTTTCTCCTACTAATTTTAAAAATTAATAGTTTTTTTCTTAAAAAATACCATTTTGTTATACCGTAAGTTAAAAGGCTTAAAAGCATTAAATAAAATAAATATGCCATTGGTTTATTCCAAATAGGTTGGTCTATATTAATTGCTATATTTCTACTATCAATTAAAGTCCCCTCATTTATTTCGTTAGTCTTAATCTCTAAAACATATTTCCCCGCTGGAACATTTGTATAAGTTGCCAAACCTTCTGAAATGGTTGTTTTAAATTCTTTATCAAACCCATTAAGTTTGTACGTGTAAGAATAATTAGGATTAAGTACATCTCCAATAGCAGCAAATTTAACAGAGAAAGATGATTGATCATTTTTTAAATCCAATTTACCTAAGTAGTTTACATCTTTTGTTATTTGATCAGACAAAATACTCTTTACAGGTTTGTTTAAAACCTTAATATCGTTAACAAATAATTTGGCTTTAGAGTTTTTTTTAATAACTTTTTTAGGATCAAAAAAATTTAAACCCTTTGCTGTACCAAAGTAAATATTACCATTTTTATCTTTAAACGAAGATCTAAGCATAAAAGAATTACTTTGAAATCCATCGGATGTATGAAAACTTCTTACAAGATTGTTTTTCCTATCAAAATGATGAACACCATTGGCTGAACTCATCCAAATATTATTTGAATCTTGATTAGCCAATGCCATAAGTGTTGCCTTTTTTAATGATTTTAAACTGTCAAAATTTTCAAATTCCTCCGTTTTAGTATTAAAGAGATTTAATTTACTAGCACCATTAATAAACCAAATTTCATTTGGCTTACCAATGAGCATTGAAATGACTTTAGGGTTATTGTTGTTATTGTCAAATTTATTTTCATAGATTACAAAGGATGAATGTTGTATTGTTGCGTTTTCTTTAAATTTAAATAAACCACCTTTATGAACTCCAATCCAAATAGTATTTGTTGCATCTTCTATAATACTCTCAGCGATTACTCCTCTAAGCCCATTTTTATTCTGACAGAAACTTGCAATTAAATCTTGATCAGATGAAAATATATTGATAGCAGTATTTGATCCCACCCATATACGACCTTTTGAGTCTTTAAAAACTGTACGTACGTCAGTGGCTTTTTGATTCTTACTATTAACCACTGGTATATTTTTAAATGTATTTGAATGCCTATTATAAAACCATAAACCATTTTTATAAGTACCAAACCAAATATTACCATTATCATCTTCAGTTATCGATTGCACGTAAAAATTATCAGTATCAAAGTATTGCTTAGGATAATTATGATTTTTGTTTATTTTGGTAATTCCGTTTCCATCGGTACCAATCCAAAGATCTCCATTTTTACTTTTGTACATGCATAAAATTCTGAGAGGAATATTATTGTTTGAACCTTTATGATAGTTTATATATTTACTTTGCTTTGGAATTATATCAAATCCACCATATTTAGTAACTATCCAAATATTACCTCGGCTGTCTTGGTTAATATTTACAATAGTATTGCTTGTTAAGGAAAATTCATTGGCTCTCTCTTTTTTATAGACCTCTATTTTCCTCGTTTTACTATTTATTTTATATAAACCATCTCCATCTGTACCAGCCCATATATTGTCTTCTTTATCTAGAAAGAGCGTTGTGAAAATTCTGTTACTGAGATTATAAGGACTATTCTTAAAAAAGTTATTATGGATAAAGGATTCTTTATGAAGGTCATAAATTAATAAACCCGTTTCTGTGCCTATCCATAATCGATTGTTGTTGTCGGCTTTTAAAAGTACATGTGTCGGATAATCTGTAAAAGGACCAATAAGTTCTTTTAATCTTTTAGTAACATTTGAAAAACTGTATATTTTACCTTTGGTAGTACTTATATACAGCTCTTGTTTATTAACAAATTCAATGCCACTTATCTTATTATCAATTCCATTTAAATTTGGAATATTTGCTACAGTTTCAATTTTCTGGTTCTTGTAACGTTGAAGAATTCCGGTAGTAGAAACTACCCAAATTTCTTTACCTTTTGGTTTTATTGCATCAATGGGGGCTTTAAATTTAGCTGAAAAATCTTCGAATTTGCCTTCCTCAGAATTATACTTACCTAAAAGACCCTTACCACTTTTAATCCATACATTTTTATATTCATCTTCCTTTATTTCTGTAAGTTTTTCGTTATCACCAATACTAGGGAAAAATTCTTCTTTTTCTATAAAATCATAACTATACCCATTATATTTTAATATTCCATCTTGAGAATTCATCCAAATATTGCCAAAGGAGTCCTGAGCTGTTTGAGAAATGAATATACTTTTATTGTTGAATTTTGGGGTAATATGTTTAAAATTTATATTGTCTTGAGCAATGACTGCAACAAAACTTAACAAGAGAGTACAACTCAATATGGTTATTTTATATTTTCCGAAGTCCATTCTTAATTTTTATAATTACACAGTTATAAAGCACCTATTGTAAATATACTAATATATTCATGTAGCAATACCTTTGTTTCAAGTGCGTTAGGTTGGTTGTTTTTTTTAAAAGGTGTACTTTTTTGTCAATTTATTCTATAGGCTCAAAAAAACATCCTTTTTGAAAATATGTATATCTCAAACAATGTATAAAAATTAGAAATTTGTCTAGTGATATTGACATTAAAACCTTAATCGATTTAATTTTAATTGAATCGTGCTATTCGGATTTTATTAGTTGGTGTTGTTATTGAAAAGTATAAAGACTCTATGAGGTGTTGACTAGATCAGTCTTATAGGTATTAAATGGATAGCTGAAGGTTTATACAACGAGACTGGTGATTTGATAATAAAAAACAATAAATGATTAAACTAACTAAAAACAATTATTTCTACTGCTTAATTATTTGAGTTACTTTGGTTAAAAGCTCTTAAAATTTTTTTAAGAGCTTTTTTGTGGAATTAACTTACTTCAAAAAACTATTTAATTTTCAAAATCTTGTCTCTTTAAATATTTACGAATTAGTACACTATTCTGATAAAAATGTAATTAAATAGATCATTAGATTGCGTGTAATTTCAAAAAAATATTAAAGTAATGTTTAAAACAAAATTTATTATTTGGTGTATTAAAATTAGTGTAGTTATAAGTGTAATGGCCTGTTCCAATAAGGTCGATAACATTACAGATGATATCGTAACAGATAATTCTCCGGAAAATAACTTAACTGTTAATATACCTTGTGAAGGCAATAGTTGGGTGGTTGATAATCCATCGGCGACCAAATCGATTATTTCTTCTGGAGGAATAAATAATTGGACCAATTCTAATGATATTATTCGTACCTATTTCTACGCAACTCAAACAGGAACCATTGAAGTTGGTATAAAAGCCAAATTTGCAAAAACAACTAAGTTGAATATTACACTAGGTAATACGACGGAGCAGATTAGTTTTTCAGAATCTAACAACTTTAAAACCCATTATATAGGAACATTTACTATTGATGAAGTAGGATATCATTATATCGAACTGGAAGGAATATCTACTCAAGCCAGTACTTTTGGTCAAATTTCAGATATAAAGCTGGGTGATAGTGCTTGGAATTCGAAGATAACATTCATAAATTCTGAATGGTATTATTGGGGAAGAAGGGGACCTTCTGTGCATATGGCTTATGAATCTCCAGTAGGGAAAGATGTACAGTGGTTTTACAACGAAATTACTGTGCCCATCGGAAAGGATCCAGTAGGAACATTTTTTATGGCAAATGGGCATCAACAGGGCTATTTTGGAATCCAAGTGAATTCACCAACAGAAAGGCGCGTATTGTTTTCAATTTGGAGTGCTTATGAGACCGATAACCCGGATCAAATTCCAGAAAATTATCAAGTAGAAAACTTGGGAGCGGGAGATGGAGTAACAGTACAAAATTTTGGTAATGAGGGCTCAGGTTTACAGAGTTTTAAGGTTTTTGATTGGCAACCAGGTAAAACATATAAATTTTTATTAAAGGGAGAACCTTCAACTAATAATTCCACCGATTATACAGCATATTTTTTCGCACCAGAAGTTGGTGAATGGGAGTTAATAGCAAGTATGAGAAGACCTCAAACTTCTACTTATTTAACAGGACTATATTCATTTTTAGAAAATTTTGATACAGCAATGGGAGATGAAAATAGAAAAGGAAAGTATAGTAACCAATGGGTTTATACATCAGATGGTGTTTGGAATGAAATAACTAGAGGAACATTTACGTATGATGCAACTGCAAATGCAGGTGTAAGGCTAGATTATGATGGAGGTCTAGATGGAGGGGCTTTCTATTTAAGTAATTGTGGTTTTTTTACAGGAAATCAAACTTATGGAACAAATTTTACTAGAACTTCTACTGGAAACATTCCGAATATAGATTTTTCTCAACTAGAAACTCCATCACTACCAGAGGAACCTGTCTTACTGGATAAAGGTACATGGATGGTTACTGAGTATAGTACACAAGAAGATCAGGGAGGAGAGGGGACAACAGGCTTGGCTTCCGATGTATTAGACGGAGATTTAAACACCTATTGGCATTCGTGCTGGTCTCAAGGATGTACTGCCACTATACCGCATCATATTGTTATTGATATGGGAGAGCTTACTTCAGTTGCTGGATTCCAATTTTACCAGAGACAAACATTATCTAGAACAGTAAAGGATATTCAAATACTGGTAAGCAATGATAATATTAGCTGGACATCTTTAGGAGATTTTGTATTGCAAAATTCGGTCAGTGCTCACAACATAGATTTAGATTCAACGGGGGCATTCAGGTATTTTAAGGTTATAGTCAAAAGCTCATATGATGGAACTAACAATGCATCATTGGCGGAAATAAACGCTTATACCTATTAAATTTCAATATAGAAAGTTATTGCTATGGTAGTTTTTTTTCAAAAGAATCAGAAAATAACATTTGGAAATATGAATTGGAAAAAATTAAGATAAAATGCGTAATCGATATTAATTCAACGCGATGTATAGGAAAGAGATTTGAAGAGGAATGTTAAGTTGCCATCTGGTGGTTTCGTTGTAATAACTTTATGAGTAGCCACTGACGTTTTAAAAAAACACATTTGTTAATATTTATAAAAAGGGTTTAACTCAAAAAATCTAACTATTAAATTAACATATTAAGTAAACACTTAATAAATCTATAGCATCGTAGTTTACATAAGCAGAAAAGAAAGCATTTTAAAGAAAAGCTATTTTGATGGACTCGTCATTAGACAGGGATCTCATTAAAAATAAAATAAAATAAATACCAATAAACGCCAATTCTAAAGATCTAATTGGCGTTTTGTCGTTTATAAAGTTTTGATATTTAGGTGAGTGTTGTTTTTTTCAATTAGGGGTAATAATTAGTCATAAGACCTTTAAAGATCAAAATAAAACTCCTGTTTGATAAAACATATACCGTTTACACTACCTAAAATCGTGCAATTTTGTTTGAGGAATAATTAAATCTATTTTATGAATTCGAGAAGAAACTTTGTAAAAAAAGCAACATTAGCTACTGCTGGTATTTCTATGATACCGAACTTATCATTTGGGGCTATATCAAATCTAAACAATCAGAAATTAAGATTAGCATTTATTGGTGTGGGGTTAAGAGGAACTAATCACTTGAAAAATGCGCTACAACGAAAAGATATTGAAATAACTGCTGTATGTGATACAGATTCCAGCCGTATTGATCTAGTACTCGAAAAGATCAAAAAAAATGGGGGTAAAAAACCAAAAGTTTTTGGAAAGGATGATTACGATTATAGAAATATGCTAGAATTAAAGGAGATAGATGCTGTGATTATTTCAACCCCATGGCTTTGGCATACAAGAATGGCATGTGATTCAATGAAAGCAGGTAAATATACTGGATTAGAAGTTTCAGCAGCTAATACTTTGGAGGAATGTTGGGATTTGGTAAATGTTCATGAAAGCACAGGAAGTCACTTAATGATTTTAGAAAATGTTAATTATAGAAGAGATGTACTGGCCGTGCTAAATATGGTTAAACAAAATGTTTTTGGTGAACTTCTTCATTTAAGATGCGGCTATCGACATGATTTAAGGCATGTGAAATTTAATAATGGTAAACAGCCATATGGTGGAGGAGTTGAATTTGGTGATAAAGCGATTTCAGAGGCTAAATGGAGAACACAACATTCTTTATTAAGAAATGCAGATGTTTATCCAACTCATGGGGTTGGTCCCGTCGCTACTATGATAGATATTAATAGAGGTAATCGATTCGTATCACTTACTTCACATGCAACCAAAGCACTTGGATTAAATAAATATATAGAAAAGAATGGAGGAAAAGATCATCCTAATGCAAAATTAAAATGGAAGCAAGGAGATATTATTACTTCAACAATTGAAACATCCAACGGAGAGACAATTATTGTTACACATGATGTTAATTCACCCAGACCTTATTCTTTAGATTTTCAGGTTCAAGGAACTCAAGGAATCGCTGATTTTGATTATGGAAAGAGAAGGTTTTTTGTAGAAGGACTAAGTAAAGGACATAGTTGGGAAGATATGGAACCTTGGCTGAAAAAATATGACCACCCTTTGTGGATTAAATATGGTAAGTATGCTGAAGGAGCTGGGCATGGTGGTATGGATTATTTTGTGATGAATGCGTTTGTAGAATCAGCAAAAGAAAACATTGCACCTCCATTAGATGTTTACGATGCTGCTGCATGGAGTGCCATAACACCATTATCTGAAATGTCTATTGAAAATAACGGGGAACCACAGGATTTTCCTGATTTCACCAGAGGTTTATGGGTTAAACGTAAACCATATGACTGGTTAAACAATTCTTAAGAACTAATTAAATTTTATTTATATGAAAAAAAGAATCTCTTTTTTATTAACCTTTTTATGTCTTTTTTCGGTATTTGTGCATGCCCAAAAGAAGGCAGTCAGAGGAACGGTAGTGTCCGAATTTGGAGAACCTATAATTGGGGCAACAGTTCTTATTAAGGGGACTACTAAAGGCACTTCAACGGACTTCGAAGGTAAATTTACAATATCAGTTACTTCAGGGAATATTTTGGTTATTTCATCAGTAGGTTTTTTCAATGAGGAGGTATTGATCAAAGATCAAACAAGCATTAAAATAATATTAAATGAAGACCAAAACACATTGAATGAAGTGGTAGTAGTGGCCTATAGTACACGAAAGAAAGAAACTATAACTTCTTCCGTTGTTCAGTTAAAATCAGAAAAATTAACTGATGTTACTGTTCCAGAAGTGGCCACAATGCTTCAAGGTAAAGTAACTGGAGTTCAGGTTTTACCTAGTAATGGAAGACCAGGATCTTCGCCTAATATCCTCATTAGAGGAAGGTCTTCTATTTCAAATACGAACTCACCACTATGGGTTATTGATGGTATAATCTTTGGGAATTCAGACCCTAAGTTAAATCCAAACGATGTAGCAAGCTTATCCGTGTTAAAAGATGCTTCGGCTACAGCTTTATATGGAAACAGAGGTGCGAATGGTGTAATTTTAGTAACAACTAAAAAAGGAGTTTTGGGAACTAAACCCCAAATAAAAGTATCTGCAAAGTCCGCTGTAAACCAATTTAATCCAGGGAACTTTAAAGTTATGAATTCTCAACAGTTATTTGACTTTCATACGGCTATGGGGAATAATGCAACTATTAGCCCTTGGTTTACTGAAGATTTATTAGAAAGAAACTATGATTGGATTGATGGAGCAACTAAAGAAGCTTTTGTAAAAGACGCGACAATTACTTTTACTTCAGCTACAGATTCGCATAATTTACTGATCTCTTCTGGTTATTATAATGAAGAGGGAACATTAATTGGTAATGAATTGGATAGGTATTCATTTCGCTCAAATTTAGATTATAATATAACTGATAAATTGACCATTAAACCAAAGTTATATTTTGTATTTGATAATAGAGATAAACAAAACCAAGCTCCTTTATACGAAGCATATGTAAACTTACCTTGGGATTTACCATTTGCAGCTGATGGTTCAGTAGTAAATGCGAATCAAGCACAAGGAGACGATTGGTTGGGTAGAGACAAGAGAAACTTTTTTTACGATCGTCAATGGAATTATACCGATTCTAGATCTTTTGACTTATTCGCTAGTTTTGACTTTTCGTATGAGTTATTACCTAATTTAACGTTTATCTCAACAAACAATTTTAGATGGGGTAATTCAGAGTCCTTTACTTATACTGATCCGAGATCTAATGCTGGACGCCCTGTTAATGGTGCACTCGATGATTTTACATATAGGTCTTTAAGCAGATTTACGAATCAGATGATAAAGTACTCTAATAAATTTAATGAAAATCATACTGTAAATGTATTAGCGGCTTATGAATATAATGATTCAGAATCAAAGAGTATTTCAACACGTTCTGAAAATATTGTCGCTAACGCAGAAGTACAAAACCTAGGGATTAAACCAGTAAAGGCTGATGGTTCTGCTTCAGAAAGCGCCCAACAATCAGTTTTCCTATCGGCAGATTATGATTATAAAAATAAGTACTTTGTTAAAGGGTCATTAAGAGTTGACGGAGCTTCCGCTTTTGCTCCTGATTATCGTTATGGAAAATTTTATTCAATAGCCGGTGGTTGGAATATTCATAAAGAAGACTTTTTTAATATAGAAGCAATAAATGCACTAAAACTTAGAGCTAGTCATGGTTCTGTTGGAAATCTTATAGGTGGTTTTGCATATTTAACAACCTATTCTGTTGGCTTTCAGTATGCTGGGCTTAATGCAGCCAGACCGGCTCGTTTAGGTACTGAGGATATCTCATGGGAGAAAATTACTGAAACAAATGCAGGTATTGATGCTACATTATTTAATGCAGTAGACCTAACATTAGATTATTATAATAAAGTCAGTAGTGATCTATTATTTTTTACAAGATTACCCGACGCAACAGGTTATAGCGGTAGGTATCAAAATATAGGATCTGTTGTAAATAAAGGTATTGAGCTGTCTGTTGTCGCAGATGTTGTCAATAAAGAAGATTTCGGGATTAATTTAGGGTTTAATATAAGCTTTAATAAGAATACAGTAAAAGAACTTCCAGATGGAACTGATATATTAGGAGGGTCGCATATTATAAGAGAAGGAGAAGAGTTTGGTTCATTTTATATGCGAAAATGGCTTGGAGTACATCCAGCGGATGGTTCGCCAGTTTATGAGGTTGTGGAAGAAGATGGAACAAGATCAACTACGTCTGACTATAATTCAGCAACATTACAAATAGCAGGTTCTGCAAATCCAGATTTCACAGGAGGTTTCAATACAAATATCAGATACAAAAACTTCAATGTATCTTCTAATTGGAGCTTTTCTTATGGAGCTGAATTGTACAATACTTCTCGTAATTTATTCGACTCAGACGGTTATTATTTACAATTTAATCAAATGGTATTACCTGAAGGGTGGAGTAGATGGGAAAAACCAGGAGATATTGCAACACACCCAAAACCAAGAGTAGGGGGATATGCTGGAGGTAATCAAACGTCAACACGTTACTTGGAAGATGGTAGTTACTTAAGAATGAACAACATTAGATTCTCTTATGATTTACCTCAACCTATAATTAGTAAAATAGGGTTAAGTGGAGCAAATATTTATATTTCAGGTGATAACCTAGTAACTCTTACAAAGTTTAGTGGTGTAGATCCTACAATTAATAATGGTATTGGAAGCGGTAGCTTTGGTTTTACTAGTTTAGGTTACCCTGTACCAAAACGTTATGCTTTAGGATTTAACATTACATTTTAATTAGAAACAGATATAATTATGAAAAAATTTAACTATTTATTGTTACTAATCGTTGTAATGAGTATAAGTTCATGCAACTTAGATAGAGCACCTTTTGATGAGGTGGCAGCAGACGATCTTTTTGCTGACCCAGGTGCGGCGCAGTCTGCCACATTAGGGAATTATTTGACCTTAAAAGGAGAAAAAGGTTACAATGGATGGTCAGACGACTTACATAGAATGTCTGAATATTCTGGTGATAATGTTATGATAAGTGGTGGAACTTCCGACCCTTTGTTCTTTTTTTATAACTACCAAAGGAATCCTAATAATTATAGAGTGAATCGATTTTGGAAAAATTCTTATCTCACAATAGCAGGAGTTAATTCAGTTCTAGAGTTATTAGAAGAAGGGACAGAAGAGTCAAATCAAGTATTGGGGGAAAACTATTACTTAAGAGGGCTTGTTTATTTTCAAATGGGAAATCTTTTTGGAAGACCATATAATCAAGGAACAACGAACCTTTCTGTACCACTTAAACTAACAACGGATTTTGATGATTTGCCTGATAGACATACAGTAGGAGAAGTATATGATCAAGTTATTGCAGATTTATTGAAAGCGGAAGAGTTAATGACTGAAAATAAAGGACCTTCGTTTGCTTCTAAAGGAGCGGCGCAAGCATTATTGTCTAGGGTTTACCTTTATATGGGAGATAACGCTAAAGCTATTGAGTATTCTGACAAAGTAATTAATTCGGGCGAGTACGCATTATTAGCAGGTGACCGTTTTGCCAACATGAATACACTTGCTCCAGCTGAAAATGAAGAAGCCATTTTTTCTGTTACACTAACTAAAGATATTGATATTCCAGGTTTAGAAGATTGGTGGACAATTGGATCGTTTTATGCCACAATTGATGGTGTTGGTTGGGGAGAAATGTACGCATCTAAACCGTATCTAGATTTAATTGATAAAAATGAAGGTGATTTAAGAAGAAGTTTTATTGAGCCTCAATACTTATTAGATGCCAATAATCAAAAAATACCTGCTGTTTATTGGGTTGATGAAAACACTTATACTTATGTTTTTGCGAGAACAACAGAAAGTGGAGGTAATATAACTTTTAATTATGACGGCAATAATTATGCTCTGAATTCAGAGAATCTTAGTGGAAATACCATTTACTATTTTGATGGTCCTAATGGTAGACAAGATGTAACTTTCGATTTCGATATGGAAAAACGTAACGGTTACCCTAAATTTTTTATTCTTAAAGCTTCATATCAAGAGCAAGACCTACATCTTTGGTCGCCTACAATATCTCGTTTAGCTGAAATGTATTTAAATAAAGCCGAGGCCTTTGCTAAACAAGGTGCAGATCAAGAGGCTCTTAATAATATTAACATATTAAGAAATCGAGCTCAAATTCCAGCATATGACTTAAACTCTTTACCGTCAAATAGAACAGTGTTGGATTTGGTCTTAGAAGAACGTCAAATTGAGTTAGCATTTGAAGGCCATAGAAAGTTTGATGTATATAGAAACCAGAGGGTCATGAATAGAAGGTACCCAGGAACACATTTAATTAACGCTAACCCATTTTTCGAGATATTATACTCTAGTAATGTGATTGTTGAATTTATACCAGAACAACAAATATTGTTACAGCCTAGTTTAGTACAAAACCCTTAACTAAGAGCTTGATAAATTTTGAATTGAACAAAACAAAGTTTGCAACACTTTAAACAAAGATAATTTATGAAAACAATAATAGAACGAAAAAAAATAAAGGTATTATTAAGATCTATTTTTATACTAACAATAAGCTTTATGATACAATCATGTGAAGCTGATAAAATACTCATTTCTGATACTGATCTTGAATTACCTCCTGTAGTATTAGATACTTCAGGCTGGCAAGTTATTGATTATACAAGCCAAGAAGATAATGATGGAGAAGGAGCTGGTAATGGTAGAGTATTCAACACGATAGATGGTGACCCTAACACGTTTTGGCATACCTGCTGGCTTGGATGCACACCTATTCCACCACATTCTTTCATAATTGACATGTTAGAATCTAAAAATATTGATGGTTTTAATTTTATGCAAAGACAATCGCTAACTAGAAACATTGAAATACTATCTATTGAAATAAGTAATGATAATGTCAACTGGACTTCTTTAGGAGAGTTTACATTAGAGAAAATTATAGAAGTACAAGACAGACCTTTAGATCAATCGATTCAGGCACGTTATTTTAAAGTCAATGTTATTAAGGTTTTTGATGGAACAGATAATGCTGCTTTAGCGGAAATAGCCCCATATTCTAGAACATAGAATGTATAATAACTAGTAAAACCAATTGGAGTTGGGGGATTACAATTTTTTAAAATGATATGACGACTCATTAATAATTGGTTAATTAAAATTTAGTAAACATTTCATAAAAAGACGTTTTTTGTCTCACTTTCAACCATTATGTTTTTGTGTAGTAAGTGAATAGAAAACTCTCATTTAATAATGAGAGGTATGTTTTATGCAAAATAGGTAACCTTATATAGTTTTTATTAAGGTTAAGAAATAATGAAACAAAATATCAATTATATAAAATTCGTATTGATAACATGTACAAAATTAGTTTGATACTTTCTTTTTTGCCTTTAATTCAACTTTGTATCATATCTCTCATTTGATCATTAAGAGTCCCCTGTGGTGATGAAGGATCCCTCAGGCTTTAAAAGAAGTATTGGGGGTACTTCATACTTCATTAAACTTTTTATAAGGAAAGGACTATAACAATATTATTAGTTTATGTATAAGATATTAGTTACAGGAGCTTGTGGTCAGCTAGGTTCTGTTTTGGTAAAAAGACTACGAAGTAAACATGGAGAACATAATGTAATAGCATCAGATATTAGGTCAAAACCTGATATTGAAGAACTTTTTATAAAATTAGATGTTACTGATAGTAATGCTTTAGAAAAAGTAATTACGAAATACCAAATTAAGGAAATTTATCATTTGGCTGCAATATTGTCTGCAAAGGGAGAAGAATCCCCCTTAAAAACTTGGGATATAAATATAAAATCTTTGTTAAATGTACTTGAAGTATCGAGATTAAAGAATGTAAAAAAGGTTTTTTATCCAAGTTCGATAGCGGTTTTTGGAGATCATATTGATAGAAATTATACCTCTCAGATTTCTTGTTTATCTCCCAAAACTGTTTATGGTATTAGTAAAGTAGCAGGAGAAAATTGGTGTCAATATTATTTTGATAATTATGGTTTAGATGTTCGGTCAATTCGGTATCCTGGTATTATAGGTTATCAATCGTTACCTGGTGGCGGAACAACTGATTATGCAATTGATATTTTTTATAAAGCAATTGAAGGGGTAGAATTTAAGTGTTTTTTGTCTGAAAATACTTCTTTACCAATGATGTTTATAGATGATGCTATTAGAGCAACTATTGAATTAATGAGGGCGCCTAAAGAATTAATAAAAACGAGATCTTCTTATAATATCTCAGGAATAAGTTTTTCCCCTGCTCAAATAGTGGAGTCCATAAAAAAATTACTACCAGATTTTAAAATTACTTATAAGCCAGACTTTAGACAAGGTATAGCTGAAAATTGGCCATCGAGTATAAATGATTCAGAAGCTAGAGGTGATTGGGGTTGGAACTCTAAATTCAATTTAGATGATATAACGGAAATAATGATAGCCGAATTAACTAAGAAAAACAAAATTAAAACACATAATGTATAAGCTTAAAATATGTACAATACCATAAAAGAATATTTAGTAAATGAAATAAAGGAAATTAAATGTTCAGGGCTTTTCAAAAAAGAACGAGTTATTACCACTCCACAAGAAGCTGTGATTAGAATTTCCACAGGTCATGATGTTATTAATTTTTGTTCAAACAACTATTTAGGTTTATCAAACCATCCACAAGTTATTAAGGCGGCCAAAGATACCTTAGATTCTCACGGGTTTGGAATGTCATCTGTCCGTTTTATCTGCGGGACTCAGGATATACACAAAAAATTAG
The DNA here is from genome assembly GCF_964513065.1 of Tenacibaculum xiamenense. NCBI lineage: Bacteria > Pseudomonadati > Bacteroidota > Flavobacteriia > Flavobacteriales > Flavobacteriaceae > Tenacibaculum > Tenacibaculum xiamenense. The sequence continues at coordinate 209,698 of NZ_CAZEQU010000014.1, forward strand.
AGAAGAAAATTGCTGATTTTTACGGATTTGAAGATACTATTCTTTATGCCGCTGCTTTCGATGCTAATGGAGGTGTATTTGAACCACTCTTAAGTAAAGGAGACGCGATTATTTCAGATTCTTTAAACCATGCTTCTATTATCGATGGAGTCAGGTTGTGTAAAGCAACACGTTATCGTTATGAAAACAACAATATGCAAGAGCTTGAGGCTCGATTAAATGAGGCAAATGAATTAGGAGCTCGTTTTAAAATTATTGTAACGGACGGTGTGTTTTCCATGGATGGTATCATAGCCAATCTTAATGAAATTTGTGACTTAGCGGATAAATATGACGCTATGGTTATGGTAGATGAATGTCATGCTACAGGATTTATCGGTAAATCTGGGCGTGGAACGTTAGAACTGAAAAATGTTTTAAAACGGGTTGATATTGTAACTGGAACTTTAGGTAAAGCATTAGGAGGTGCAATGGGTGGATATACCACTGCTAAAAAAGAAATCATTGAAATTTTACGTCAGCGTTCAAGACCCTATTTATTTTCAAATTCATTGGCGCCCGCCATTGTAGGCGCTTCAATAAAAGTATTTGACCTATTAACAAATGACACCTCTTTGCGCGACAAATTGGAATTAAATGCTAAATATTTTCGGGAAGGCATGGAAGCGGCTGGATTTGATTTAATCGGAGCTGGTACTGCGATTATTCCCGTAATGCTATATGATGCTAAATTGTCACAAATGATGGCCGATGAATTGTTGGAAGAAGGGATTTATGTAACAGGCTTTTTTTATCCAGTCGTTCCTAAAGATAAGGCAAGAATAAGGGTTCAAATATCTGCAGCACATACCAAAAAGCACTTAGATAAGGCAATTGAAGCTTTTATAAAGGTTGGAAAAAAACATAATATCATTTAGATAAAATTCAAAAATTAATCATGGAGAAAATAGATAAACTCACACTAGTAGTGTTAGCCGCCGGAATGGGAAGTAGATATGGCGGACTTAAACAAATTGATACGTTTTCTGCAGAAAGAGATACAATCATAGACTTTTCCTTATATGATGCAATACAAGCTGGTTTTAATAAAGTAGTTTTTATCATTAGAAAAAGTTTTGAGAAGGAATTCAAAAATATTTTCAATAAAAAACTAGAAGGTAAAGTGGAAGTAGTTTATGTATATCAAGAAATTGATGCAGTACCAAATGATTATCAAATTTCAGGCAGAACAAAGCCTTGGGGTACAGGTCATGCATTATTAATGGTCAAAGATGTGGTCAAAGAAAATTTTGCCATCATCAATGCAGATGATTTTTACAGTAAGGAAGCTTTTGAAGTAATGGTAAGGCAATTAAAAACTACTGATCCAAATACATATAGTTTTAGTATGGTAGCATACTTACTAAAAAACACAGTTTCAGAATATGGATATGTTTCTAGAGGAGAATGCACTGTAAGTAATGGAGGTTTTTTAACAGGAGTGACAGAACGTTTACACATTGAGAGAATTGAAGGGGAATTAATGAGAAAAGATGAAAAAAATAATTTAGTTTCTATAGATGAAGAGGCTACAGTTTCCATGAATTTTTGGGGGTTTACACCAAAATGCTTTGATTTTTCCCAAAAGTTATTTAGGCAATTTTTAGATGAAAATAAAGAAGACCCAAAGTCTGAATTCTTCATTCCTTATATCGTAAATGAGTTTATTAAATCAAGTATAGCTACGGTTAAGGTTTTGAAATCCAATGCGAAATGGTTTGGGGTTACATATAAAGAAGATAAAATAAAGGCTATTAGGGCTATTGGTAAATTAAAAAAAGATAAAGTATATCCTAAATATTTATGGAACTAGTTATGGAAGACTGTCAAGTAAAAGAAATATTTGATGTTTTTGATTGTAAAGGCGATTTTGAACAGGCTATAAGGTTGGAGTCAGGTCATATTAATAATACTTACTTGATTCACACCAATGGTGAAGACGATTATGTATTGCAAAAAATAAATCATTTAGTTTTTAAAGACATACCAGGGTTAATAAATAATAAGGTTACGATAAGTAATCACATTAGAAATGAATTATCTCACCTACCAACAGAACAGATAAAAAGAAAAGTATTAACACTGGTCAAGGTAAAAAACAGTGAGGAATTTTATTATGAAGAAGATGGTAGTTATTGGAATTTAATGGTTTATATTAAGTGTAGCTTTACTTATGAGGTGGTAAGGAATAAGGAAATTGCTTACGAAGGGGGGAAGTTAATGGGTAATTTTTTAAACCTTACAAACGATTTCGATGCGTCAACTCTAACCACTACAATACCAAAGTTTCATGACATGTCATTTCGTTTTTCTAATTATAAATACGCTATTCAAAGCTCAAAAATTGAAAGACTAAGAAAAGCTTCCGTTCATACTGATGTTATTATTTGCCGCTTAAAAGAGGAAATGCATATTTTACAGAATCTTAAAGAACTAGGGGAGATACCTTTAAGAGTGACTCACAATGACCCCAAAATATCCAATATACTTTTTGATGAGCTCAACAAAGGGCTTTGCATTATTGATACCGATACCGTAATGTCAGGGATTGTGCACTATGATTTTGGAGATGCAATAAGAACAATTTGCAATACCGCTAAGGAAGATGAGACAGACCTTTCAAAAGTAGAGTTTAACCTAGAGTATTATAAAGCTTATACTAAAGGATTTTTGTCACAAATGGGAGACTCTTTAACACCCACTGAAAAAAAGTATCTCCCTTTGGCTGCAAAAACCATGATTTTTATTATGGGATTACGGTTTTTAACGGATTATTTAATGAATGATGTCTATTATAAAACAAAGTATCCAGAACATAATTTAGATAGGGCAAGAAACCAGTTTAAACTTATTGAAAGTTTGGAAAAACAATTTGATAAAATGTCAGTACAATGAAGAAATATTTAATTACAGGAGGAGCTGGCTTTATAGGAAGCCATATAGCCGAATTTTTGGCAAATCAAGGGCATCAAGTTACTGTATTAGATAGTTTAAGGACGGGATTTAAAAATAATCTAGAAAATTTAAACATAAACTTTATTGAAGGAGATATTTGTGAAAAAAAATTGGTAAATCAGTTGGCTAAAGACCACTCAGCTATTTTTCATTTGGCCGCTTTGGTCAGCGTACCTGAGTCAATATTAAAGTTAAGGGAATGTATACGGATTAATACTACAGGTACAATTAACGTTTTAGATGCTGCAAAAAATAATTCTAAATGTAAAGTAATACTTTCCAGTTCGGCCGCAAATTATGGAGATAACCCTATTTTGCCTAAGGTAGAAAGTATGAAGGCAGACCCCCTTACACCATATTCTATTACAAAGTTAGATGGCGAATATTATCTGAAAATGTATCAAAATTACTATGGTGTACCAACAACGTCATTGCGATACTTTAATGTATTTGGTCCTAGGCAAAACCCTAATTCTGCTTATGCGGCGGCGGTCCCTATTTTTATTCAAAATGCTTTAAAAAATGAGCCAATAAATATATATGGAGACGGAAAACAAACAAGAGATTTTATTTACGTAAGAGATGTTGTAGCGGCTAACATATTTGCCCTAGAAAAAGGTGATGACACCTATAATATAGCACGTGGCCATAGCATCAGTATTTTAGAGTTAGCTGAAAAAATAATGAATATAACTAACTCAAAATCTAAAATTAAGTTTTTAGATGAACGCCCAGGAGATATAAAACATTCTCAGGCAGATCCATCAAAGTTTCAAAAATTAGGATTTAAGCCAAAGTTTACTATTGAGGAAGCTTTGCATGAAACAATAGAATATTATCATAAAAAACTCAAAACATACTAAAATGTATAATTCTAAATCAGCAACTACCGCAGTAGTTATTATAGCTGGGGTATTCTTTGTGTTTGGTTTTGTTACTTGGATTAACGGAGCATTAATACCTTTTATGAAAATAATTAATGAGTTAACAGATGCTCAATCCTATTTTGTAGCTTCAGCTTCATATATATCGTTTATTGTAATGGCGCTTCCAGCTTCCTATATTTTAAATAAAATAGATTATAAAAAAGGAATGTCTTTGGGTTTATTTATAATGGCAATTGGAGCTATTGTTTTTATCCCTGCCGCTAAAACAAGAGTTTATTGGGTGTTTTTAGCAGGAATATTTATTCAAGGAATGGGGATGACAATTTTACAAACAGCAGCCAATCCCTACATTACCATTTTAGGACCAATAGAAAGTGGTGCAAAACGGATAGCTATAATGGGGGTAGCTAATAAGATTGCTGGAGCTTTAGGGTCTCTTATTTTTGGCGCTTTATTATTAAGCGGAATCGATGAAGTGCAAGAACAATTATATATGCTTAGTTTGGAAGAAAAATCGATACTTCTTGACAAAATGGCCGCAAGTGTTTATGTTCCTTATATAGTTATGGCTTTAGTGCTGTTTGTATTGGCTTTTTTAATAAGGAAAGCACCATTGCCACATGTTGAACCTTCGATTAAGGAAGAAAGCGAAGAGGCTAAAACCTCTGAAACAAGTATTTTTCAATTTCCCCATTTGTGGTTAGGAGTATTAACCTTATTTGTTTACGTTGGAGCAGAGGTAATTGCTGGTGATACCATAATAGCATATGGTATCTCTTTAGGCTTTTCAGGTGAAGAGGCCAAGTATTTTACTACGTTTACATTAATGGCAATGGTAGGTACTTATATATTAGGCGTGTTTTTAATACCTAAATATATAAGCCAGAAAAAAGCATTAGTAATTAGTGCCATTTTGGGAATTGTATTTACTATTTGTATTCTTTATACCACAGATTATATTTCCGTATTATTTGTTGCGGCTTTAGGAATGGCAAACGCACTAGTTTGGCCAGCTATTTGGCCATTGACATTAGATGGTTTAGGCAAATTCACAAAAACAGCTTCTGCACTATTAATTATGGCCATTTCCGGAGGAGCCGTTATTCCACCATTATATGGTAAGATGGTTGACGTAAGTAAGGAAGAGCTTGTTAATAAAGGGGTAATGGAGCTAGAGGCTATGGCTCAAGCATCAACCAGTAGCTACTGGATATTATTACCATGTTATGGGATGATACTTCTTTTTGCCATATGGGGACACAAAATTAGAATTAAAAAATAAATTATAAAAACAATGTTACAAAGTAAGATTGATATATCTACAGGTTTCGAAAAGCGATATGAAAAAGTAAAAACGGTTGTTTTTGATAACCCAACGAATGCTTCCAAAGAAGTAGCCAAAGAAATAGCAGATTTAATTAGATTAAAACAAACACAAAATAAAATCTGCGTTTTGGGTTTAGCCACTGGTTCTTCTCCAAAAAGTTTATATGTAGAATTAGTGCGATTACATAAAGAAGAAGGGGTGAGTTTTAAAAATGTAGTTTCTTTTAACCTTGATGAGTATTACCCAATGCAGCCCGAGTCTGTGCATAGTTATGTACGTTTTATGAAAGAATTATTGTTTGATAAAATAGACATCTTACCTGAAAATTGTCATATTCCTGATGGAACATTACCCAAAGAGAAAATAGCTGAGTATTGCAAAAGCTATGAGAAAAAAATAGAAATGTTGGGAGGTATAGATTTACAAATTTTAGGTATTGGTGGTAATGGTCATATCGGTTTTAATGAATCGGGTTCATTCAGAAACTCTAAAACACGTTTAGTAGCTTTGGATCATGTTACACGTGAAGCTGCAAGTAAAGGTTTTTTGGGGTTAAATAATACACCTAAAACGGCCATTACACTTGGAGTTAAAACGATAATGGAAGCAAAACGTGTCATATTGTTGGCATGGGGAGAAGGTAAATCTAACATTATTAATAAAGCGGTAGAAGGTCAGGTAACTAATGATGTACCAGCATCATTTTTACAGGAACATGATAATGTGACTTTCATTTTGGATACAGGATCTGCCTCTAAACTTACCAGAATTAACAAACCTTGGTTAGTGGAAAAGGTAGAGTGGACAGATAAAATGATTAAAAAAGCAGCTTTAGGGTTAGCTCAAGAATTAAAAAAACCAATACTGAAACTTACCGATGCTGACTACATAGAGTATGGAATGAGTGATTTGTTAGCTGAAAAAGGCTCTTCTTATGATGTTAATATAGAGGTGTTTAATAATTTACAGCAAACCATCACTGGTTGGCCAGGAGGAAAGCCAAATACGGATAATACTAAACGTCCGGAAAGAGCGACACCAGCTAAAAAACGAGTACTCATATTTAGTCCACATCCTGATGATGATATTATCAGTATGGGAGGAACTTTTATGCGATTGCAACAGCAAGGGCATGAGGTACATGTAGCATACCAAACTTCTGGAAATATTGCAGTTGCCGACGATGAGGCTTTGCGTTTTGCAAACTTTGTTTGCGACTATAATGATAAGTTTGGTATAGATAATAACAAGGCAACAAGGATCTACAGTGAAGCGATTAAGTTTTTAAAGAGTAAAAAAAATAGCGACATAGATACTTCTGAAGTAAGAAGTATTAAAGGTATGATTCGTAAAGGAGAGGCTAGAGCTACATGCCGTTATGTAGGGATACCTGAAAGCCAAATTCATTTTATGGAATTACCATTTTATGAAACAGGAACTATTGAGAAAAAACCAATGGGAGAGTCAGATATAAAATTAACAACAGAATTAATTGAGAAGATAAAACCACATCAAATTTATGCTGCTGGCGATTTAGCTGATCCCCATGGAACCCATAAAGTATGCTTAGATATTGTTTTTGAATCTATAACAATGTTAAAGCATGAAAAATATATGAATGATTGCTGGGTATGGCTTTATAGAGGAGCCTGGAAGGAATGGGAGATAGATGAAATTGAGATGGCTGTGCCATTAAGTCCGAATCAAGTATTGGAAAAACGTCATGGAATTTTTAAGCACCAATCTCAAAAAGATGGCGTGGTTTTTCAAGGGAACGATTCAAGAGAATTCTGGCAGCGAGCAGAAGATAGAAATAGTGAAACAGCTGAAATATACGATAACTTAGGGATGACCTGCTACTCAGCCATGGAAGCCTTTGTTCGATGGAGGTTTTAGATTATTAGTAATTTTTATATGACTTTAATAAAATCAATTTCGGGAATACGAGGAACAATTGGAGGAAATGTGAATGATAACCTAACCCCTATTGATGCAGTAAAATTTGCTGCTGCATATGGAACTTGGTTGTTAAATCGTAATCAACCTAGAAAAAAGTTACGTGTAATTATTGGCAGAGATGCTCGTATTTCTGGTAAAATGCTAAGCAACTTAGTTATTAACACATTAATAGGTTTAGGAATAGATATAATTGATGTTGGTTTGTCTACTACACCAACTGTTGAGATTGCTGTTCTGCTTGAAAATGCCGATGGAGGAATTATTGTGACGGCTTCGCATAACCCTAAGCAATGGAATGCATTAAAATTGCTTAATGAAAAAGGTGAATTTTTAAATGGAGCGGATGGGGCAGAGGTTTTAAATGTTGTTGAAGCAAATAATTATAGCTTTGTAGAGGTAGATAATCTTGGTACTTCTATAAAAAAAAATGGCTATATAAATAGGCATATAGAAGAAGTGTTGAAACTGGAATTAGTAGATGTTGAAGCTGTTAAAAATGCTAATTTTAAAATAGTTGTTGATGCAGTTAACTCTACTGGAGGAATAGCTATTCCAGCATTATTGGAAAGGTTGGGAGTGGAATGTGTGAAATTATACTGTGAGCCAAATGGGCATTTCCCACATAATCCTGAACCTTTAAAAGAACATTTAACAGAAATATCTAAATTGATAGTAAAAGAAAAGGCAAATTTAGGTATTGTTGTTGACCCAGATGTTGATCGTTTGGCTTTGGTTTGTGAAGATGGCTCTATGTTTGGTGAAGAATATACTTTAATTGCCTGTGCCGATTATGTGCTAAGTCAAACTAAAGGGAATACAGTATCCAATTTGTCTTCTTCCAGAGCTTTAAGAGATATTACAGAAAAACATGGAGGTTTATACCAAGCAAGTGCAGTTGGCGAAGTTAACGTAGTTAAACTTATGAAGGATACTAATGCCGTTATTGGAGGAGAAGGAAATGGAGGAATAATATACCCCGCTTTTCATTATGGTCGTGATTCTTTAGTTGGAGTGGCACTTTTTTTAACTCATTTAGCGAAATCTAAGAAGAGTTGCAAAGAGCTTCGTAAAAGCTATCCTTCTTATTTTATTAGTAAGAATAAAATTCAACTTACACCAGAGATAGATATTGACGAAATTTTAAAGAGAATTGCCGAAAATTATATAAATGAAAGTGTGACTACTATTGATGGCGTTAAAGTAGACTTTGCTGATGAATGGATACATTTAAGAAAATCGAACACTGAGCCTGTTATTCGGATATATGCAGAAAGTATTTCTCAAGAAAAAGTAGATACTTTAACTCAAAAAATAATGAAGGAAATACAATTGCTAATTTAATTCAAAAAGTCAATCTAATTTTTTAAATCGTCAAAATTAACCCCAAAAGGAGGGTAGTTAAATCATAATTAACTAGGTTACAATTTGTCATCTTGGAGTCACAGTTAATTATGATTTTTCTATTAATTAAGCTTGACTTTAAAGGGCTACCAAACAGGACTTACTGAGAGGTATCATAAATTTACTACGGAATGATTTTACTAACTGAATAAAATGAAAAGCCAAGACCTAGGTCTTGGCTTTTAAAAACATTTTAATTTATGCTATTTCTTGAAATTGTGTCTACAATTTTATTATTGGATATAGGTAATTCTATTGAATAATTATTTTTTTTATGTATTTACGATCACTAGTATAATATTTAAGAATATATAGTCCTTTAACTAAATTTGAAACATCAATTTGCGATCGATTTTTTTCCTTAGTTTTAATTGATTTAGCCATTACTTTTTTTCCTTGTATATCAAATATTTCAATTAGGCCATCAGCTTTATCATTTTCCGAAATACTTATATTTAAAATTTCTGAAGCAGGATTAGGAAAAATAGTAAATTCTGAAGTGTCATTTTGAAGTGAAGGACGCTTTACAGTTTCATTAACAGCACTTCTATTAGATAACTTCACAAGTCGCAATTGTTGATTTGTACTTCCGTTACAGTAATTTTGTGTGATATTATCACCATTATTTGCCCCGTTAGCATTTACACATAACTTACTTCTACTATTTATTACATGATATACATTATTTGAGAATTTTTCCAATATCCAAAGTTGATTCGAGCCTCCATGATGTTGATAAAGACCTATATTTGCTCCATTGGAAGTTCCAAACCCATCCGCAACTTTATTGCTTCTAACGTTGGTAATACTGTATAAAGGTAACCCAGTGTTTGAGTTCTTTACGTAAGTTATTCTCCATTGTTGGTTGGTTCCGCCATGATACCCCCAAAGACCAATATTGGCTCCATTAGAAGTTCCGAAAGCATCTAGTGATTTTCCTGAATTTTCAAAAGTAATTTTATAAACTCCGTCACTGAATTGGGGATTTTTTACGATAGCTGACTTTGTTACGGTTCTTCCTAAAATATCTTCCAATACAACTTCTACTCTTTGATTTTCATTCACTGTTATATTGGATGATCTTGTCTCAGGATTAATTGCTGAAGCGACGATAGCACCGTTTACTTTAATTGTATATTTAAATTGAGGGGTTGATGATGTTGGAACATTCCATGTTACCGAAGAAGTAGAAGCACTGCTAATAGAGAAGTTAATTGAGGGGGTAGCGGGTTCTGTATTGGGAGTACTTAAATTAAAGCTTTTGGGTAAATTGTTCAAATCCAAACTAGAATTAGGAAAAATACCTCCGCCTGCCTTCATATAAAAAGTAGTTCCGTTATTGATAACTCCAGCATCAACATTGTTACTATACTGAGCAGATCGAGGCTCAGTTACTTTATAAAAACTAATAGAATTTGGTGCTGTCCATTGACCATTTATTCTTTTAAAAACATCTTTAAATTGTACACCTCTAACATAATTTCCTTTATTTGTCCAATCTTCAACGAAAGCATTAGTTTTTGAGTTAAAATTAACATTTGCTACAGGGTAGTCCATAGTAACCATATGATGCCATTGATTGGTGTTATTTCTTCGTATCCAAAAACCAAAATAAGTATGGTTTCCGACATTCCATTTACGTGCAACAGTAGTAATCCATTCATTAAGTGACCATCCTATAGAGCGATTAAACGATTTTAAACCAGTTCCTTCTCCTCCAAACCTTTCAACATTTGTACCTGACCCAGTAAATTTAGCTCTAATAGGTTGGCGATTCGAAGGATCCCAGATAGAAAAAATAAAGGCATGCCCTTTATCAGGAGAATCTTGTATACCGCAGTAGCCGCCTCCTTCGCTACCTTGGTTCCATCCCATAGTTGAAAAGTAGGAGGTGGGTCCGGTATTGGTTACCTTGGTGGTTTTCATAATGATATCTCCTGAACCATTATCGTTTAAATTGGCATGTATTGAAGGACCTGAGCTTTGCGAAACAACTACGGTGTTCAATAAAAATAAAATTGAAAGTAAGAATAAAGTTTTCATAAAAAATTAATTTATAAATTAAATATCAGTCTTCTTCTTTTTAGGCAATGATCTGTGAAATTTTGCCACTTTGGTTGTATATTGAGTTGTTTGTATGGTTTTGGTAGTTAGTTGTTTATGTGTAGTGTTGGTAATGGTGTTTAAAATAACGAGTTCCTTATTGAATTTAATTTTTAAAGAACGTTGGTTAAACAAATTTGGAATATTTTATCCAGAATTTAAGTGGGTATTTTATTCAAAAAGGGAGATATCATAAGCTTCAATTAGAATTTAAGTGGTTATTTTGGTCATAACTTTATTGTGGGTATTCCTAACAATAAAAAGCCGAAATCATAAATATGAAAACGGCTTATAAGTTCGTTGTTTTTTTACAGTGAGTCATTAAAAATAGTGATACCTAAAGTTTATAAATGATGTAAGTAAATCATCCGTGATAGTTTTATAATTATTAAAACTTTAAAACTTTAAAACTTGTCATTACTTATTCTTTTTTAAACTCATTACTTTCTCTTTTATCCAACGAATTGAAATATCAATAGGTTCTTTTGTATTAGTAAAAGCTGTATTATGCCCTAATCGGGAAAAAGTAGATATTCGTATGATAGTAGAAAAAGCTTCTGACATTTACATATGCCAATTCAATGTTATTTTTTCAAATTTTTACGAATCCTGCTCAATTGGGTTGGGGTAATGCCGAGGTGGGAAGCGAGATGTAACTGTTGTATTCTCTGTTCAATATTAGGATGCTTAAAAAGCAATTTTAAGTATCTTTCCTTAGCATTTTCCATAACCAGAGAAACCTCTCTTTGCTCTTTTTCAATAACCCAGTTATTTTCTAAATAAGAGATGTAAAAGTCTTTTAGATCGAGGTTGTTATTGATAAATTGTCGGTACTTTTTATAATCAAGACTAACAAGAGTTGTTTTTTCTAATGACTCCAACGTGAAGTTTGAAGGTGCATTCTGAAGGTAAGAAACCTTAGATCCAGCAAAATCAGTTTCAAGAAAGATATTTTTATTATAAATATTCCCATCATAATCCGTTATGTATGCTCTTAAAGCTCCCTTGCACACAAAATAAATATTTTTTGCAATCTGCCCATTTCTTAGCAATATTTCCCCCTTTTCAAGCTCTCTAAACTTAATTATTGATTTAATTAATGACCAAGACTTCTCGGAAATATGAGAATAACTTTCAAACTTCAACTTTAACTCAGAAATGTATTTTTCTTTTACCAAATGTTTTTAAATAAATTACTAGGTGGTTAGTATTAAGACTAATTCTTTGGGCGAAAATAATGAAGGGTTATAGCCTTTTAAGTTAAAAAAAGGCAAAAATTTCAATACTATTGTATTAGAGTTACTCTTTATTGGTGTAAAATTAAGTCTAAACCAAGTGGTAATAGCTTCAATTAAATCTAAAACGGCCACCCGTTGATCATATTGTAATCATTTTTAGGGTCGAAGACAATTCCAATTTCCTCTTTAGGATTCCATTGGTAATCTATATAAGCTTCTGGTGTTTTAACAATATGATTCCAATTGGCATTTGGAAAAACATATAAAGTCCAATGATCGGCATCCCATGTTCCATACAATTTCTCATTTGGTAAATAGAGTAGGATGTATTCAGGGGCGTAATATTCGCATTGGTTGGTTAAGTTAACAGCGGGAATTTCGTAATATGATTTTCCACTAACGTTTCCTTCAATATATATCTTTCCTAATTTTAAGTTATTAAAATCAATAATTCCAACAAAATCTGGTTCTACGGATTTATAATCATAATTCAGTTGAGATTTAGATTGTAGGAATTGAGTTAAGTCATTAGGTAGTTCCATTTCGAGTTTACATATTTAAAGGTTGTATAATGAGAATAGAAAAAAGGTTCTATAGTTAACTTTTTTCTGCTACTTCTTTTAATTTTTGAATTACCATTTCCCAACCTTGATTTATATGATTCATTCGCTCTTTATTTCCATCAAATGTTTCATTTGTAATGGTTAATTGAATCTTGTCATTTTTCTCGACTAATTCATAGGTGACATGAATATAATTATCAGGAATATCTTCAAGACCAAAGTTTGGATCGAAAGTGGAATATTTGATTTTAGAATAAGGTATAAATTCTAATACGATTCCTTTTTGAAAAGCTTCATATCCTTGGTAGTTTCCTTGCCATGTAATGGGAGAGCCTTTTTTCCATTCCGATTCTACCGTGCAATTGAACATATATTCTTTCGTATATTTCGATAGCGTTAATACGTTCCATACTTTTTTTATTTCGGTCTCTATTTCTATGTTTTTAAATGTTTTGAGTTTCATTTGTATTACATTTGATTGTTTTGTTAAAGTTATTTCAGGCTTTTAAGGAGTTTATAATTATAGTTTTTTGATATTAAAGTTACATTTTTAAATTAAAAATTATTTGGGTGTTTAATAATAGAACATATTTAAATGAAGTTTATTTATTCGAAATATCGATTATCTCTCCGGGAAAAGTAATCTTCTCTTTTTTCGAAATTATATTCTGTTATTTCACCGCTTTTCGCATTCATTTTAAAATGATATTGAACATTAGGAAAACAACTTGAACCTAATATACTTCCTTCACTAATTACTGTACTTGTTGCCCAAAAAAAAGTGTCCTTTCTGTTATCAAACCAAAAATCGATATGTAATTTTTTCGGTGAAATTTTTCTACGAATTAATTCAGAATGAACAGAATCAATAGGAATGATATTATTTGCGAAATTAACTTTTGGAAAATCAATATCCTTAATGCATTTTCCATTTTTGTCAACCATTAAATTAAAACCCATTTTTTCAATTCCTAACTTAAGTTTTTCTAATTCATAGTACACTGAATATATTGGGAAATTCAAAATTGTATCACAATCTTCTTTATTCATATCTTGTCCGAGAAGATCTGTTATTGATTCTTTTTTTTCGTTCGTTATTATTTTGATAGGTGCATTCGAAAGAATGAAACCAGTTTTAAAATTCAACTTCTTGAAATTATCAACCTCTAACCTTTTTATCAAGAACTTATTAATTTTGTGTTGAATATTATCTGGGATCTCACTCAAATTATTGAACTCTTCGGAATAACAACTGTTGATATGCTTATAACTTTCCCTTTTAGAAACTTTTTGTGGATATTTCTCACGAGAATATTTATCGCAAGAAATAAATGAAATTATAAAAACTAGATATAGCAATGGTTTCATATGAGTGTTAAAAATTTGATGTGTCCTTTTTGTTGTTGTCATTCTTTCTTATCTTTTTGTTCAATTCGATATTGATTGTCGTTTAGTGATTTATCTTCACTATACATGGCGTTTGACATTCCTATCATGAATGCGGTTATCATTGTAATTAATTTTCGCTTTATCCAATAATCTATACTTTTGGATTTCTCCAATTTATTTTTATTTTCTTGTTTATACATTTTAATAATGATTAATAGTTAAATGCTGACTTCATTATTTATGCGATAAAGGCATATATGCATAGAATTAAAATTTATTTTATGCTATGTATAAACTTGAAAAATGATTACTTGAGACGATCTTTTTATTCAAAAAAATGTGTTGAGCTATTCTTAAACTTATTTTTTGATGTAGTGAAATATATGTTTTAAAAATATTTTTAACTAATAAATTGTGAATATCTCGAAGTTTAAGGTAGGATGTTGGAGGTACAAGTGCGTTTTTCTTTAGAAAATATCTCCTGAAAACGTAAATCTTGTTATAGGAGTTACTCGATTCATTTCGAGAATTAAGATGTGAAACTTGATAATAATTAGAAGAGTTTGTTTGAGAGTGTATAGAACAAACATTGATCGTAAGACCAATTATTAAAAGAAAGGAAATAATATGTTTGATATACTTTTTCAAACTAACAATTTTGTATCACATAGCCATTTATATAGCAAAATGCAGTATAAAGATATTGATTTTTAATTTAATAGGTTGCTTCGGGTAAAATGTGTTTGAAGTTTTATTTCTTTATCCATTTGATTTCGTTACTAACTTCATCTTCTTCTATTTCTCCAGTTTTAAACTAAGGATTTCCGTAGCTAATTTCTTCAATTCGTTTTCTCTTTTATTCATACATGAGGTTATTATACTCATGAACAAGATTATGTTTAATTTTCTATTTTAATTAGGTTGTATTGTGTTGATGTATGGAGTGTTATCGTATTATGGATTCTACAAATTCCCATTCCCAGACTATCTGATATGGGTAGGGTTCAAAATTTGCTCCGCTTCCTTCATTAAAAGTAAATCCATTTTTATAGTTCTGTTTGCCAATATTTATAAGTTTTTTTGCTTTTGCCTTTTCTCCTAGTTTGTTTAAACAGTAGGCTTTATAATATTGAGCGTCTGAGAAAAATACATATTCATTTAATACTTTGTCAAATTCAATGATGGCATTTTCATAATCTTCCAGTTCTAAATATATTATTCCTAGGTAAAACCTATCTAAGTAATTCACCCAATTTGCACCATGCTCTTTTTCTTGTTTTTTTATTTCATTATTTAGCACATTAAATGCTTTTCTATATTCATTGAGTTGAAGGTGGCAAATTGCAATCCAAAATTCAATAGAATGATCCTGCTCGTAAGTATGGCCAAACTCTTTTTTGTAATTATTGAAATCAATCAAGGCTTCCTCGTAGTTTTTTTGAAAAATACATTTCAGAAAACCTCTTCTTCCCAAATATCTTTGCCTGTCGTATTTTACCGCTTTGTTGTAATGTTTCAGAGCTACTTCATATTTCCTCATTTTCCAGTAAGGAAGAGCCTTTTGTTGCCACAAGTGGGCTATGGTAGAATCCTTTTCAAGCCCCTTATCTATGTGTTTTCCCCATTCCCGATCCATATAATGATACTTATATGCCCCTTTATTCAAGTGTGTAGAAATAATCTCTTTTTGATTACTTGTTGTTTCGACAATAGGAGCCTCTTTTTTGCAGGCTATAAACAATGGGACCAACATAATTATATATGTTATTTTCATTTTATCTGTTTTGTATTAGGGAGTTGCGATTTCTTTTAAGGGGGATTCCCTCTAAAGGAACCTTAAAATGATCAATATGTTTTACACATTTTTATTATTTCAGGAAATAAGGTAATATATACTTATACATCATATCAAAAGGTTGTTTGTTTAAAATTGGTTTACCATAATTACTCCCTGTAAAAACAATAACTAAATTCTTTAACTCAGGGATAAGTAAGATATAATTTCCCCCATTTCCAAAAGTAAACTTTAAAGTAATTTCTCGTTCGTTAATTTTCGCTTTTTCGGTATACCAGTAATAACCATAACTTGCTGGTTTTTGCCCATTCCAGGAATTGCCAGCAACATTAAAAAACGAATAATCTTGCGGTAACCTTACTTTTTCACTTAGAATTTCGTTTATCATCTTTTCTGAAATAACTTGCTGTCCGTTATACTTTCCTTTATTGATAACCATGTTACCAATTGTAAGCATATCTATAGGTGAAATTCTCAGTAGACCTGCAGTAAAATATCTTCCAGTCATTTTGTTTTTTGCCCAATGATAATTGTCTGTAATTTTTAGTGGAGTAAATAAATGTTTAGATGCAAACTCGGCAATATTAGTATTAGATGATTCACTAATCACAGCGCCCATAATCATTGGTGCTGTTCCCGTGTATAACCATCTTTCTTTTGGTGCAAAAGCCATTTTTTGATCAAGACCGTACTTCACCCAGTCTTTTTGGTCAAACATTTTTTCTTCACAATCAGGAAATCCTATATCCCCAAAAAACTGCTCGCAACCAATACCTGTTCTCATTGTCAATAAATCTTCAACTGTAATCAAAGATTTTCTATCATCCCAATTTTCAAGATTACCTTTATTGTATTGAGGAAGGTAGGTTAAAACAGGTTCATTTACTTTCAAAATTTCTTTATCAATGGCTATTCCTGCCAATAGAGCAGTTATAGACTTAGTAGTTGACCTTACATCTTGTAAACTATCTTTTCCATACCCATTAAAATATTTTTCAAAAAGAAGACTGTCATTTTGAGAAATAAGTATTGAATTAGTTTTAGGGTAGGCTCCTTTCTCTATTTTCGCAAATAGTTCATGTATGAGGTTGCTGTTTTGTATGTCTTTTTGTTTTTTCTTCTTATTTGAATTACAAGAATTCAATAGTAGTAAAAGCAAGATAAAAGGAAGAGATTTTTTCATTCGGTTTTTAGTTTTTCATTGGTTATTACGATTTCAGGGAGTTGCTAAAAGTACTAAAGTTAGCAAAAAGTATGAAAGAAAGGGGATTCAAAGAATATTCAGACTAGCGTTTAATGTTCTTTAAAACTGAGAGTTACTTTTAATTAGGTGCCTCGTTAACAAATGCGCATTAAACTTATTTTTAATTTGAGTATTTTCTATTTAATAATTAATTTTTTCATAACAACTCCAATCAACCACCTAAAGAGATTTTGGTTTTTTCATATAATTTATTAGAAATATATGTATGAAAAGTCATTATTTCTTCAGGGTTTTCAGGTTTTAATACTATTTTTTGTGGGAAACCTCCTTTGTAAGATATTGAATACGTTCCATATCCATAAAACTTACTGTTTAAATTTCCATCAGGCTTCAAAGTTAGCGTATCAGGTTTTCCAGCTGTTTCGTGATGAGCGCCAATCGCATTATAGTACTTATTCACATATTTTCCAGCAATCGTTTCTTTTGATACAGGAATATTAAAATTGAAAATAAAAATACAATGTATATTGTTTGTATCAAATATTTCACAACGTTTTGCATAAGTGCTTGTGTCGCTGACGCGTGCTGATTGTCCGTTAGGACAATTACATTGTAAATATACGTTTACATTAGTTTGGTACAAAGTCCGCATGTATTTTATACGTTGTTGTACACAGTTTTATTTTAAGATTATTGTTTTATTATTTACAGAAAAGACTTCTAATATTTCTTTAAAATATTCAGGGAATTTCAGTTTGTAAACTTCATGATTTAGCCATTCCAAAGTAAATTTCCCTGTTATTCCAAATCCACCATAAAAACAGTCATGAAGTGCATCTAAATTTCTTCCAAAATAGCCTCCAATCCCATTAATTTCCTCTCCTAAAGCACAATAGAATTTATCTTGAGAATCAAGATTTTTACCGTCTATAATTGCATATTTGTTTGATTTGTCATTCCCATAAATTCCTAGTCTTAATGATGAATCTAACCAACCTTGAACTTTTTCAGCAGGCAAGCTTTTCCATTCCCCCAGTTTCTTTATTCCAGAAGTAAGTCGTTTCTTTGTTATTTCATAGAACCCTTTACTAGATTCAATTAACCAACCTCTAATTATAACATTTAAATTGTCAAAATTATCTTGAAAGATTTTTTCAATCTTAACATCTGAAATATAAGTAGAGGTTAGTATTTCTCCTTTAGAAGACAATATGTACAAGTAAGCAGAATTATCATATAATTCACTTTCAATATTAAACCTATCTATAAACTTTTCTTTTTCTAAATCGCATTGATATAATGTTATTTCGCATAAGTTTATTGGATTATTATCTTGCGAATATTGAATTACATTTTCACCTTCAATTCCAGATATATCATTGAAAGTAGCAATAAAGTCATAAGACTCTGGATATTTATCAAATCCAATACCTATTTTCATCTTTTTTGTGTAATTGTGTACAGCGTTTGGGGTATGGTTTGTTGTTGTGTTTTGCTTCAAGATTAGTAAATAAAACCTAAACTTTGATATAATAATTATTTTCCAAATTATAACTTGAATCACAATAAAATGTGCCCTCGCGTTGTAGTGAGTTTTTACTCATATTTTTTGTTAAGTTGTTCTAAATAATTCAAAAATAATTTGGCAGACCAATTTTCTTTTATTTCATTATCAAATGCGTTAAGTAGTTCTTCATCAACAGCTAAAAGTTTTCTTAACCTAGTTTTATTAAGAACCTTGGTTTTATGTCCTTTATCTATATCTAAATAGTATATTTTATTTTTTCCATTTGGTCCTAGTATCAAAGCGCCAACTAATCCGCCTGTATTAAAACCAGCTTGTCCTTGTATATTTATTGGATAAGATTCATCAACTAGAAATGCACAGTATTTTCCTTTAACAATAAGCTTTGAAAATCTATTCTTGGTCATAAACTCTACATTATATCTCATATTGTAATACAAGTCTTGATTGTATCTAATAGCAATTGTCTTATTTATTTTTTTAAATCCTTTACAGTTTAAATCTATGTTCTTTACGGTTAATAATAAATCCGTCTTATCTTTTATATTGAGTATTTCAACTTCACAAGGTTTATTATCTTTAAACTGCTCAAAGTTGATAAAAACAGCATTATTAATTTTGGACTCTTGACCAAATAAATTAAAAATTGAAAGATATATTGATAATATTAAAGTATTTCTCATATTAATTTTATGCGGTGTTACCCAACGTTTTTATTCTTTTTCTAATTCAACAATTAAATTACTAATTAAATGTCCTTGATTTAATTCCATTTCCTTTGTTTTATATCCAACTTTTCGGATCTTAATTTTCACTGGATTATCAGGACAAATTCCATAACTGTCAGAATTCATAAAAAAAATGCCTGTCGCATCAGTTGCAAAAACACAATTCGTCTTAAAATTTTGAGCAGTTGCTCTTACTATTTCAGTGCATTTTATATTTGTAAATTCAAGGAGTACTTTTTCAATTGGTTCTTTTGAGTTTGAATCAATAACTTTTCCGTCAATTGTCACCCAACAATCACAAGAAGTTAGCACGGAAGAAATCAAAAGTCCAATAATTATTTTTTTATATTTCATTCGGTCAGTATGTTTTAGTCATTTCTATGGCATTATTATTATTACGATATACAAAAAAGGAATTGCACTTAAAAAAATCCAAACGAGATTATTTTTCAATTCAGTTTTGTGTTTTGAAATCAATAGTATTGTGTTAATCAACGACCATAAAACTCCACCAGAGAAAACAAACAAGGAAATTAAACTACCATATTGGTAAATCCAAGTTCCTCTGTAAGGTTGAACCAAATATTTTAAAAGCATTGCACTTAAACAAATTCCGATAATCAGAATTCCGCTTTTTTTAGTCCAATTTATATTTTTAAGCAACATATTCAATGGTTTGGTCAAACTACTGGCAACTTTTTGGCTAAGTTGCATTTTAATGCAGTTTAGGTGGTGTTGTATATTATTAGTTTTATTCAACTATTGTTTCTATATAATAATTAGCTTCAAATTGATTTACTAAAATTATTTTATTCTCAAATAACTCTATAAACACAGGAGTGGAGCTAGTTTGATACTCTTTCTCTTTCAAACTAAAATTATTCTTATTGAATACATAAATACTATTGCTATCAGGAACTGTTAAATATATTTTATCACTATTCGATATTTTTGCATCTCCAAAAATATTGGATTCAGAATAACGACCAACAGTTGTTTCAGAATGATTTTGGTAATCTATACTAGATTGATAACCAAAAGTAGTGCTTATAAAATATGTTTTATCAGGGGATAAAGCAAATAATAGACTATTTTGGTAAGAACCATTAAATGTATAATCGATAGAAACAACACTGTTATTAACAGTAAGCTTACGAGTGGCAGTTCTACTATCATAGTGTTGGAAACCTTTATAGGTTAGAGAGAAAAAATAATTATCATAAGCATTGAATAGTTTAGAATTAAGATATGTTGTATGAGATCCATTATCTCTATTCAAAACGGTATTATTAATTCTATCATAAACAAAAGTTCCACCATTAATAACATGGCTATAAAAATGCTTTTCTATAAATAAGATGTAGTCATTAATTGGTATTGCAGATATTATATTATTGTCGGTGTCTAAGTCAATAGTTTCTTTAATACTATATGTGTCTAAATCTATAATATAAATTTTTCCATTTTTACTTGGGATATATAAATCTGCCTCCCCATTATAACTACCTATAGAGCTATGGAATATTTTATTATTTAATTCAACTTTTGAAGTTATTTCCAAATTATTTATGTCAAAAAAAACTATTTCCCCGTTAGGGTTAAATATAATAAGTTCATCATTTTTAAATGGATTTTTTAAGACTTGAGAGGGTTTAAAACCTAAATTTCTAGGATTATTAATTGATAAGTAATTTTTACTATAAATGATTCTTCCATTGATTTTTTTAGAGACAGCATATAACAAAAATTTATTTTTATATTGAATATTATCAACTAAAATGTTATCATCTTTATTTTCTAAAGGATTGAAAGAGGTTCCATTTTCTATAATTGATTGACTAGAAGAGTAAGAAGTGTTCCCATCAATAATATGAACTGTATAACTTTCAAAGTCATCATTATTATCTTTTTCCCAAGTTACTTTTATAGTTCCGTCATTTTGTTTTTCCAGAGAAAGGATTTCAAATGATAGAAGAACATTTTCATAAGATTTGTAGTTAATACTGATAGCTGTTTGTAGAATATTATTACTGTCTAAATATTCAGTAACTACAGCATAAGCAATGAAAGAATTAAAAGGAATATTAGTGTCAGTAAAACTATTTAAAAGATTATTATCTATTTCCTTAATTAATTGTCCAGAATTGACAATTACTGATGGATTGAAATAAGCATCCGTGTAAATATCTAGGCGATAAATTTTATACTTCAAAAACTTTTCAATAATTACAGGTTTCCATTGTAGCATTAGTTCGTTGTTACTTTCATCTAAACTAATTAATTCAGTTTGAGGTTCAAAAACAGCATTTTCAGGAATTGATTCTTCATCATTTGTTGAACAACCTGTTACTATTAAAATAGTTAATAGTAATTTATATATATTAAGATAGTTGAGATATAAATAAATTGTTTTTTTAGTTTTCATATTTTTTTTTAAATACTTAAATTGTTTTAAAAATTGCATATAACGGTTTGTATAAACCCTGTTTTAATAGGGTTTATACTTTGTTATAAGTTGTTTTGTTTCGTTTTATTTATATAATTCTTCCATAATTCTTGTCAAGGCGCCAACTGTTCCGTCTTTTACTGTTCTCTCAACTTTAGGGAAGTCAAAATATGTATTCCCTTTTTTAGTATTATGTTTTGTGTGTAGTAATAATTTTCCAGTCGAGTTATAGTATTGCATTTCTACCTCTGTATCGAAACTTTTTCCTGGTTGAATAAATAGATTACTATATTTTACATTTAAAAATCTTAATTGAGTAATTATGATTCCCTCTAGCATATTTTCAAGGCAAATTTTTTCAATAATATTTGAATTAACTGATTCCAGTCTATTAAAATCCTTGATTAATATCACATTAGAAAGAATGTTACGGCTACTTAATTCACTTGACATTGTGTTTTTGTATACTAGTGAGCTTCCCTTAGCTATTTGTTCGATTATATCCTCGTGAGCTAATTGGCTAAACCCAATTCTAGTTGCTTTTTCAATTCCTGAATTTGATTTGTATACTGTTTTCGTTCCTAATACGCTACAGCTTGTTAGTATAGTTGTGACAATAAAGAAAGTAAATGTTTTTTTCATATGCATTTTTAAATTACTTATAACGTTTCGGCTAAGCTGCGTTTTAATGCAGTTTAGGTTTTGTTAGCTTTTCGTCTTTGATTTATTTAATCTAAACCCTTCTGAATCAGATGTAATCCTACTCATTTTAGTGTTTTTCCAATTTAAATTTGCGTTAGCAAATTCAATAGCTTCAGCAACTAATTTTGGGGTTATAGCTTCTATTTCATCTTTTTCTTCAATCCCATTATGTATAGAACGAATGTGAGAATCATTAGCTCCACGGGAGAAGCTGAACCTGTAATTTGGTTTATCGAATAATCCAATATTACAGATTATCAATCCATAATCTTCGTCATATTTTATACTCCAATAATATTGAATATTGTCGACAATAATTTTTCTAATGTTCCTATTCTTCGATACTGCCATTTTATTTCTTCTAATAAAAGCTAACTCGTTATATCCCCGCAAATATAAACGTTATCCCTTATATATTTCCGGATAACCGCATAAACTCATTGTCGTTATCCTTTTTGATATTAGTACTTAGTAACATGAAGAGAGTTACTAACGAATAAATAAAAAAAGAATCAAAAAAAACATTCCTCTCCGGTAAAAGAGAGGAATGTAAAGTAGAGCTATATATCGAACCTGTAATTGGCTTTTAGGGCAACACCCCAGTTTTGTCGATTAATAAATCGATCGAAATTATCTGTAACAACTAAGTATACATAAGATAGTGGTTTGTATTCCCACTGTAAACGACTGTTTACGTTAAAATTATCAAATTGAGTGTTGTATTGTATATAGGTTGTCCAATTAAGACGTTCAGAGAAAAAGATTTCCCCAGTAAATCTTGCTAAATGAAAGGTATCTTTTCCTAATTCATTTAAATTGATTTTATTAGCCTCATAAGTAAGTCTTAACTTGGCAGCAGGAAGCATTAAATATTCTAAATTAGAAAACAAACGAGTTCTTTGTCCATGATAGTACTGCCCATGCCTCAATGAAAAACGATATAATAACCTCTTATTTCTAACGGAATTGTAACCTGCTTGAAATCGAATGTACTTGTAGGTGCCTGGTTCAATACTATTTCCATTTCTTAAAAGGTCGAATCCATATTGTAAGTTATTATAGTCGTAAAAAATATTGAAATAAATGGATGAGAAGTTTTTAAACCACAAGGCGTTGTTAAAGAAAAAAGACGATTGTACTAATTCACCTCTTTCATTCCAATAGTTATTATTGTCCAATAAAAAATAGCGATATGAGTCAATAACCTTTCTTTCTTTTGAATAGTGTCTCAAGGAAATACGGGTTTGGGCTTGAGTATAACCTTCTCTGACAGTAATATCATTGATGGCATCGTAGTTTGAAAGTCGAGGAACAAAACCGACATCACTTATGTAATTTCTATCTACTTTATGAATGGCAAAACTTGCGTTTGTTTTTAATGTATTATACCAAATACCGCCATGATAAAAGTTGTTTTGATTACTATATTCACTATCTAAGCTCTTACCGTAGTTAGCCAATCCTGTCCATTTATTATTCTTTGATTTATAATTAAGATTCACTCCCAGAATGCGATTAAAATCATTTAAGAAACTAAAACCATTCATTTCTTGTCTGTTAACAATAAATCCGGTTGTGGTAAAAGAATCGGAAAGTTGTTGTTGTAGTACCAAAGCTCCGTAGTTTTGTGAAGGTTTGTCATTTTGTTCTTTTGTCACAACATCCAAAACTCCGATTCTTGTTTTTTCTGAGAGATTTCCAGATACTTTTAGCCCAAAAAGAATATCGGTCTGAGCACCGATCCTTCTTGAATAAAATGGATTCACTTGTCTAATTCCTAGGTTCGAGAATAAATCACTGTTCTCAAGGAAAAAGTTTCTTCTTTCAGGAAAATTAATGGCGAATCGCGTCAAATTAGTTACCTGTCTATCCACATCAATTTGAGAGAAATCTGGATTAATTGTAGCATCTAGTTTTAATGAAGAAGTAAGGTTAAATTGAGCATCTAAGCTTGGCGTAATGCTCGTTTTTTTAGTTTGATCAGTTAATTTTTGATTGTGATCAATAGTTAAGGAAGGAATTAAAGTAAATCTTGAAGATTTCGATTCTGAAAGGTTCTTAACCTTAAATTTTTTAGAGAATCGTAAATCGAAAGGACGATAGTTTCTGGCTCTTGGTGCGAAAGTAGTCCATTCATCAGTTTTTACATCTCGTTTGTTAAAAATGACACCCCAGGTATCATTTGCTTGTTCATAACCAATGGATTTCAGAGGAATTTCCATTTCATACATTTTTTTATTTCCTTCAATACGCACTTTCCCATTCCAAACGGCATTCCAGCTATTATTTATCGAAAAGCTTTCACCGGTTCTTTCAATAAGTGCATCTGTCATTGCACCACCCATATTCAAGGCAAAATAATAGGCGCTTTGCTGTTGGTTATAGGTGTCAAGTATTACGATAAATGAATCGCTAAAACCAATTGTATTGCGTAAATCATCCCTTTTTAAAGAGCTAAGTTGAACTCTCGACTCTTGATCATGATAAATAGCTGAGATAAATATTGATTTACCGTTATGAAAAATTTTAACCTCCGTTTGTTTAATGGCTCTTGAACCATTTTTTGGAGAATAGTCAGTAAAATTCGTATGTATTGGGATTTCATTCCATATACTTTCATTAAGAGTTCCGTCTACAGAAATAGTTGCGTTTTTATAGGTGATTTCAAGTTCTTGTGCCTTTAGAAAGAGAGATGTGAGTACAAGTAAAATTGAAAGAAAATTCTTTATCATTTATTTAAGTTTTCTGTTATCCATACGAAAAGTAGTAACAGACTTAATGCGAAATTTAAAAAGTAGATGAATCGGCAATAGACGAAATCAAAAAAGGAATAAGACAACAAATCATGTTTTGTCATCCAAAAACGGGAGTTCGTCATCGCTTGGTTTATTTATGGCAATTATTAACTTAATCTTAGCTATATAGTCGTAATTTTACGAGTTCATATGAATCCATTAAAAAGAGCTTTTTCCGATTATAATAGTTCAGGTGTCAGAATGACTATTTTCTGGCTTTGTTTTCTAATATATTACTTTTTAACTTCCGACGTAGCTTACTTTGGAGCGGGGTATTTTCAAATGTTTGAAAGTGTTTTTATACTGGTTTTAGCGGAGTTTATTGTCGCTATTATCACATTGAGTATCTTGGTGCCAAAGTTTTTAGAAAGAAACAAACCAATCCATTTCGTTTTATGGCTTTTAATTACATTATTCGGGGTGTATATTTTATATTCATTGTTGAGGTCATATTATTATGAAACCAAGTATTTCGAATTTTACCCAGCGGTTAAACAAGAGTTATTTCAAAAACCTTTTGTTGATAGAGTTTTCAATATTTCAGGTTTCTTAAACAAAGGACTTAAGTTTATTACTCCAGCTGCTATCTTACTTACGTATCGATTTTATAAAAAACAACAAAATCTTTTAAAGTTAAAAGAACAAAAAACAACTACTGAGCTCACTGTTTTAAAACAGCAATTGAATCCACATTTTCTATTTAATACTTTAAATAACTTATACGCTTTAACAATTAAAAAGTCCGACGATGCTCCCTTGATTATAGAGAAGTTATCGAATATGCTGGATTATATGTTGTATCGATGTAATGAGCGTTTTGTTCCAATAAACAAAGAAGTTGAACTTATTGAAAACTATTTAGTCTTAGAAAAGCTTAGATACAGCAGTAGAGTCGATGTTAATTTTGAAAATACCTTAGTGTCAAACGTGTTGATTGCTCCATTAATAATGCTTACGTTTATTGAAAATGCTTTCAAGCATGGAGTAGCGCAAGAGCTCAATAAAGCGAAAATCAAAATTATATTGAAACAAACTAAAGACAACATTGTTTTTGTTGTTGAAAATACCAAACCTAATGATATTATTGAGAATGAAGATAAACAATCGATCGGATTAACCAATATAAAGAAACAATTGGAATTATTGTATCCAGAGGATTATGACTTGTCGATTGTAAACGAACCAAAAAAATACCAAACAACTTTAAAACTAGCTGTGAAATGAAATACAAATGCCTAATTGTTGATGATGAAGAATTGGCCAGAGAGCTTATTGAAACCCATTTAAAACAGCTAGATCAATTTGAATTAGTGGCTTCTTGTTCTAGTGCAATTGAAGCGAGTAAGGTTTTACAAAACTCCCATGTCGATTTATTATTCTTAGATATTGAAATGCCTGTTTTAAAAGGAACGGATTTCTTTAAAAATTTAACTCAAAAACCAAAGGTGATTTTTACTACGGCTTACAGAGATTATGCTATTGAAGGTTTTGAGTTGGATGCCATTGATTACCTATTAAAACCTATTGTTTTTCAGCGTTTTTTTAAAGCAGTGACTAAGTTTTTAACTCAAGCAAATGCTCGAGTGATTACCGAGGTTAGGGTAGAGGCTCCTGAAAAGAAAAAGGAGTTCGTATATGTGAGGAAAAATAGAAAACAAATAAAAGTAATATTCGATGACATTCTTTATATCGAAAGCTTAAAAGATTACATTAAAATCCATTTACAAAACGAGTTTCATATGGTGAAGTATAGTATTTCAGCATTTGAAAAAGAACTGGACGCTCGTTTTTTAAGAATTCACAGATCATTTATAGTAAATAAAGATAAAGTAAGTGCATACACAAAAAATGATGTGGAAATTGAGAAGATTGAACTTCCAATAGGTGACGCTTATAAAGAAAAGTTATTTGATTTATTAAAAGAGTAAAAGCGAAAATGAAATAATAAAATCGTAAGTCGACTCACATGTAATAAGTTCAAGATATATTTTAAGGGAATTATTTAAAATTTCAATCTAAGTGAGCGTATTTTAATTCTGACTTAGTGAGTAAAAAAACTTACATTTGCACACTACAACACAACAAAGACAATAATGAATACAATTAACGAAACTAACTTTCAGTTTCCTAATCAAAAATCAGTTTACAAAGGAAAGGTAAGAGAGGTATACAACATTAACGATGAGGTATTGGTAATGATTGCTTCAGATAGATTATCTGCCTTTGATGTTATTTTACCTAGACAGATTCCTTTCAAAGGCCAAATTTTAAATCAGATTGCTACAAAAATGATGAATGATACTGCTGATATTGTTCCGAATTGGTTAGTAGCAAATCCTGATGAAAATGTAGCTGTAGGACATTTATGTCAGCCTTTTAAAGTAGAAATGGTTATCAGAGGATATTTATCTGGGCACGCTGCAAGAGAGTATCATGCTGGTAAAAGATTGCTTTGTGGTGTTGAGATGCCTGAAGGAATGAAGGAAAATGATAAATTTCCAAACCCTATCATTACACCTTCAACAAAAGCTGATAATGGAGAGCATGATGAAGATATTTCAAGAGAAGATATTTTAGCTAATGGAATTGTTTCTGAAGAAGATTACTTGGTTCTAGAAGATTATACCAGAAAACTTTTCGAAAGAGGAACGGAAATAGCGAAGCAAAGAGGATTGATTTTGGTTGATACAAAATATGAATTTGGAAAAACAAAAGATGGAAAAATTGTATTGATTGACGAAATACACACACCTGACTCTTCTCGTTATTTTTATGCTGAAGGATATGAAGCGCGTCAAGAAAAAGGAGAGAAGCAAAAGCAATTGTCTAAAGAATTTGTTCGTCAATGGTTAATTGAAAACGGCTTCCAAGGAAAGGAAGGACAGGCAATACCAGAAATGTCTGATGAGAAAATCACAGAAATTTCAAACAGATATATCGAGTTATATGAGCAAATTACAGGAGAAGAGTTTGTGAAAGCAAATACTGAAAATGTAATTGACAGAATTGAGAAAAACGTTACTTCTTTTTTAAATGAAGGATAATAGAATATCCATTCGGCCAGTTTTAAATTTGTCGGCAGATAAAGAAAATGAGAGTTTTCAAAATTTGACCTTAAGACCTATTTTAAAATTGCAGCATGATATTATTTTACGTTTGTTCATTAATTCAATCAAGAAGCAGAAATTACAAGAGACAATAGAAAATAAAGAAGTCTTTTTTCAATTTATAGAAACTTCGATAGTTAAAAATATTTCGTTAAGAAATTTGTTAATAGGTCTTGTTTTAGGTCAATTTACAATAAGTGAATTTGATGAGTATAAGAAGAATGGATCAGAGTACAATAAACGAATCATAAATATGATAAAACAAAGATTGTATGATAGTTTTGGTGAGTTTAAGGATTTAATAGAAGAGATTTCTAGAAAAGATTAACATATAATTTTCGTAAAATAAAACATATAAAGGAGACAGCTTATTAAAGCTGTCTTTTTTTATTGCGATTTTTTTATTAAAACTATCTTAAAAATAATGATCATTAAGTTAATTGGTTGTTTTTTTATGTAACTTACACAAGACGTAACAAAAACTAAACTTTTACAATGCCAACATATACTTTAAAAGTCAACGGAGAATCGGTGACCGTCTCTGCCGATTCTGACACTCCTTTATTATGGATTTTAAGAGACAATTTAAACATGGTTGGAACCAAGTTCGGTTGTGGTATTGCACAATGTGGAGCTTGTACAATTCATGTAGATGGTAAAGCCATGAGAAGCTGTCAATTACAGGTTTCAATGATAGAAAATGAAGAAATTACTACAATTGAAGGTTTGTCGGAAAAAGGAAATCATCCTTTACAAGAAGCTTGGAAGGAAGTAGACGTTCCTCAATGCGGATATTGCCAATCTGGGCAAATTATGACAGCGGCCTCGTTCTTAAAAGAAAACCCGAAACCCAGTAATGAAGAAATCAGGCAAGCCATGCATGGAAATTTATGCCGTTGTGCATCTTATAACAGAATTGAAAAAGCAGTGTCTATAGCTGCTGAAAAAATGTCTTAAAAAGGAAGTTATGAGTAAGCAAGAAAATAAATTAACGTTTAGCAGAAGAAACTTTTTAAAAACATCAGCTTTAGCAGGAGGAGGAATCATAATTGGTTTTAACCTATTTACGGCATGTAAGGATAATGTAAAGCCTTCTGTAGATTTTGAAAAACTGAATTTTAACGATTTTAATGCGTTTATAAAAATATCAAATGAAGGATATGTAACCATTTACTCTCCCAATCCAGAAATAGGTCAAGGTGTAAAAACTACTATGCCAATGATTATTGCTGAAGAGTTGGACATAGAATGGGATAAAGTACATGTAGTTCAAGCACCACTTGATACAAAAAATTATTCAAGGCAATTGGCAGGAGGAAGTCAATCTATACGTTTCGGATGGGATGCATTACGTCAAACAGGAGCAACCACCAAACAAATGCTAATTAATGCTGCAGCTGCGAAATGGGGTGTTGATGCTTCATCATGTAAAGCTTCAAAAGGGGTAATAACCAATCAAAATGGAGAAACTTTAGGTTATGGAGATGTTGTGAATGAGGCAGCTGTATTGGAAGTTCCAGAAAATGTAAAATTGAAAGATCCTTCGGAATATTCAATCATAGGAAAAGATGCAAAAAATGTTGATCTCGCAAAAATTGTTACGGGTAAGCCGCTGTTTGGTATTGATTATAAGGAAGAAGGAATGTTGTATGCTACGGTATTAAGACCACCAGCTTTTGGTCAAATATTGGAATCTTTTGATGCTGAAGAGGCAAAAAAAATAAATGGAGTAGTAAATGTAATGACCATTGGAGAAAAGGCAAGAAAATTTTTAGACGCAGGAAAATTCAATTGGACATTTAAATTAACTAGAACCGACAAAGTAGTAGTTTTAGCGACAACTACTTGGGCAGCAATTAAAGGAAAAAATGCAATAAAGGCTGTTTGGAAAAGTGATTCGACTTTAGAGGATACTGATTTACATGATGCCAAACTAACAGAATTGTTAGATGGAAAAAAATTCAATGTTAGAAGAGAAGACGGTAATGTTAACAAGGCTTTTGCTGATGCAGATAAAATAATTGAACGTACCTATCATTCTCCTTTTTTACCTCATAATTGCATGGAGCCTATGAATTTTTATGCAAATGTTACTCCTGATAAAGTTCATTTAGTAGGCCCCGTACAAACACCAGAATTTGCAGCAACAGCAGTTTCAGAAATGTTAGATCGGGATTTAGATCAAATTCATATTGAAATGACCCGAATGGGAGGTGGTTTTGGTAGAAGATTATATGGAGATTTTGTATATGAAGCCGTAGAGATATCAAATAAAATTGCAAAGCCCGTTAAGCTAGTTACAACTAGAGAAGATGATATTAATTGTGGTATTTACCGACCAGCAATAAAGTATAGAATTGCTGCATCTCTAAAGGATGGGAAAATAACAGGATATCACTTGAAAGAAGCAGCAATTAATGGAAATATGTTTGGTTTAATTCCACATTTCTTTCCAGCTGGCTGTATTCCGAATTATAAAGTTTCTACAGCCAATTATCGAAGTAATATTTCAACAGGAGCTTGGCGTGCACCTTATACCAATTTCTTAGCCTATGCTGAGCAAAGTTTTTTTGATGAACTGGCTGATGAGTTAGGGCAAGATGCTGTTCAGTTACGTTTGGATTTACTTGAAAATGTAAAAGGAACAACTGATGAGAAAATACAATACTCCGGTAAAAGAATGCAAGATGTTATAAAATTGGCGGCAGAAAAAGGTGAATGGGGCAAAAATAGAGAAGGAGTTTTCAAAGGATTTTCAGCATATTATAGCCATAATACTCATGTGGCCGAGGTTGCTGAGGTTCAGTTAGTAGATGGAACTCCTAAAATTACTAAGGTAGTTGCTGCGGTTGATTGCGGTATTGTGGTAAATCCAACAGGAGCAATTAATCAAGTTCAAGGTGGTGTTCTCGATGGAATAGGACATGCCATGTATGGTGATTTAAACTTTGAAAATGGTAAACCCTCCGTTCAAAACTTTGATTCTTATCGTCTAATTCGAATGAATGAAACACCAAAAGTTGAAGTTCACTTTGTAAAAAACGATTTGTCACCAACTGGACTTGGTGAGCCAGGATTACCTCCAGCGGGAGGAGCAGTGGCCAATGCAATATTTAAAGCATTGAATAAAAGATTGTATAGTCAACCCTTTATTGAATCTATGAATAAAGATGTTGAGAAAATTTTAGGATAATGATAAAATGAAGAAAATGTAGAATTTAGCCCTAATTTAGAATTAATAAAAATAATATAAAAGAGTTATAACATGAAAGCTTCATGTTATAACTCTTTTAGTTTTTTGTTAAAAAACATGCTTTTTTTCAAATAAGAATTAAAATTTTTAACTTCATTTGAAAGTATGCTTTTATTTTTCAATATTAAAATGCAATTTTAAAAATTGAGGGGGCAGACTTTTTTGAATTGCATTGGCATGTTTTGAAAAACTACTAAAAAAAGGTTACTTTCGCATCATACTAAAAACAAAAAGTAAAAATGGTTAAAGATTTATTTGAGAGGATTAAAGGAGATAAAGGACCTTTAGGAAAATGGGCGGATAAGGCGGAAGGATATTATGTGTTTCCTAAGTTAGAAGGACCAATATCAAATAGAATGTCTTTCAATGGAAAAAAAGTTATTACTTGGAGTATAAATGATTATTTGGGATTAGCAAATCATCCAGAAGTTTTAAAAGTTGATGGTGAATCGGCAGCTGAAGATGGAATGGCATACCCAATGGGAGCAAGAATGATGTCTGGTCATACTAAATATCATGAGCAACTAGAAAAAGAATGTGCAGAGTTTGTTGGAAAAGAAGCTTCTTATTTAGTGAATTTTGGATACCAAGGAATGGTGTCTGCAATTGACGCTTTGGTTTCGAAAGATGATATTATTGTTTATGATGTTGATACTCATGCTTGTATTATTGATGGTGTGCGTTTGCATGCAGGTAAGCGATTCGTATATCGTCATAACGATATAGAAAGTTGCGAGAAGAACTTAATGAGAGCAACCAAAATGGCGGAAAAAACTGGAGGAGGAATTTTATTAGTCTCTGAAGGTGTTTTCGGAATGAGAGGTGAGCAAGGTCGTTTGGCAGAAATCGTTGCTTTAAAGGAAAAATATAATTTCCGTTTATTAGTTGATGATGCCCATGGTTTTGGAACGTTAGGAGAAGGAGGAAGAGGAACTGGTTTCGAGCAAGGCGTTCAAGATGGAATAGATGTTTACTTTGCTACTTTTGCTAAGTCTATGGCCGGTATTGGAGCATTTTTCGCTGGAGATAAAGATGTTGTACAGTATTTACAATACAATATGAGGTCACAAATGTTTGCGAAGTCTTTACCAATGCCAATGGTAAAAGGAGCGTTAAAACGTTTGGATATGATTCGTACAATGCCCGAGTTAAAAGATAGGTTATGGGAAATAACAAATGCTTTACAATCGGGATTACGTGATGCTGGTTTCGATTTAGGAACTACACAAACATGTATTACTCCAGTATATTTGAAAGGTGAAATTCCTGAAGCAATGGCAATGGTACAGGACTTAAGAGAAAACCATGGAGTTTTCTGCTCTATTGTTGTATATCCTGTAATTCCTAAAGGATTAATTATATTACGATTAATACCAACAGCACGTCATACAATTGAAGATGTTAAAGAAACAATTGTAGCGTTTTCAGCAATCAGAGAAAAATTAGAAAACGGAACATATAAAAAGGTTGCGGAGTCTATAATGGCTGAATAAACCTTATAAATAGATAAAATTAGAAAAGCTCGGAAGTTAACTTCCGAGCTTTTTATTTAAGAGATCAGTATAAATAAACGGGGGGCGATTATTTTAAAACTTCAGTCCAACACCAAATCCAATTAATAAAGGATTAATGTCAACAGATGCAGGAACTGTAGCAACACCAGCATCAACAGTAACATCTGTACTTAAGCCAACATATTTAGCGTCGAAATTTAAAAACCAAGTTTCATCTAAATCATAATCAAAACCAAGTTGTAAAGCATATCCAAAAGAGTCTTCGTATTCTACATTAACCACTGCACCTGGATCAGCGTTATAGAAAAAGGTGTAATTTGCACCTGCTCCTATATAAGGTCTGAACTTGTTTAAGTTAAAATGATATTGAATTGTTAAGGTTGGAGGTAATAACCAAACATGACCTAAATTGACATTTCCTAAAGCTGTATTAATAGCTTTTACATCATGTTTTGTTGTACCCAAAATTAATTCTGCAGCAATATTTTCAGTAAAAAAATAGGTAAAGTCTAATTCAGGAATAACATTATTGCCAATTTGAATATCTCCTCCAATGGTTCCTATTTCAGCAGATTCATTTGGTAAAACGGTAACCCATCTAAATCTTGCTTGCCATTTTTTGTCGTTGCTATTTTTCTCTTGAGCATTAACATTGGTAAAAAACAAAGCAATAAAAGCAAAGCTTAATAAAACTTTTTTCATAATTAGTAAATTTAATTTTATCTTTAATTTCAAAACAAAATTATCTCTGAAAAAGAAGTTAAAAGATGACGAAAATCATAGGTTACTATTTTTATTAGTTACTTGTTTTTATCTGTATATTTGCCCCTAACTATGCAAAAAAATATCAACATACAAAACAAAAAAGCTCGTTTTGAATACGAGATAATAGATAGGTATACTGCTGGTATTCAACTTACGGGTACAGAGATAAAATCTATTCGTCAAAGTAAGGCAAGAATTACTGAGAGTTTTTGTGAATTTAATGATAGGGGAGAGCTTTTCGTTATTAATATGTACATTGAAGAGTATGCTTTCGGGCATCACTACAATCATAACCCAAAAAGTGAAAGAAGACTTCTGCTAAATAAAAGAGAGTTAAAGAAATTAGCAAAGGAAGTAGAAGCAAAAGGTAATACTATCGTTCCACTTCGATTATTCATTAATGAAAATGGTTGGGCAAAGCTCGATATTGCTTTAGCCAAAGGGAAGAAAATTCATGATAAAAGGCAAACCATGAAGGATAGAGATTCGAAGAGAAGTTTAGCAAGAATAAAAAAGAGCTATAATTAATGAAACTGTCTACGTTTCTTTCTATTATTAACTGGAGAAAGCTAGTATATTTAATTATACTACAATTTCTTTTTAAAATTTGTTTTCTCTATAATTTAGGGTTTGAAACAACAATGTCTTTTTTTAGCTTTTCACTGCTTTCAATAGCTACTGTAAGTATGCTCGCTGCTGGATACTTAATCAGCTATTACAATAAGCACAAAGAAGATAAACTTTTGGAAGTAACAGCCAAAAAAGCATACAGCTACGGAGTTATTAGTGCTTTTATTAGTGCTGCTTTAGGAATGTTTATTTCCTTTTATATAGGCAAGCCTTATCATAGCCTTATCGGTATTATTACTGCTGGTTTACTATTGTTTTATCTTCATTATAACCCTGAAAGAGGTTTTTTTAATATCGTTTTAGGACCATGTATAAAAGCCATAAGTATTTTTATTGTTTGGTGGTTTGATACGCCAATTAATGCCTCAGATCAACAATGGGAGATTTACTTCAATTTTCAATTAATAGCTGTATTTTATATAGCTTTATCTGTAGTGGGGAATATTGTTCATCAGATTATTATTGATATTGGAAATATTAATGAGGATTTTGCTTCGAAAACCAATACTTTACCGGTTTTATTAGGTAGAAGAAGAGCAAAGTCAATTGCTTTATTCTTAACTATAATTGGATGCATTTTTGTTTTAGGGTTTGCAGTAACCTGTATTGAAAATAAATTTATCCTATCAATTATTTTGTTCATGGGAACAATACCAGAGCTTTGTTTAATTTATTTCATAATGAATGCTCACTCAGAAAAAGATTTTAAAAAAGTATTAAAGGTTTCAAGTGTTGTTTATTTATTAACTATAATCAGTATTCCTTTAGTAGCTTATTACTTCAGATATGTTAGCTAAAAAATTAAAAAACTACAATATAATATTGGCTTCTGGATCCCCAAGAAGACAGTCGTTACTGAAAGATCTTGATATTAATTTTAGCGTTAAGCTAAAAAGTATTGAAGAGATATATCCTGATACTTTGAAAGCAGCCGAAATAACTGATTATTTGGCTGAATTAAAATCAAAACCTTATCTGGAAGAACTTAGTGATAATGATATTTTAATTACTTCTGATACTATTGTTTGGTTGAATAACGAAGCATTAGGTAAACCAAAAAACTACGATGAAGCCTTTAAAATGCTAAATAGCATGTCAAATACTCATCATGAAGTAATAACCTCAGTGTGTATTTGTATAGGAATGAAGAAAAAAACGATCATAAGCGATACGGTTAAGGTGTTTTTTAAGGAACTAAAAGAAGAGGAAATAGATTATTACATTAAAGAATATAAACCTTTTGATAAGGCAGGGGCTTATGGTATTCAGGAATGGATAGGTAAAATTGGTATTGATAGAATAGAAGGTAGCTATTTTACGGTTATGGGCTTTCCTGTTCATAAACTTTACAAAGAATTAGAGAAATTATAACTCCATTATAGTTTAAAAGATTATTTTTGAAGCGTATTAACAACACAGACTAAATGAAAAAATATACATTTACAGAAAAGAAAGATACCCGTTCTGGATTTGGAGATGGGTTAACGGAATTAGGGAAAACAAATCCTGACGTAGTTGCATTATGTGCAGACTTAACAGGTTCTTTAAAAATGAATGCCTTTGCCGACAATCACCCAGAGCGATTTTTCCAAGTAGGTATCGCCGAAGCGAACATGATGGGAGTGGCTGCAGGACTTACTATTGGTGGTAAAATTCCTTTTACTGGTACTTTTGCAAACTTTTCAACAGGGCGTGTATATGATCAAATTCGTCAATCGATTGCCTACTCAGATAAAAACGTAAAAATTTGTGCTTCTCACGCCGGATTAACTTTAGGTGAGGATGGAGCAACTCACCAAATTTTAGAAGATATCGGGTTAATGAAAATGTTACCAGGTATGACCGTTATTAATCCATGTGATTATAGTCAAACAAAAGCGGCTACAATTGCTATTGCAGATCACGAAGGACCTGTATATTTACGTTTCGGACGTCCGAAAGTACCTGTATTCATGGAAGGTCAGCCTTTTGAAGTAGGTAAAGCAATTCAATTAACAGAAGGAACAGATGTAACTATCGTTGCAACTGGACACTTAGTTTGGGAAGCTCTTCAAGCAGCAGAGCAATTAGAAGAAAAAGGTATTTCTGCAGAAGTTATCAATATTCATACTATAAAGCCATTAGACGAAGAAGCTATTTTAGCATCTGTGGCAAAAACGGGTTGTGTAGTAACAGCAGAAGAGCATAATGTATATGGAGGATTAGGAGAAAGTGTTGCTCGTTGTTTAGCAAAAAATAATCCAATTCCTCAGGAGTTTGTTGCTGTAAATGATAGCTTTGGTGAATCAGCAACTCCTGCAGAATTAATGGAAAAATATGAATTAAACGATAAAGCGGTTATTAAAGCGGTTGAAAAAGTTATTTCTAGAAAATAATAAGGCTTAATAAACGTTTAAATAGCAAACTTAAAATAAAATAATTATGAAAAAACTAGCACTATTAGTTTTATTATTTATTGGAGCCACTCAAATTTCTTTTTCTCAAATACACTTTGGGATTAAAGGAGGGGTTAACTATAACTCTGACTCTTTCCAAGAAGTATCAACTGATATTTTAGAAGGAGCGAAAAGTAGAACTGGTTTTCATGCCGGAGTTTGGACTCGTATTAAAATTCCTGTAATAGGTTTATATGTGCGTCCTGAATTGGTGTATACAAGTTTAAAGAGTGAATACTCTCCAAAGTCGGATTCAAATATTAAAGCAACTTATAATTTTCAAAAAATTGATATTCCTGTGTTATTAGGAAAGAAGTTTTTAAAGGTTGCTCATGTTTTTGTAGGTCCTTCTTTTCAATACATTATTGATGGAGATTTCAGTTTAGAAACACTTGGAGACTTAGTAACTGAAGCTGATGGATTAACTGTAGGAATGCAGTTAGGAGCTGGTGTAGAATTAGGTAAATTAGGTTTAGATGTAAGATGGGAAAGAGCTTTCTCTGATACCGAATCTAAATTTATAAGTGGAAGCAATACTGAAAGATTCGATACAAGAGTTAATCAAATTATTGTAGGTCTTTCTTACAGGTTCTAAAAAGAAGAAAAATAGATATAAAAAAAGCCAAGTCTTAAGACTTGGCTTTTTTAGTTTTTGAAAACTTGTTTTTGTTCAAATCAAGCCATTCATTATACTTATCTTTATGTTTAAATCTTTTGTGTGTCCATAAGTAACACTCGGGTTGCTTGCGAATTGCCTCTTCGGTTACTTCAAAATATTTATCTGTTAATTGATAATTGTCAAATTCTTTCGAATTATCGGTGATTAATGAGAATTCTGTTTCATAATAACCTCTTTTTACTTTCTTAGTCGAGTAATTAACAATGGCAAAATCGTATTTTTTTGCAATGGTTTCAGCACCAGTGTGTACAGGTACTTTTGTATTAAAAAAGTTTCTCCAATATTGAGCTTTGTGCATCATTGGCGATTGGTCACTTAAAAGAATATACAAAGCTTGTCTGTTATTAGAATAATTTTTATGGATATTTTTTATAGTTTCAGAAGTCTTTACTGCAATGACTCCAAATTGAGTTCTATTTTGCTTTATTCTTTTATCAAAATAAGGGTTAGCTAGTTTACTATAAGTACCGAAAACATCGATATCTAATACAAGAGGCATACTTACCGACCACTCCCAGTTAGCTAAATGTGCACCGACTAAGGCAATACTTCTTCCTTCTTTAGCTAATGAGTTTACTAATTCTGGGTTTTTATATTTATATCTCTTTAGCATTTCTTTTTCGGAAATAGAAAATGTTTTTACACTTTCTATCATGATATCAATAAAATGCTTAAAAAATTGTTTTGTTAGATTATCAATTTCTTCACTTCTTTTATCAGGAAAAGCCATTTTTAAATTATTCTTGACCACTTCTTTTCGGTAACCAATAACATAGTAAATTAAAATAAATAGCAGATCAGATATCCAGTATAATACCCTCATTGGAAGCGAAGAAAATAACCAAACAAAAGGATATACTATAATGTAGATAAATAAATTCATTAGCGTGTTTTATGGTGCAAATATCGTATTTTATAGTTTAAGATGAAAAGAAGAAAATAACTAAAGTCACCCAATTAAATAAAAAGTTAAAAGTTTTAACATTTTTATAAGATTTTTCCTTTT
This sequence comes from Tenacibaculum xiamenense, assembly GCF_964513065.1. Taxonomy (NCBI): domain Bacteria; kingdom Pseudomonadati; phylum Bacteroidota; class Flavobacteriia; order Flavobacteriales; family Flavobacteriaceae; genus Tenacibaculum; species Tenacibaculum xiamenense. The sequence goes on from NZ_CAZEQU010000014.1 coordinate 248,143, forward strand.
TTCAATAATAGAGAGGGCTTAGAGCTTTTAATAGAATAGTAAAAATGGAGGAAATATTTTTTTTTATTGTTTTTGGGCAACTATTTTTAGAACATGAGAGTCTATATTAATGAAGTCGAACTTTAAACTTTAAAAGTGAAGGTAATATCACTACATAATGTAAAAATCTTTGAAACAATAAAAAGAGCTTGTAAACACGAAAGGGAAGCTCAAAAGGAGATATTTGAGCTATATTCTCCGAAGATGCTAAGTGTTTGCAGACAATATGTAAAAGATGATTACCATGCCGAAGAAATGATGCTTTCTGGATTTATGAAGGTTTTTTCAAATATTAAAAAGTTTAAGAACGAAGGAAGTTTTGAAGGTTGGGTTCGTAGAATAATGGTAAATACTTGTTTATCTCATTTAAAAAGGAAAAATATATTTGAGTATACTGATGAAGAGTATGTTTTTAATACTGAAACAGTAGAAAATCTTGAAAGTACAAGTGTTGAAGACATTCAGAAGTTAATAGATGAGCTACCAAATGGTTACAAAGTAGTATTTAATCTTTATGCGATAGAAGGTTACAGACATTCAGAAATAGCAGAGATGTTAAATATTACAGAAAGTACTTCCAAGTCGCAACTTTTTAAAGCAAGAAAGTGGCTTAAATCAAGTTATTTAAAAATGAACAAATTAGGACATGAAGAACGATAGTATAGATAAAATTATAAAGGAAAAATTTGATTCAAGAGTAATGACTCCATCAATTTCAGCTTGGGATAGGTTAGAAGCGAAATTAGATGATAATGATCAAAAAAAGAAAATAAATTGGAAGTCGATTTTTTCCTATGCGGCCAGTGTTATTGTTCTTTTAGGCTTTGGATATAATTATTTCCAATCTTCTGGATCAAACGAAACATCCCAAGCAATTATATTGGCAAGTAAAGGCGTATCAAATGTTCGTACATTACCTTCAAATGATATCGTTGACGTAAATCCAATAACATTTGATAGAATTGTTATAGAACAAAATCGTTCTAATGAGAAGGATAAAAAATATTTCCCGAAGGCTTTAAAGGAGAAATCGAATCTCGTTTTAAATAATGAGATGTTGGCTTCATCAGAAGTAAAAAAGGAGAATGTTTTAAAAGAACAACCAACATTGAATGAAGAGAAAAGCAGAATAATTGTAAAAGGAGAAGATTTGTTATATGCTGTAACTCACTCTCCAGAAGAAGTCAAAAATTATTACGTTGCAAATAGAATAGAAAGAGGGTCAGTTATAGATTCGATAAAAATAGAGTTAAGAAAAAGAAACCTAAAAGTTTCTCCGGAAACAATTCTTGCACAAGTGGAGTATGAAATGTTAGACAGCCAGTTTAAAGGAAACTTCATGCAAAAAATAAGGCTAAAAATTTCTGATATAGCTGTAGCGCTCGCTGAAAGAAATAAATAGTCATTACCACGAATTATTTAAGTATAACTAAAAAACAATTAAAATGATAAGAATAATACTAGTTTTAGTGTTGTTGAGTACCACTATTGCCTTTTCTCAAGAGAAAACTTTTGAAAAAGAGGTAGAGAAAATCTCAAAAAGGATAGAAGAAATAACATCTCAGCAAAAAGATTCTTTAAAGCAAAAAATAGAAAAGATTAATTTAAGATTAAAGAATAACGAAATCACAGACGAAAAGGCAGCTGAATTAAAGAAGAGAGCAGCTAATTATCATGCAAAACAAATTGAATTAAATGCAGGGATTCAAGAGTACAAGTTACAGCAATTAGTACAGGATAAAGTAGATGGTAAAATAGCGAGTGAAGACAAAGAGGATGGGGTTAGAGTTAGCTTTTTCGATAAGGACTTTTTTGTTTTGAGAACTGATAAAAAAGAAAAGAAAAAGAGGTATAACAAAAGAACAACGACTCAATTTGTATTTGCTATGGGAGTTAATAATGTGCTAGAGAATAACAATTTTGGTTCATTAAATAGCTCAGACTATAAATTTTGGCAATCACATTTTTATGAGTTAGGGTTTACATTCAAAACTCGATTCACAAAAGAGCCTTCTAAAACATATTTTAAGTATGGACTTTCTTTTCTATGGAATAACTTACGACCTAAGAATAATAGATATCATACCTTAAATGATAATGCTGTGGTTTTAGAACAGAATGCTATGCAATTAACGGAAAGTAGATTAAGGCATGTTCAAATGATTTTTCCAATGCATTTAGAGTTCGATTTTTCAGAAAACAAAGTTCTTTCGGATGATACTGTTGTTGATAATACGCACGATGGAGTTCGTTTAGGTCTAGGAGGTTTCTTTGGATTTAAATTAGGAACAAGACAATATTTAGAATTCAGAAATGATCAAGGAACTTTAGTTGAAGAACTTCAGAAAGGAGATTTTAACATGAATACTGTGAATTATGGTTTAAGTGGTTATTTGGCATATGAAGGTATAGGGATATATTTAAAATATGATTTAAATCCACTATTTCGAAATACATCAACCAGAAATATTTCATTGGGAGTACGCCTTGATCTTAACTAAAACAATGTGATTTTTGTTGTTATGTGGGATGAAAATTGTTTATAATTCTATTAAACTTAGATATATCAGCCTACTACAAAAACACTAAAATAGATGTGTTTTTTTAAACTCTATATTTCTTAATATAATGAAATATAGAGTTTTATTTTGCTTTATGTTTTGATAAGTTCCAGCCTAATGTGAATAAATGGTTAAAATAAAGTTAAAGTATTTTGTAACTTTAGGCGTCAATTAAAACAAGTTAACAATGAAAAAATTATTAAACGTTTTTTTCCTCTTCAGTTGTCTGTCGATTTTTTCTCAGGTGACAACCTCTAAAATAAAGGGTACAGTTACTGATGGGGCAGGAGAACCATTATTTGGAGCAAATATTGCTGTATTACATGTTCCAACGGGAACATTGTCAGGAGCAATATCACAGGATAATGGTAGGTATACAATTCCGAATCTTCGTGTCGGTGGACCTTATAAAGTAACTTTTAGTTACGTTGGATTCAAAACATTTGAAGTAGAAAATGTGTTTTTAACTTTGGGTAAAACCACAGTCGTAGACGGAAAACTATCAGAAGATGGAGTTTCTTTGGAAGAAGTTGTAATCTCTAGCTCAAGGAATAAAACATTTAATAGCGATAGAACAGGAGCTCAAACCAGTGTAAGTGCTGTGCAGTTGAAAACATTACCAACAATTTCTCGTTCGGCCGCTGATTTTACAAGGTTAGAACCTACTGCCAGTAACGGTTCGTTTGGAGGAAGAAATGATCAATTTAATAACTTCTCATTGGATGGATCCATATTCAATAATCCATTTGGTTTGGATGCGGCTACTCCCGGTGGTCAAACAGATTCGCAACCAATTTCATTAGATGCGATTGAGCAGATTTCTGTATCCACTGCGCCTTATGATGTTACACTTTCTGGATTCACAGGAGCGTCAGTAGATGCGGTAACAAAAAGTGGAACTAATGAGTTTAAAGGAACGGTTTATGGATTCTATAGAAACGAAAGTTTGACAGGAGGAAGTATTAATGGAGAAGAGGTTGTAAAGCCTAAGCTTTCTCAAAGCCAATATGGAGTGAGCATTGGTGGGCCTATTGTAAAAGATAAACTCTTCTTCTTTGCTAATTTTGAAAAAGATGAAAGAGAGGATTTAGGTACAAATGGGTGGGTTCCTAATAATAATGACGGTACGTTGGCGGTAAATGAATCTACTGTATTAGAATCAGATTTAATTGCTGTGAGCAATGCGCTAAGTAATTTAGGTTACAATACAGGAGCTTATAAAGACTTTACTTATGGTTCTGGTTCTACGAAAGGTATTTTCAAGTTAGATTGGAATATCAATGAAAAGCATAGAATGGCTTTGATTTATAACTTTTTAAGAGCTTCTAAAGAAAAACCCGCTCATCCTACAGCCTTAGGATTAAGAGGACCAAGTGCCAATATTCTTCAGTTTGAAAACTCAGGATATGAAATCAATAACAATATCGACTCTTTTTTAATGGAGATCAATTCTACTTTTAATCAGAGTACTACAAATAAATTACAAATAGGATATACCTATTTTGACGATTTTAGAAACCCGTTATCTACTCCGGCACCAGTAATTACTATTCAAGATGGAAATGGAAGTAACCATATTATTGCAGGGCATGAGCCATTCTCTATCAATAATGTATTAGATCAAAGAGTATTTCAAATAACTAATAATATGAACTTTTTCCAAGGAGATCATACGTTTACTGTTGGTTTTTCTTTCGAAAAATTCATGTTCCAAAACTCATTTAACCTAGTTAATTACGAATCGTTTAACTTTGGAATATTCCCTTATTATGGAATTTTTAGCCCTTACCCTGATGTGGCTACTTTTTTAACAAATGCGCAACCAGGTGGAGTTGTTGATCAATATTTAAGTGCTACACAAAATGCATTTGATACTTTTAATAGAAATGGAGTAGGAAATGATGGTGGATGGAAGTTAGCAGAATTAAATGTAGGTCAGTTGGCATTTTACCTTCAAGATGAATGGGAAGTAAATGATACGTTTAAACTTACTTATGGAGTACGTTTTGACAAGCCATTGTACTTTGATACTTCAAGATTGGTTCAAAAGTATATTGATACGGATAATGGAGCTACAAGAGATAATTCGGTAATGTATTTTAATCCAAATACCAATCAAGAAGTTACTTTGAACTCTACAAAAATGCCGACAAATCAATGGTTAATTTCTCCAAGACTTGGTTTCAACTGGAATGTTAATGGAGAAAATAAGTTGCAAATTAGAGGAGGAACTGGTGTTTTTACAGGAAGACTTCCTTTTGTTTGGTTAGGAAACCAAGTGAGTGGTGCTGACGATGGATTTTTTCAGTTAGTTGATCCAGAATTTAAATTCCCGCAAGTGTGGAGATCAAATATTGGAGGAGATTATCGTTTCGAAAATGGTTTGGTACTAACAGCTGATTTTGCTTATACAAAAGATATTAATGGAGCACATGTTCAAAATTGGGGATTACGTAATCCTGAAGGAAGATTAACAGGAGTAGATAATCGAGAATATTATTTATCAAGTAATAGAGGAAATAATGCTTATGTATTTACAAATTCTGATAAAGGAAGAATTTTTAACGCTTCTTTTAAAGTAGAGAAGTCATTTAAGAACGGTTTATATGCAAATGTTGCTTATAGTTACTTAAATGCAAAAGATGTGAATTCAATTGAGGCAGAAATTACAGGAGATGCCTTTGCATTTAACCCTGTTGTAGGAAATGCTAATAACGATGTTTTAACTTATTCTAGATATGGTGATACTCACAGAATTATCGGAGTAGCTTCTAAAAAGTTTACTTATGGAGGTGAAAAGTATGCGACTACTATTTCAACATTCTTTGAGTATGCACAAGGAGGTAGATTTAATTATACGTACGGAGGTGATATTAATAATGATGGATCTTCTGTAAATGATTTACTATATGTTCCTACTTCTTCTGAATTAAGCCAGATGCAATTTACAAATACAACTCAAAGAGATGCCTTTGAAAATTATATTCAACAAGATGAATATTTGAGCTCAAGGAGAGGTGAATATGTTGAAAGATACGGCGCTTTAGCACCTTGGAGAGGTCGTTGGGATGTAAAGATACTACAAGACTTCAATTTTAATGTTTCTAAAGAAAAACAAAATACAATTCAATTAAGTGTTGATATTTTAAACGTTGGAAATTTAATTAATTCTGACTGGGGTGTAGTACAACAACCAAATAATGTACAACCAGTAGGTGTAAGTTTTCCTGGTGGAGATTATACTCAGGAACCAGTGTATAGCTTCAATTCTAACTTAAACGAAACATTTAGCCCAGATAGTAGCTTATTATCAAGATGGCAAATGCAAGTAGGATTAAGATATATCTTCTAAAAACAAAATAAAAAAACCTGAGAATTTTCTCAGGTTTTTTTATTTCTATAAGTATTATGTTTAAGCAAATTTTGTGGCTACTTTTTGAGCAATACCAACAATTACTTCACTAGCCTTTACAATACTTTCGGCAGGAACATATTCATAACGCCCATGGAAATTATGTCCACCAGCAAAAATATTTGGGCAAGGTAATCCTTTATATGATAACTGTGACCCATCCGTACCACCTCTAATAGGTTTAATTAAAGGAGTAATTCCCATATCTTTCATCACTTCCTCGGCAATATCAACAATATGCATTACAGGAGTAACTTTTTCCTTCATATTGTAATATTGATCCTTAAGTTCAACTTCAATTAGGTCTTTACCTAATCTTTCATTCATTACTTTACCTAATTCTAATATGGCTTGTTTTCTGTTTTCAAACAACTCCATATCATGATCTCTTATTATATAATGTAACGTGGTTTTTTCAACTTTTCCTTCCATATGGTGTAAATGGAAAAAACCTTCATAACCTGTAGTTCTTTCTGGAACTTCATCTTCAGGTAACGCATTAATAAATTCACTGGCAATGGTCATTGAGTTGATCATTTTACCTTTAGCATACCCAGGGTGTACTATTTTTCCATTAATAGTAACTTTAGCACCAGCAGCATTAAAGTTTTCATACTCTAGTTCTCCTATTTGGCTTCCATCCATGGTATAAGCCCATTCAGCACCAAACTTTTCAACATCAAACAAATGTGCTCCTTTTCCAACTTCTTCGTCTGGAGTAAAACAAATTCTTATTTTACCGTGCTTTATGTCAGGATTTTGGATTAAATATTCCATTGCTGAAACAATTTCAGTAACACCAGCCTTGTCATCCGCTCCTAATAAGGTTGTTCCATCAGTAGTTATAATAGTTTGACCTTTATATTGAAGTAAGTCTTCAAAATAGCTTGGTGATAAAACAATATTTTCCTCTTTATTTAAAACAATATCACCACCATCATAATTCTCATGAATTTGGGGTTTTACATTAGCTCCTGTAAAATCCGGACTTGTATCTATATGTGCAACAAAACCTATAGTTGGTACTTCATAATCCAAGTTACTTGGTACGGTAGCCATTAGGTAGCAATTTTCATCTAATTCAACATCTTCCAACCCAATTTCTTTCAATTCTTTTTCAAGAATTCTAGCTAAATTCCATTGTTTTTCAGTACTAGGAAAGGCAGGGTTGTTTGGGTCACTCTCAGTATCAACCGTTACATAGCTAACAAAACGGTCGATTATATGCTGTTTATTCATTGTGTTTGTTTTAGATTTCAAAAATAATGATACCAAATGAATTGAGAAATTTGAAAATGTAATTTGTCAGTGTAAAACACAAACCTTTATCTTTTTTTATTTTTCTTTATTCGATCACTTTTGATTCGTTCAATATTGAACTTATTTTATTTCGATTTTCTCTATTAAATTTACTGCTTTACATATTCTTTCATTTACTAAAGAATCTCCATAAAACTCGGTTTTGGCGTGTAAAAAGTTGTTATTGTCCACCTTGGTAAAAACGTTTAAAATATGATATTTGTATTTACCCTTTTTCCCTTGAGCAAGAGATAAATAGGCGTTTTTATCGAGATGTTTAATTTCTTTTGATTTAATTTCTTCAAGTCCCATATTCTTATTATCTGCTGAAAACTTTTGCTTAAAATCAGCATCAAAGAAAATAGAGGCATGTATATAAGAAACATCAATTAATGTAGTTTTTGTTAAATTAATAGTGGTATCTGCTGCATAAATAGAAGATTGACCGTCATCATAATAAAGATTTACTTTCCACGTTTCAGGAAGTCGTACTGAAAATAGGTTTCTAATATCTTTTGTTTCCGACAAGTTAGAATAGGTAGAACTTCCACAAGAAAATTCTTTTTGTAAGTCAGTAGAGGTACATGAAACCGTTAGAATAGCGAATAGAATTAATAAGTATAAATGGGATTTCATAGGTTGTTTGTAAATTAGATATTATGGTTAGAGTTGATGCTTTTCAAAATATGCAATGAGCAAATCTACTACATAACTATAGGAACTTATTCCTTTTGTTTGATTATTTGCTTTTAAATACGAATTATAACCTTTTTTTAAATAGGGTTCGATAGGGTTTTCATAAGACTTCCAGAACTTGTAACTATCTTTATAGTCTTTATAAACTCCCTTATTAACTTTTTCTTTTAAGCTTTTAGCAAGTTCTTTATCTCTTTTGAATAGTTCTCTGATACAATACTGGTATGCCATTCTGTAGCCAGCATATTTAAAGTACAAATCTTTGTTATTGACAGAAGTAAGAAAACCGATAAAATTGGCATCGTTTTCTGCAGCCCAACCTATTTGATGTGCCATTTCATGACATGTTGTTGCAGGATATCCCGTTTTTGGAATCAATGAGTTGACTTGAGCTTCTCCCGTAATTGGATTAATATACCCTGAAGTACCATTATACGATTGAAATGTGCTCACGATAGAACTTTTAATAGAAGGATAGGAGTATTTAAATTCAGGATATGTTTTTGCAACTTCATTAAATCCATTAGGAGCTAAATCGTAAATATCACTTATTGAATAAGGAACCTCGACTTTTAATGTATCATTTTTAGTAATATCCAAATGACTTCTATTTAATAAAGATACAATTGTGTCAGTTGTTTTCAGTAACTGTTCTGTGGTATAGTTGGATTGTTGTAAATCTAGTTTCTTAGCAAGGGGTTCACGAAAATAATTAAGTGCCCAAAATGCATAAAAACAAAAATAAATAACTGATAAATAAGCAATAAAGGTTATTGATTTTGATAGGAAATTCTTAAATTTAGTTCTAATGAGTTGATATAAACTTTTTAGAAGGAGAAAGAGTAAAATAAACCCAATAACATCGCCAAAAGAAAATGGAATCCAGCCTAATAATATTCTTAAGACTTTTGAGATGAAAGGAAAAATACTAGTACTATAATACTTTTCAATCCAGACAGGCTTTTGGCTTAAAAATTGCACTAAAAAGTACTGGATAGGCAATAAAATGGCTAGAAAAATGGCTTTTTTAGAAATCTTCATTGCTCCCAAAAATAAGAAACATATTAGGTTATCAACAAGTTAATAACATTTTTGTTTACAAAAAATGTGCAAAAAGAAAATTCGGTGTTGTTGGATAATTTTAATCTTAAAAATTTACATTTGCCACTATGGAAAGAGCGCAATCAGTAAGAGGTACAAAAGTAGATAAATCTCGAATTATAAATCTTGAAAAAGGAAAGTTACCACCGCAGGCTATCGATTTAGAAGAGGCTGTTTTAGGTGCTATGATGATTGATAAAAAAGGAATCGATACAGTAATTGATATTCTGCATCCTGAAGCTTTTTATGATAAGCGACACCAAGAAATTTATGAAGCTATTTATACGCTTTTCCAAAATTCTGAACCTATTGATATTTTATCGGTTTCAAATCAATTGAAGAAAAGTGCCAAGCTAGAGTTGGTAGGAGGTGATTTTTATTTGATTGGCCTTACACAAAAAGTAGCTTCTTCTGCGCATATTGAATTTCACTCAAGAATTATTCTTGAAAGATATATTAAAAGAAAGCTTATTACCATTTCTTCGGAGTTGATTGAAAGTTCTTACGATGAAACAATCGATGTATTTGATCTCTTAGATGATGCAGAAGGAAAACTATTTGAAGTAACGCAAGGAAACCTTAAAAAAGGGGCAGAAAGAGCAGATTCGTTAGTACAACAATCGATTAATAAGATTCAGGAGATTTCTACAAAAGAAGGAATGAGTGGATTGGCAACTGGTTTTACAAAACTGGATGCATTAACTTCTGGATGGCAGCCATCGGATTTAATCATTATTGCTGCACGTCCTGGTATGGGTAAAACGGCATTCGTAATTTCGATGGCGAAAAATATGGCAATCGATTTTAATCATGCCGTAGCTATCTTTTCTCTAGAGATGTCTTCGGTTCAGCTAATTACTCGTATGATTTCTTCGGAAACAGGATTAACTTCTGAAAAATTACGTAAAGGAAACTTAGAACCTCATGAATGGGAACAACTAAACGTAAAAGTAAAACGTTTATCAGATTCACCTGTATTTATTGATGATACGCCAGCATTATCAATCTTTGATTTAAGAGCAAAGGCGCGTCGTTTAGTATCTCAACATGATGTTAAAATATTAATTATTGACTACTTACAGTTAATGACTGCTGGAGGGGCAGGAGCAGGAAACCGTGAGCAGGAAATTTCGACCATCTCTCGTAACTTGAAGGCATTGGCAAAAGAATTAAATATTCCTGTAATTGCGTTATCACAGTTATCTCGTTCGGTAGAAACGCGTGGAGGAAGTAAAAGACCTTTACTATCCGATCTTCGTGAATCTGGGGCGATTGAGCAGGATGCCGATATTGTATCATTTATCTTTAGACCTGAATACTATGGTATGACAGAATGGGATGATGATGATCACGCACCATGTGAGGGACAAGGTGAATTTATAGTAGCAAAACACCGTAATGGTGGTTTGGATAATATTCGTTTGAAGTTTACTGGGCACTTAGCAAAATTCTCGGATTTAGAAGAAGGATTTAGTAGTGAGTTCCAATCGAGTATGAATTCTGGATTTAATGATGAGATTTCGTCTAATAACTTCGCTTCTCCAGAAGACGCTTTTGGACCAAGTGACCCGGGAGGTGGAGATGATGTGCCATTCTAAAGAAGTTTAAGATCGTTTTAGATATTTGATATTTTAAAATATCAAATTTGAATAGGACTTCACTGAATTAAAACATTCATAAAATATATTCAAATACACAATTATAATCTTATAATTGTGTATTTTAGTTTGCGCAATATTCTAATCATTTTATTACCAATTAATTTGAAGTTTTTCTAAACGTTAAATGTGGGAGATTATGGGATTAGATTAATGTAATTTTAAAAAGAAGCTGGTTTCGGATGAAAAAAATCACAATCGTTCTCGTATTATTATTGTTTTCAAACTCATTATGGGCATCGTTTATTTATTTACCCATGAGTCATGAAAATCAAAAAAACCATTTAAAAGCTTATGGTATTGTCTATTATGCACTTCAAAATGGATTGAAGGCGAAATGGTTATTAAACTATGATGGTGGAGCCTTTTTAGTAGAAAATAATGATTCTGTAGAGAAAGAATGTAAGATAAGAGGCGTTTCTTACCAAATTATTTCATCAGCCAAAGCACAAATTATTTTGGAGGGAATTTCTTCACCTTCAAAAAATCAAGAGGCGGTTCCTTTAGAAAAGGCACCTAAAATTGCGGTGTATTCTCCTAAAGATAAAATGCCATGGGATGATGCCGTAACTATGGTATTAACATATGCAGAAATTCCTTTCGATGTAGTTTATGATGAAGAGGTTTTAAATGATAAGCTCTTATTATACGAATGGTTGCATTTGCATCATGAAGATTTCACTGGCCAATATGGTCGTTTTTATGGAGCTTATCGAGCAGCACCTTGGTATATTCAACAAAAGAAAGACTCAGAAGCATTAGCGGAGAAATTAGGCTATTCGAAAGTATCAGTGCAGAAAGGTGCTGTAGCAAGAAAAATTAGAGATTATGTTGTTGGTGGAGGTTTTATGTTTGCCATGTGTTCAGCAACAGATAGTTTTGATATTGCTCTTGCAGCAGATGGTGTCGACATTTGCGAAAGTATGTTTGACGGAGATCCGTCCGAACCAAATTATCAGTCGAAAATAGATTATAGTAAAACAATGGCGTTTAAAGATTTCGAGTTAATAAGAAATCCAACTACTTATGAGTTTTCATCTATTGACATGACAAGGAAAAGACGAATAAATAAAGAAACAGATTATTTTACATTGAAAGAATTCTCTGCAAAATGGGATCAAGTTCCGACCATGTTAACTCAGAATCATACACAATTAGTAAAAGGTTTTATGGGGCAAACAACTTCTTTTGACAACAAAAATGTGAAATCAAATGTGATGATTTTGGGTGAAAGTAAAAACCACGGAGAAGCTCGCTATATTCATGGAGTAAAAGGAAAAGGGATGTTTACTTTCTACGGAGGTCATGATCCAGAAGATTACCAGCATAGGGTAGGAGATCCAAAAACTGAACTGGATTTACATCCAACATCTCCTGGGTATCGATTGATTTTAAATAATGTTTTATTTCCTGCGGCTAAAAAGAAGAAGCAAAAGACTTAATTGAATTTCTATTTTGGATTTACATTTCGTCATTTGGACCAAAGGGATAAATCTGACCTGATGAATGAATATCTCTCAAATTCTAAGATTTTCCCGGAACGATTAAGTTGTATTATAGTTGGATCCTTCCGTAACTATTTTTGTATGGTTAGTTGTTGGTTTTTTTGGTCTGACAATCTCTTTTTTTCCCTTTTGCGTAAGCTTCTAAACCTGCACCTAAAGCTAACCCAGCTCCAGTACCTATTGATAAGAAAATTGGAAGATTATCAGTTAATACACCAATACTAATTCCTATTCCTGCTCCAAAAATTAGACCTAATGATACATAGTTATTTTTCATAATATATTTATTGCTAATTTATAACTCTATCTAATTAGTTCTCATAATTCTATGATTGTTACAATTTAAACAGTAAATATTATCTATTTCCGTTAATCGTTAGTTTTGATTTCCTTACTTGAGTTACCTAAACTCTCGTTTATATGTTCGTTGAGCTTACCAAACCTCTATGACTTTTTCGGAACGATTAAAGTTTTCATATCGAGTGATTTTTCGGCCTGTAGAGAGAAAAATAATATCGAGACATCTCTATCTAGTAGTGAAATCATTCAATTTGGTTCTTTAGTGTTATCTCACGTTCTCCAATTTTTTATAAAATAAGATGGTCATAACTTGGAATATTTCTAAAAAGCTTTGTAGTATAACAACGAAAAAAGGTTAAAGTATAGCATACTTTAACCTTTTTTATTGATTTGTTTTAAACAAGTTACTTGATATCTTTAAGCATTTCAGATACAGATCGTTCTAATTGTTGATCACGACCGTTATCAATAATACCAGGCATATTTTTCACTTTAATCGTAGGCATCGTTTGGTTGTTTTCCATCCATCTTCCAGATTTATCTTTAGCACTCACAGGCACAACTCCCCAATAACTTCCATCAGGTAAGCCTTCCCATCCAGCAAAACTACATGTACCGGGTACTGGCATACCTACAGTTTTTCCAATTTTAAGATCTGTATATCCCGCGGCATAACAATGTCCGTCTGAATACATGCTTTCATTGAAAATAGACAAAGTTGGTTTTGTCCAACGTGAAGTCGGTTCACCTCCGACTACTTTAGCTTCTGTTTCATAAGAAATAAAAGGCACTCCAGTAAAGAACATTGCCAAATCAGCAACTAAATCACCACCTCCGTTAAAACGTGTATCGATAATAATTCCTTTACGCTCAGAGAATTTACCCATAATGTCTTTATAAATACTTCTGTATGGACCATCGCTCATTCCAGGTATGTGAACGTATCCTAATTTTCCATTACTTAACTTATCAACTTCTTTTTCATTAATTTTAACCCATCTTTTATATAGCAAGCCACCTTCTTGCCCTAAAGAAATAGGCTTTACAGTTATGGTTTGTTTTTTCTTTGTTTTAGGATCTGTGATATCTAGTAGAACAAATTTCCCTGCTTTTCTATTTAAATACTTAGCAATATCTTCGTTTTTATCGATAGTGACGCCATCAATTTTTTCAATAATCATTCCAGCTTTAACATTGAAAGATGATTTGTCAAGCGGTCCATCTTTAATAACTTCATCTATTAATATTCCGTTATCTTTATGGCTATAATTCATGAAAATTCCTAAAGAAGCAGTTGCATCTGCATTTTTAATACTCGTACGATAACGTGCTCCAGCGTGAGATACATTTAATTCTCCCAACATTTCAGAAAGCATTTCAGAGAATTCAAAAGAATTACCTATTGATGGTAAGTATTTTTTGTATTCTTTTTTCATTTTATTCCAGTCAGTCCCATGGAAATCTGGATGATAAAAAATAGCATTAGTTCTTATCCATACATGATTGAACATTGCTTCTCTTTCGGCATCAGTATTCAACATCATTTCTCCATTGATTTTTACTGGCTTATTACTCTTTTTTGCTGGATCAATTTTAGAAATTCTTCCACCACTTAAAAGATATAAGTTTTTCATTTCTTTGTCCCAATGTAGAGAACCGAAATTGGCATTCAATCGCATGACCATTTTAGTTTCTTTTGTACGCAAATTTGTACTCCAAAGATTCATTTTACCTTCAAAACGAGCTAAATAATATAAGATGTCACCTTTTTTAGAAAGAACAGCATCACCAAGACTAGAAGAATGTATTGTTAATCTTTTTGTTCGGTCTTTCATGCTATCCCAATCAAAAGTAAGTGGTTTTACTTCTTTTTTGTCCTTAGCCTTCTTTTTATCTTTTTTCTCATCTTTTTTATCCTTTTTACCAGTGTCTTTTTTCTTAGCCTTCTTTTTTTCTTCAGCTTTAATAGCTTTAATGGCTTCCATTAATTTGAATTCTTCATCGCTAAGATTGAATTCATCCCAAGCTTCTTGAGTAAAGAACATGCTATAAACATCGTTTTGAGACTGTCCACTAGTAGCATAAGATTTTAACCCATTTCTATTACTGAACCATAGCATTTGTTTTCCTCCATTAACCCATTTAGGGTAAGCGTCTCTATAGCCACTTTCTGTTAAGTTTATACGTTTAGTCCCATCAGCAGCCATCAATAATACTTCACTATTACTTAATGTTTTACTCCATCCAACTAATAACCATTTACTATCAGGACTCCAAGTAAAATACTTATCTCCATCACGCATATGAAATAAATCTTTAGGAGTTAATAAGGTAACCTGTTTTTTAGTTTTTAAGTCCATTACCTTTAGTGTACGTCTTCCTTCAACAAAAGCTACTTTAGAACTATCAGGAGAGAACTCAGGTAAATAATTATCAAGTTTGTTTTCTATAACTGGAGATTCTTTTAATAAAGTAGAAGCAAAAAAGAAAGGTTCTTCTTTTCTTACTTTTTCTGTTTTATAAATACTCCATTTTCCATTTCTTTCACTACTGTAAACTACAGATTTACCATCTGGCGTCCAAGTTACAAAACGCTCTCTTTCGGGAGTATTAGTTAATCTTTTGGTGAAAGATTCATTAACAGAAGTAACAAATACTTCACCTCTAGAAATAAAAGCAATTTCTTTTCCGTTTGGAGATATTGCCATTTCATTCACACCTCCATTGATAGATACAAATTTGTCGCTATTATCTTTGTCTTGCGTTCTAATAATAACCTTTACTTTTGAAGGTTTTTTACCTTCTTTCATGGTATATAACTCACCATCATACCCAAAACTTAAGATACCATTACCGATACTTAAGAAACGTACTGGATGTAATTTGAAGTTTGTTATTTGTTGATCTTGATTAGGATTATTAATATTCATTTTATGAACATTAAATGTTCCACTTTTCTCACTTAAATAATAGAAGCTTTTTTCATCTTCAGAGAAAAATGGATGTCTATCTTCTCCAGCAAAAGAAGTAATCATTTTATGAGTGTTATTTTTAACATCATATTTCCAGATATCTCGGGTAATTGATGATTTATGATGTTTACGCCACTCGTTTTCACCACCTTTTTTGTCATGATAGAGCATCGTGCTACCATCTTTAGAAACTTGAACATATTCAGCTGGTACTGTAAATAGTTGGCTAATTCGACCTGTAGTTACAGGTACACTATATAACTCTGGTTGAGATCTTGCTGGGTATTGTCTATGGTTTACTTGATCTTGGCGTTGTGCTCCGAAAATTACATCTTGGTTATTCGCTGAAAACGAAAAAGGAATTTCATCATTAGAGTGAAAAGTTAACCTTTTTGCTTCACCACCTCTCGCGTCCATAACGAAGATGTCGAAATTACCATAGCGATTTGAAGAAAACGCTATTTTTTTACTGTCTTTGCTCCAAATAGCTTTATAATCGTGTGCTTTATGAAAAGTTAATTGAACTGCGTTTCCACCATTTGAAGAAACCTTATATAAGTCGCCCTTGTATGTAAAAACAATCTCTTTTCCATCTGGAGATATTGAGGAATGCCTCAACCAATTGGGGGCTTCCTGAGAGAAGAGCTGCAATGTTAAAAATGTAAATAGTAATGATAGGTGTTTCATTTGATTAATTTTTTTTGCAATCTACTAAATTGTAACACCTAATTATGTTAATTTAAGTTAAAAAGAGGAAGGAGCTTTTTTCTTCAATTCCTTAATAAAATAAGACGGTCTTAACTCGGTATATTTATAAAAAGCTTTCGAAAAAGATTCCGCTTTATTAAAACCGACTTCATTAGCAATGGCTTTAATGGTATATTTTCTCCAGAGTTTATTGTTTTTTAATTGCTCAATACAATATTCAATACGAAGCTGATTAATATAATTGGAAAAAGAAGTCTGTTTATAGTGATTTACTACTTTTGACAGATAACTAGCATTGGTATCAAACTTAGATGCCAAATTTTGAAGATTGAGATTTACATCAATAAACTCGTTATTATCTTCAAACTTCTCAAGTCGTTCAAGAATGTCCGTAACAATACTTTCTGAAAGTTCTAATTTTGGTTTGGAATCTTTAATTGGAGTTTTTATTGATGTTTCGATATTTTTTTTCTTGTCACTAGTTAGAACTTCAAAGCGCTTCCTTTGAATTCTATTCTTTCTTACTTGATAAAAAATAAAGCCTATTGAAATACCTAATAGAGAAATAAAAACAAATTGATTCCTTCT
>NZ_CAZEQU010000014.1:264986-269318 GCF_964513065.1 Tenacibaculum xiamenense
CAATAGATTGGGGATGTCAAACTCATTGGTGAAAGTTTGTTGGATTTTATTTTTTTCTGTGAGTTCAAACTCTTTCAGATCTAATAGTTTGTTTACATAATGAAGTTGTTTTTCCAAGTTACCTCTCTCTTTATAATGATTAGAAAGAAAAGAAAAAGTATACTTAAGAGAATAATGTTTAACATTTTTTAAATTATATATGGAATCAGTTTTTTGATAAAACCTTTTAGAAAGATCATCCCTATTAATTTTTTGGTAACATAGAGCGATTAAATTGTAATTATATACTAGGGTTTTATAATTTTGATCATTTAGGAAGGTTTTTTCGGAGTATTTCAAGGATTTTATTGCGGAATGATATTTTTTTTGTTCTATATCTATTTTTCCCTTTATAAAGTGAGAAAAGCCAATAAATGGTTTGGTTTTAATTTTAGTATATAAATCTATCGCTTCTTCGATGTATTTATTGGCAGAATCTAATTTGTTAATACTTAGATATACATCAGAGATATTGGTAGGTAAAGAAAGGAAAGCATAGTTGCCTTGTAAGTAGTTTTTTCTTTTGGCGAAATCATAGGCTTTTTTGTAGAAACTTAAAGATTCGTTATAATCTTTGTTAAAGTCTTTTATTAAACCGAGCCATACGTATAACAAGTTTTGTAAGCTGTCATTTTTTATTTCTTTCAGAATTTTCTCAGCTTGAGTTAATTCATTTAGCGCTAAAGAATAATTAGCTTTTTGATAATAAAAGTGTGATTTATCCAAATATATAGATACAGGAAAAATCTTGTTAGGGGTTTTATTATAAATCGAAATCAAAGAATCGCAAAATTTTAAATATATATCGAAATTACTTTTTATATCAGCAAGAAAATATTTTCCATTAACCATTTCCATTGTATCTTTCTCTTTCAATGCTTTCAAGTAATAACTATTAGCATATAATATAGCTTTTAAAGTATCTGGTTTACTTTCATAAAATAGCTCTTCTAATTTTTGAAAACTTTTGGAAGCTAAAGAATCTGCTAAAATTGAATTTTGCCCTTTTGAAGTTAATGGCGTGTAAAGGAAAATGACAGTCAAAAAAAGTACAATGCTATGCTTCATTGGAGATATTATTTGTTTGGGTTTTCTTTAATTCCTTAATAAAATAAGACGGTTTTAACTCGGTATATTTATAAAAAGCTTTTGAAAAAGATTCCGCTTTATTAAAACCGACTTCGTTGGCAATGGCTTTAATGGTATATTTTCTCCAGAGCTCATTATTTTTCAATTGCTCAATACAATATTCAATACGAAGTTGATTAATGTAATTAGAAAAAGAAGTTTGTTTATAGTGATTCACCATTTTCGATAAATAGCTCGCATTGGTATCAAACTTAGATGCCAAATTTTGAAGATTTAAATTTACATCAATAAACTCGTTATTATCTTCAAACTTTTCAAGTTGTTTAAGAATGCTAGTAACAATACTTTCTGAAAGTTCAAGTTTAGACCTTGAATTTTGAACTTGAGTATTTATTGATGATTCATTATCCTTTTCCTGTTTATTGAGTAGTGTTTGAAAGCGCTTCCTTTGAATTCTATTCTTTCTTACTTGATAAAAAATAAAGCCTATTGAAATACCTAATAGAGAAATAAAAACAAATTGATTCCTTCTTGATCTAGCCTCTATCTCTTCAACAATTCGTTTTCTTTCAGCTAATAGATTGGGGATGTCAAACTCATTGGTAAAAGTTTGTTGAATTTTATTTTTTTCTGTTAATTCAAACTCTCTTAATTCCAAGAGTTTATTTACATAATGGAGTTGTTTTTCTGAATCTTGTTGTTCTTCATAATAGTTAGCTAGAAAAGAAAAAGAATATTTAAGGTAAGAGTTTCTAATTTTTCTTAAGTTATAAATTGAATCAGAACATAAATGATATTTTAATGCTCTTTGCCTTTTTCTTAATATTTCAAAAGATCTTCCCAATTTAGAATAGATAATACATAAAACTCTATAATTTTCATCTGATTTTATATAAGGAATAGATTTTTTGTAACTTTCTATGGCTTTCGAAATTTCTAGTTTATCAAAATAGACCGATCCTGCATTGTAAAATGTATATCCAAGGCTAATAGTATCGTTTATTGATAAAAATAAATTTGCTGCTTTCTTATTCGCTATTATTGCTGAATCGTACTTTTTAAGTTTATAATAAATCAAAGATATATTAAGAGGTATAGACAGCAGTATTTTATTTTCATAGGTGTTATTCGTTTTTAACGAGTATTGATGGGCTTTTTTATAAAAGTATAAAGCTTGCTCGTAATTTTTTGAGTGATTTTTTAATAATCCCAACCTTAAATAATATAAACTATAAAGGAGGTCATTTTCCATAACTTCTAGATAGTTTTTGACTTTCACTATTTCCTGGAGAGAGTTAAATTGGTCGTTCGAATGAAAGAAAAAACGCGATTTGTCCAAATGTATCGCAGCAGGAAATTGTTTTGTAGGTTTCTTTTTGCATATTTCGATCAAAGAATCACAAAAATTCAAATAAATCTCATCATTATCTTTTATATCTGCAAGAAAGTATTTACCCTCTACCATTTTCATCGTATCTTTCTCTTTCAAAGCTTTCAAGTAATAACTATTAGCATAGAGAGTTGCCTTCAAAGTATCCGGTTTACTTTCATAAAATAGATCCTCTAGTTCTTGAAAACTTTTGGAAGCTAAAGAATCTGCTAAAACTGAATTTTGCCCTTTTAAAGTTAGTGGCATATAAAAGAAAATTGCAGTCAAAAAAAGTAGAATATTATGCTTCATTGGTGATGTTACTTGTTTGAGTTTTCTTTAATTCCTTAATAAAATATGACGGTCTTAGCTCAGTATATTTATAAAAAGCTTTTGAAAAAGATTCCGCTTTATTAAAACCAACTTCATTGGCAATGGCTTTAATGGTGTATTTTCTCCAGAGTTTATTGTTTTTTAATTGCTCAATACAATATTCAATACGAAGCTGATTAATATAATTGGAAAAAGAAGTCTGTTTATAGTGATTCACTACTTTTGATAAATAGCTCGCATTGGTATCAAACTTAGATGCTAAATTTTGAAGATTTAGATTTACGTTGATAAACTCGTTGTTTTCCTCAAACTTTTCAAGTTGTTTAAGAATGTTCGTAACAATACTTTCAGAAAGTTCCAGTTTAGGTCTTGAACCTTGAACTTGAGTATTTATTGATGATTCATTGTCTTTTTTCTGTTTATTGAGTAGTGTTTCAAAACGCTTCCTTTGAATTCTATTTTTTCTGACTTGATAAAAAATAAAGCCTATTGAAATTCCTAATAGGCAAATAAAAAGGAATTGATTTCTTCTTGATTTGGCCTCCAATTCTTCGACTATACGTTTTCTTTCTTCAAGTAACTTAGGGATATCAAACTCATTGGTAAATGTTTGTTGGATTTTGTTTTTTTCTGTGAGTTCAAATTCTTTCTGATCTAATAGTTTGTTTACATAATGAAGTTGCTTCTTCAGATTACCTTGATTTTTGTGGTAATTAGCAAGAAAGGAAAAAGTATAATTGAGAGAACGATTTTTGATTTTTCTTACATTATATATTGAATCGGCATTTGAATGATGTTTAAGAGATAGATCTTTGTCATTTATTGCTTGATAACATCTTGCAATTCTTACATAAACAAGAATCAAGGTTTTGTAATTCTCATCCTCTATAAGTACGGGGATTGACTTTTTGAGAGATTCAATGGCCTGTAAATACTTCTTTTCTTTCATATAAATTTTACCCTTAATTAATAATGAAAGACCAAGAAATAAGTCTGCCTTATTTAATCTGTAGAGTTCGATAGCTTCATTTATATATTTATTGGCTGAATCTAATTGGTTAATATTTTGATATTCGTCAGCAATATTTGCAGGTAAAGAAAGATATAAATGATTTTTATGAAGGTAATTTTTGTTTTTTGCATATTGAAGAGCCTTTTTATAATAATATATGGCTTCATTGTTTTGTTTAGCATAATTTTTTACTAACCCTAACCAAACGAATAGTAAATTCTCTAAACTGTCATTTTTTATTGAGCTTAATTCCTTTTTAGCTGAAGCTAATTCTTTTATAGAGAATTTTGTAAGACCTTTATGAAAAAAGAAACTTGCTTTTTCTAAATAAATGGCTGATGGGAAGTCTCTAGAGGGATCCGTCTTACAAGCTTTAATCAAAGAATCACAGTAGTTTAAATATAAATCATCATCGTTTTTAATATCGGCTAGATAGTATTTCCCATCAAGCATTTTCATAGTATCTTTCTCTTTCAGAGCTTTCAAGTAA
>NZ_CAZEQU010000015.1:0-105271 GCF_964513065.1 Tenacibaculum xiamenense
CAATGAACTTGTTAATTGCAATACTTGATACTTTTTCAATCAAAATCTTAATCAACTTCTTGTAGAAATGCTAGAATCGAACTAACTGATTTTTTTATTACAAATCATTCCAAAATTTCTGTGATCGTGTCGCCTTCTGAAAGCGGATGCAAAGATATAAACTCTTTTAAAACTGACAAACTTTTTTTTTAAAAGTTTTTTTTGTTTCGTTTTCCGTTTAAAACTTTACACCAAATCAATGAACTTTCCGTCTAAAATCGGACTGCAAAGATACTTACTTTAAAATCATTTAAACAAGCTTTTTTTAACTTATTTTTTCAACCTCATTTTATCTTTAAATCCAACCCTAACCTCAATGAACTTGCTAACGCCGTGTCTGTGTTTCCGTGTTAGCGGCTGCAAACATACAACCATTTTTTATTCCAACAACACTTTTTTTAAGCTTTTTTTAAAACTCATTTAACCTAACCTATAAACAAACTTATTTTCAACTACTTAAGCCGTTAACTTTTTTTAAGCTTTTTTAAAACTCGATTTTTAAAGTGCTTCCCTCCCGAAAAACACCGACACCCTAAACACATCCTCCCTTATTATACAACACCTGAACACCAGGAATAATCCTAAATTAGTATCATTATATAAGGAGTATTGCTTTTCATTGGATTACAGCTGCATTACAGTTGCATTAATTATATACCTATATTATTGTACACAAAATGCATTTGCAATATCTTTGCCCTTCGAAAATTTCCACTTGTAAGGAAATTAAGTATAATTTTATATAAAACATAATGATTAAAATTACATTACCAGACGGAAGCGTTAAAGAATTTGAAATGAATAGCACGCCTATTGACGTAGCTAAAAGTATTAGTGAAGGACTTGCAAGAAATGTTATTTCTGCTAGTTTTAATGGAACAACCATTGAAACAACCACTCCTTTAACGACCGATGGATCTTTAGTTTTATACACATTTAATGATAAAGATGGTAAAAAGGCTTTCTGGCATTCTTCTGCCCATGTATTAGCTCAAGCCATTTTAGAGTTTTATCCAAATGCCAAATTGACTATAGGACCTGCTATTGATAATGGTTTTTATTATGACCTTGATTTAGGTGATGATGTAATCTCTGAAAAGGATTTTCCTGAAATAGAGAAAAAATTTTTAGAATTAGCTCGTGAGAAAGCAGAATTTAAAATGCGTGAGGTTTCTAAAGCTGATGCCTTGGCATACTATAAAGGTAGAAATAATGAATATAAGGTAGAACTCATCGAAGGACTAGAAGATGGAGACATTACTTTCTGCGATCATAGTAACTTTACAGATTTATGTAGAGGAGGTCATATACCTAATACGGGGTTAATCAAGGCTGTTAAAATAATGAATGTTGCTGGTGCCTACTGGAGAGGAGATGAGAAGAACAACCAGTTAACTCGTGTTTATGGTATTTCTTTCCCGAAACAAAAACAACTTAAAGAATATTTAGAACTATTAGAGGAAGCAAAAAAGCGCGACCATAGAAAATTAGGAAAAGAATTAGAACTTTTCACCTTTTCTCAAAAAGTTGGTCAAGGACTTCCTTTATGGCTACCTAAAGGTGCTGCTTTAAGAAGTAGATTAGAAGATTTCTTAAAGAAAGCGCAAAAGAAGGCTGGATACGAAATGGTAATGACTCCACATATAGGTCAAAAGGACTTATATGTAACATCTGGACATTATGCGAAATATGGTGAAGACAGTTTTCAACCTATAACGACTCCAAAAGATGATGAAGAGTTTTTATTAAAACCAATGAACTGCCCTCATCACTGTGAAATATATGCTCACAAGCCTTATTCATATAAAGATTTACCTATTCGTTATGCAGAATTTGGTACGGTATATAGATATGAGCAAAGTGGTGAATTGCATGGATTGACTAGAGTACGAGGATTTACTCAAGATGATGCACACATTTTTTGTACTCCAGAACAACTTGATTCAGAATTTAAAAATGTAATCGATTTAGTTCTTTACGTTTTCACTTCATTAGGATTTGAAAATTTCACTGCTCAGGTTTCTATTAGAGATATGGAGAACCTTGATAAGTATATCGGAGAGAAAGAAACTTGGGAATTAGCTGAAAATGCTATTATCAACGCAGCAAAGGATAAAGGTCTTGATTTTGTTATTGAGGAAGGTGAAGCCGCTTTCTATGGTCCTAAGCTGGACTTTATGGTAAAAGATGCCCTAGGTAGAAGCTGGCAATTAGGAACAATACAAGTAGATTACAATTTACCGAAACGTTTTGAATTAACTTACAAAGGTTCAGACAATAAGCTTCATAGACCTGTAATGATACATAGAGCTCCTTTTGGTTCTATGGAACGTTTTATTGCCATATTACTGGAACATACAGGAGGAAAATTCCCTCTATGGTTAACTCCTGAACAAGTTATTATTCTGCCAATCAGCGAGAAATATCAAAATTATGCGGAAAAAGTTTTACATTTGTTAGAAAATTCCGAAATTCGCGCCCTAATCGATGATCGAAATGAAAAAACAGGTAGAAAGATTAGAGATGCCGAAGTAAGTAAAATACCATTTATGGTGATTGTCGGAGAGAAGGAACAAGATGAAAACACTGTTTCTGTAAGGAAGCATGGTGAAGGAGATATTGGTGCACTTTCTATCGAAGATTTTGTATCTTTGATTAAAGAGGAAGTTAATAAAACCTTAGTTCCTTTTTAAAATAGTATATAGTAATTTTAAATTTATAAGTCATAGCAATCAAAAGAAGAAGAGGTGTAAGAAACACCAGAGTAATTAAAGAAGATCAACATAGAATCAACGAAAAGATTAAATATGTTGATGAAGTGCGTCTTGTAGGCGATAATGTTGAAACTGGTGTATACCCTTTATCCAAAGCAAAAGAACTTGCACGGGAATTGGAGTTAGATTTAGTTGAAATTTCACCTAAAGCAGTTCCTCCTGTTTGCAAGATTATTGATTACAAAAAGTTCTTGTACGAGCAAAAAAAGAGAGAAAAAGCTCTTAAAGCAAAAGCAACTAAAGTAGTTGTTAAAGAAATTCGTTTTGGACCGCAGACTGATGAGCATGACTATGAGTTTAAAAAGAAACATGCTATTAAGTTTTTAAAGGATGGAGCTAAATTAAAAGCCTTTGTATTTTTTAAAGGGCGTTCTATTGTTTTCAAGGAACAAGGTCAGATTTTGTTATTAAAATTGGCTCAAGAACTTGAAGATTATGGAAAAGTTGAACAAATGCCTAAATTAGAAGGTAAACGTATGACTATGTTTATTGCTCCAAAGAAGACGAAATAAGTAAGAAAGAATATAAGCAAGATAAAAACGAAAAGCAAAAATGCCTAAAATTAAAACAAAATCTAGTGCCAAAAAACGTTTTAAAGTAACTGGCTCTGGAAAAATCAAAAGAAAGCACGCGTTTAAAAGTCATATCTTAACAAAGAAGTCTAAAAAACGTAAGCTTGCATTAACACATGCTACATTAGTACATAAGTCTGATGAAGCAAGTATTAAGCAACAATTAGTATTAAAATAATTGTTAGCTAGGTAGTAAATTAATTATTAACCATGGAGTCGGGCTCATAAAAGAATTACATGAAACATTGTAATCGCCTGCTACAAAAACAATTTGAATTATGCCAAGATCAGTAAATTCAGTAGCTTCAAGAAATAGAAGAAAGAAAATCTTGAAGCAAGCAAAAGGTTACTTCGGACGTAGAAAGAACGTTTATACAGTAGCAAAAAACGCGGTTGAAAAAGGATTATTATATGCTTATAGAGACCGTAAAAACAATAAGAGAAACTTCCGTTCATTATGGATTCAGCGTATTAACGCTGCAGCCCGTCAGTACGGTTTGTCTTACTCTCAGTTTATGGGTAAAGTTAAAGCAAATGACATCGAGTTAAACCGTAAGGTTTTAGCTGATTTAGCTGTAAACAACCCAGAAGCTTTTAAGGCCATTGTAGAAAAAGTAAAATAAGTTTCATAAACTTGCTTATAATAAAAACCCAAACTTTAACGTTTGGGTTTTTTACTAACATCTATTTATACTTAAAAAATCTTTTATGAAATTATTAAAAGTCTTATCATTTATTTTTATTACTACAACTACATCTTTATCTGTTGCTCAAGACAAAGGAAACAATTCAGAAAGTAAGTTAATTCAAAACCAATTTGAAGAATTATATAAAAAGTCTAGTTCTTATCAAAAGTACAAAGTAATTGATAAGAAAGCTTATTCAGCTCTTAAAGGAAACGTAGTAAACTCAGTAAAAGGGCTTGAAGATACTATCAAATTAAAACAAACAAGTATTACCACTCTAGAAGCTACATCAAAGTCTCTGGAAAATAAAATCGCTGAATTAAACCAAAAACTAGAAGTTTCATTAACCCAAGAGAATGAGATTTCTTTTTTAGGTATTAACTTGACTAAAACAAGTTATAATTTATTTGTTTGGAGTATTATCTCAGTTTTAATTGTATCACTACTATTTTTTATTTACCGATTTAAAAATAGCAATAGTATTACTAAAAAAACACAATTAGCTTATAACGAAATTGAGGAAGAATTCGAGCTTCATAAAAAGAAATCTCTCGAAAAGGAACAACAATTAAGAAGAAAACTTCAAGATGAAATAAATAAACAACGTGGAGTTTAAATAAATACGAAAGACCTTTGATTTTTTATTCAGGGGTCTTTTTTCTTACCAAAGAAAAGTTTAAAGTCGTTCTAATAATTCATTTAAGTTATACTTTTCACGATTTACTTTTCTCCTATTAATCGTCTTTTTCTTCTTTTTTAGATAGTCAGCAAAGCCAAACTTCATAGACGCATAATATAAGCTAAACGCTACTTCATTTTCAATCCGAAGATGGTTATTCCATTTATCAACTATACATTGCTTACTAAAATCTATCAATCTATTACTATCAAGATATTTTTTCTTTACAAACTTCTCTATTTCTAACCTCTTATTTATAGATGGAAAAGTATATTTAAAAAATACTAGTTTGCTCTTAAAAAAATGAAGTTCAACAACAATTTTGTAAATCCCTATTCTCATCTTATAGAATAAGACATGACAGTACTTTTGTACCTTCACAATTGAGTATACAACATTCAACTTCTTTTTAACACTATAAATCGAATCTCCGAAATTTACATCATCAGAATGATTAATTTTCTCTGCAGTAAGAATTGAGCAATGTTTTTCTGGCAGTTTATCGTATACAGAGAGGTAACAATTTATGTCTCTATATTTAGAGATTGATTGATTATAATAATTACTGTAGTACCTCTTGTTACCCAGTAATTCAGACAATTTCCTTTGGATCAGCAGCATATTACTATTTTTTTATAATAAACTCATCACCCCCCATGGAATCTCTATGTTCTTCTAATATACACTTTTTAAACTTAAAAACCTTGTTTTAAACACTTTATTTTGCTATTACATTATTTCAAGATCGCTTTTAAGCTTTTTATTTGTATAAAATTATGCTATCCAGCGATATGTTTTTTTATTTTCTTTTTAGCACACATATCAAAGTTTTCTAATTGGCTTAAATACTCTAAAAACCTTGATTCTCTTGATAAATACATCACAGTAAAGACTTCTTTCTCGCATACTCTCACAAAATTGTCATCAAGATCAACAGCACCTTCGTCTATAAAATCTATATGATTCATGTTCATAAAGTACTTTTGATTTAAATGACTAATAATATCAGTTCTATCTTTAATAAAAGGAAACGCGTATTTAAAAAACACTAATTTATTTTTGTAGAAATGTAACTCCACCTCTATCCTATGTTCTCCTATTCTTATCTTATAACATAAGACATCTAGAAAAGACCTAACAGCAATAATAGAATAGATAACTCGGAGTTTCTGTTTTACTTCAATAAGAGAATCTCCAAAGTTAATGTCAAAAAAATGATCGATTTTACAATTAGTCCTTGTATAGAATTGATTAAAAAATTCTAAATACAAAGAATTACAATACTTTAAACTTTTCCGCTCAGCTAACTCTAAGAGCTTTTTTGCTTCCGAATTATTCACTTCAGAAGCATTGATTAATTCATTCTGGATCAATAGCATATTAATACATTATTTAACTTAATAAACTAGTCACCCCCCGAAAATGAAATTACTATTTAAAGGTACATTTTTTTAACTTAAAAACCTACATACTAATTATAAAAGTAGTTTTGCTATAAAAGTTTTCCTTAACCTTAACCAACAAGTTCTTGAACCTCTAACTCCAATGCCCTTAAAAACACATCTATTCTGTCTTTGGTTAATCCTGGAACACATATAATATGAGCTATATTTCCTTCTGAAGCTATCTGATATTTTTTACATAACTCATCTGAAGGTTTATCAAAAACAACAGTTAAAGCCTCATTATTTCTCCAAGCATTCATACCTAAACCAGACAACTCTTTTTCAGTATATGCAGCTAATTCTTGTGCTTCCTGCACTCTTAATTTTAACCCTTCCTTGCCAATTTTTTCAAGAACTGACCATAAGAACAATGGTGTCAATCCATTTCTTGATCCAGTAATTGTAGTATCTAATGTTCCTACATATGATATCGAATTTGCCACTCTATTTCTATGAGCTCTTTTACACATAACAACACCACATGGTATTGGTCCACCAATAAACTTATGACCGGATATAGAGATACTATCCACTCCTTCAGCAAAATCGAATTTAGGTCTTGGTTCAACAAAAGGAGCTATTGTTCCAAGAAACGCAGCATCACAATGAATGTAGTAATTTTTTATAGCATACTTTCTTATTATTTCTTTAATCTTTTCTAAGTCATCAACAGCCTCGGTCATTGTTGTTCCAATATTCAAAAAGAATACTGCAGGTTTATCTCTATGAATCGTTAATATTTGCTCTAAATCCTCGTAATCAATTTCACCATTTTCCTGACTTCTTACAACAACATTACGCATGTTTAATAAATGTAGATTCTTCTTAACACTGTAATGAGTAGATTCACTATAATAAACAATTGCATTAGAATAACATTCTCTTGCCAAATAAAGGCCATAAAGGTTTCCTTCAGTTCCTCCATTGGTAACATATCCCCATACTTCTTCTGTCGAAGCATTTAGCATATCTGCGAAAAAAGAAACACATTTTCTTTCTACTTCTTTGGTATCAATTGTTAATGTAGAATCAGATTCAGGGTCTCCAACGTTATTTATACATAAATCTAAAAATGGAGCAAACTCGCTGAAACTGAAATCTTTTGCCAAAGGGTAACCCAAAAAACTATTTGAACTTTCTTTTATTCTATTGTAGATATTACTAAATGATTGCATATTGACTATTTTTTATCAAAGTTACAAACAAAGAATAAAATACTTCACACATAAGTATATTTAAGGAAATTTTACCGCAAAACCACATTTAAACAAAATATAGTAACTTTACACTCGATAAAAACAAACGCTTTTTAAAAAAATATTCTATGCTTTCATTAGACTCGATAGATCTGAAAATTATTGAAGAATTGCAAAAGGACAGTAAGCAATCAATTAAACAAATTTCTCAAAAGATTAATCTTTCCATTACTCCAACTCATGAAAGGATAAAAAAAATTGAGGCTTCTGGGATAATTGAAAAATATGTTGCTATTGTTAAACCTGAAATGTTGGGCAAAAAATTAATTGTTTATTGCCAAGTTACATTAGTTCAACATGAGGATAACGCTTTTAAAAAGTTTGAAGACTATGTTAACTCGGTGCCTAAAATAGCTGAAGTATCCTATATTGCAGGTAGCTTTGATATCTTATTAAAGATTATTTTAAAAGATATGGATGAATATCAAAACTTTGTTTTAAAAGAAATGTCTCAATTAGAAATTATTTCAAATATTCAAAGCTCTTTCGTAATCAAACAAATAAAAAGTAACACGCTCATTAGTGTGGATTAAAGCCAACTACCTTGGAGCAAGCTCACAAGGCATTCAAAGGAAACAACTTTTAAAATTCCGACACAAGTGCCGAAGCTTTTAAAGCTTACTTAGTAAGTAAATAAATTTAACACATATCTCCTCCTATTGCAAATTCGAATTCCTGCATTGCTGGCTCGCCGTCACTAGTTTTTGCTGGTGTCCATTTTGGCATGCTCTTCAGTAATTTTATTAGTTTCTCATCAACATTATTACGACCAGAAGATTCTTTCACAGTTAAGTTCGTTACTTCTCCATTCTGATCTATCCAAAAATGAATGATCGCGCGTTTTTTAATATCAGTCGACCAATTTAATACTTCAATTCCTGTATTTTTCTTTAAGTATTGAATCATTTTATAATAACCTCCTACATATTCCGCCTCATGCTTAGGCGATACTCTTAGTGCGAAATTCATGATGTTCTTTTCTCTTTTATCTGTAACTGGGTTCTTCGAATCATAATGAACTTTCACCGTTATTAGATCAAACATTTTCGCTTTACTAATTAAACGTTCTTGCTCTTTTGTTAAAAAGTTATTCTTAGATATAGCTTTCTCTTCAACACCATTTGACAGAACTCCAATAGTGACTGATTCGTATTCATAAATCCAATTGTGCGGAAAGTAATCTATAAAATCAGATAGTTTTTTAGCCTTCTTTAATTTTTCAGATATCACAACTTTATTATCCTTACGTTTAATTACGTAGCTTAATTCTTTATTGGGCTTATCTGGCAAGTCAAAACCATAAGAAATTCCAGATGTTGATTTACAAACCATTTTCTTTTTCTTTTTTTGATTATTACTAAATCCATATAATGCCAAGGAAAAAATAACTGCGATACTTAGTATGTAAATAAATTTTGTTTTCATCTTTTCATTTTT
Source organism: Tenacibaculum xiamenense (assembly GCF_964513065.1). Lineage (NCBI taxonomy): Bacteria > Pseudomonadati > Bacteroidota > Flavobacteriia > Flavobacteriales > Flavobacteriaceae > Tenacibaculum > Tenacibaculum xiamenense. Next base: position 8,889 of record NZ_CAZEQU010000015.1, read on the forward strand.
TAGTAATTAAAAACCAGAGCAACTATTTCAAAAACTATATCGTTTTTCCAATAGTATTTAATGCTTACACAAATTTACCGTCAACCTTCAACATTCTCATTCATCAAATGTAAAAAGTTGTTTATCAAATGTGAAAAAAGTGTCAAAACAAACAAATGAAGATCTAAAATACTTTTTTATATCCTTTTTTTTCAAGACAAACACAAATTCTAACTCAATTTTCTCTCCCCAGTCCTGAATTAAATATTTTTCATAAATTTATAGTGCTATGAAAAAATTATTAGAATATCTACCCTTTTACATGGTAGTTTCCCTCATTATAGGAATCTACCTAAATCATAAACTCGTTCATCTTCATATCAGTATTTCTAAAATATTAATTGTTGTAATTTTCCTTGTTATTTTATTGTTTCTTAGTAAAAGATCTTCAAACAATAAATACTTCCCTCCTATCCTAATTACTTCATTTATTTGTATTGGTTATTTGACTGCTCATATTAAAAACCCCAAAAACCACTATAACTATTACAAAAATTACAACTCTAAAAATAAAGTCATAACAATTCAGATAAAAGAAAAACTCAAATCAACTAAGTTTCATCAAAAGTATATCGGAAAGATAATAGCTATAAGTAATTTTTCTTCTACAGGAAACATTCTATTAAGTATTGAAAAAAAGTATTCTCAAACGCTAAATATTGATCAGTTAATAGTAGCTAAACCTGATTTCAAATCGATTTCCCCGCCTTTAAACCCTTATCAATTTGACTATCGCAATTACTTAGCAAAGCAATATGTTTATGAACAGGTCTTTTTAAGAAAAGGAGAGTTTGAAGTTATAGAAAAACAAAAACATACTCTTAAGGGTATTGCTGAAAACATTAGAATTAAATTAGAAGAATCTCTAGAGAACCAACCATTTTCAAAGAAAGCTCTTTCAATCATGAAAGCACTTCTTTTGGGGCAGCGAAAAGAAATTTCCAAAGAAACATTAACTAGTTATACCGATGCTGGGGTAATTCATATTCTCGCCATTTCTGGTTTACACTTAGGGATACTACTGATATTTATAAACTTCATTTTAAAACCTCTACAGTATTTCATATATGGTGAGCACATCAGGATAATTATTGTAATCCTTATCCTTTGGGGCTTTGCTTTTATCTCTGGTTTATCACCTTCAGTAACTCGATCAGCTACCATGTTCTCCTTTATTACTCTAGCCAATCTGTTTCATAGAAAAACTTTTAGTGAACACTCTATTATCAGCTCAATGTTTATTTTATTGTTAATTAACCCTATGAATTTATACAATGTAGGATTCCAACTAAGTTATTTAGCAGTATTCGGAATTATCTGGATATATCCACTTCTATTTAATTTATGGAATCCTCGATATTTAATCATAAAAAAAGTTTGGCAATTGTCTATAGTATCCATTTCGGCTCAAATAGCCGTACTTCCACTAAGTATTTATTACTTTCATCAATTCCCTTTACTTTTCTTAATTTCTAATTTGGTAATTGTTTCTCTCTTGGGCTTTATTTTAATTTCAGGAATGCTAATAATCCTGTTTGCTGTTTCAAATACACTACCCAGGTTTATTGTTTCAGCATATGATTTCATAATAATTCAGATGAATACCTTTGTTGAATGGATGGCTTCTTTTGAGCAATTTGTATTACATGAAATTTCATTAAATCAAACTCAAACAATTATTTGGTATTTAATAATTATAGCAGGTATCAAAAGTCTTTATAAATTCAATAAAAAAACAACCTTTTTTGCTCTAATCAGTTTTATAATTCTCCAATTTTTATTTATACATGAAAAGAAAACAATAAGCACAAAGAATTCCTTAGTTGTTTTTCACAAAAGCAGAGAGACTATTATTGGTAAACAAAGAGGGAAAAACATGACTATTTACAATAAAATCCAAGACTCTAATTTAGATTACATTATCTCTCCCTTCAAAAAAAATGAAAGTTTAGATATTACCTTAGAAAAACGAGTTCCAGACATTTTAAGACATAAAGAAAATATTCTATTTATTATGAAAAACGATGACTTTTCCATGATTAAAGGCTTAAAGGGAAACCTGATTATTTTACTGAGTAATTCTCCTAAAATTAACTTAAATAGGGTCTTAATCAATAACAACCCCAAAATGGTGATTGCCGATGGTAGCAATTACAAAAGCTTCATACAAAAATGGGAGGAGGCTTGTAGAAAACAAAAAACACCATTTTATTCTACTGAAAAAAATGGTGCCTATATTTTAAATTAAAAAGACGAACTAAATAGAACTCTTAAAATTCTTCTCGAAATCTTTCCAACTTGTTTTTTTATAATTTTCATCATTAAAAAAAGCTAATACTTTTTCAAATTTCCTTTCTGCCATATAGCCAGGAACATTTTGTAATAACTGTTTGTCTTTATTCATAAATGCTGTTGAAGGATAGCTTAACTTCCCTTTCATTAATGCAGCTGCCAATTCGTGATACCCTCTTCTTCCTTGAGCTTTATAAGTGAATGTTTTCCCTTGAAAACTAATATCATTTCGATCCTCTCCATTTAATTTAACAGGGTAATAATTCTCATTTATATAATTGACAATAACATCATTTTTATATGTTGTATTATCCATTTTTTTACACCATCCGCACCAATCTGTATAAATATCAATTAAAATTGGTTTTGGTTCCTTTTCGTTTTTCTCCATAGCTTCTTCAAAAGACAACCATTCTATCTTATTTTGATTCTGAGCAGTAACACTCAAAGAAACTAAAGCTACTATTATAAAAATAAATTTCCTCATATCTTCTTGGTCTCAATAACTATTCCAAATTTACAAAAAAACCTGTCAATTTCTAACGAATTAACAGGTTTAATATTATTTAACTTTTTAAAAAAGTGCTATTTAACTCCGTGCATAAGTTTCTTTATAACAGGATATAGAACTGCTGATAACACCGCCAATCCGAACGAAATAAAGGTTAATAACCAGAAGAAACTACTTAATCCTTGTTCCTGAGCAATACTTTCAGAGGATTCAGCGAAAACACCGGCTAACTTCATACCAATCGCTACTGCTAAATACCAAATACCGAACATAAATGCTATCATTCTTCCTGGTACTAATTTAGACACATAAGAAAGTGCTACAGGCGATACACATAATTCACCCATTGTATGGAATAAATAAACTAGAATTAACCAAATAATACTTACCGAAGCTGTTTTAGCCCCAGGTTCAATTCCATTTGCTCCAACCGCAATCACAGCCATACCTAAACCTAATAATCCCATTCCAATTGCCCATTTCATATTAGCATTAGGATTATACTTGCTTTCCCACCATTTTGAAAATAGTGGTGCTAACGTAATAATATATAACGAGTTTAATACTGAAAACCAAGAAGCTGGAATTTCTGCCGTATCTTTTTGAAACTCCTCATTCAGCATCCATAACGCTATATACCAAATAATTACAAAACTAATTCCTAAAAATATATTAGATAACTTATATTTTCCAAATGTCTTTTTAAATAATAAGAACAACACCCAAGTTATTATACCCAAAGGTATAATGGTCATTAAGGAATTTACTACCTTGAATATCATACCTGCACTTCCTTCCAGTACTCTGTCGGTATAATCTTTAGCAAAGATTGTTAATGAACTTGGTGATTGCTCAAATATCGCCCAGAAAAATATAGTTACAAAGGCGAAAAACATTACTGCTAACATTCTATCACGAGTAACTCTATCATATTTTGGAATACGCATTACCAACAGAGCTATAAAAATTAAGAACGCGACGATAATAGCTATTGTCGATCCAGAATATCCAGCGAACTCAAATGGAAATACATTATATTTTCCTTCGGAAATTTTAGAGATTGGATCATTAAATATCCATAGCAATCCTAATATAGACGAAACAGCAATTAATACCTTTTGTACTCCTGTGAAAGGATTTCTTTTAATCTCATCTGTCTTATCTGATGGATTTGTTGTATCTAACACCTCATCTAAAACATCTACATTCTTATTCTTTGCTTCTTTACCTATGTCACCAAATATTCCTTGGATAAACCAAAATTGTAACAATCCGAATAACATAAAGATTCCAGCAACACCAAATCCCCAAGACCATCCAATTTTTTCTCCTAAATAACCACACAATAAAATTCCTAAAAATGCTCCTGCATTCACTCCCATATAAAAAATCGTATAGGCACCATCTTTTTTCTCTGATTTACCAGTATACATTTCGGAGATAATCGAAGTCATGTTAGGTTTAAAGAATCCACTACCAAATACTAATAAGGTTAATCCTGTATAAATAAAGAAAGGTGTTTCAATAGCCATAGCTCCATGCCCCAATGTCATTAACAAAGCACCTACAACAACGGCTTTTCTTATTCCTATTACGTTATCTGCAAAGTATCCTCCTAACATAGTAGAAAGATAAACTAATGAAGTATAGGTTCCGAAGATAGCATAAGCCCATTCTCTAGGCCAGCCCCATCCCTCATCCATAATAGATGCAGTAAAAAACATTACTAATAATGCACGCATTCCGTAGTAGGAAAAACGTTCCCACATTTCCGTAAAGAATAGTACAAACAGCCCAGCTGGATGCCCTAATACTTTATCTTTAAATAGATTTTCAATATCTGTACTCATGTATTTCTAGTATTTAGTTTATAAACGCAACAAACCTCACAATTTTAAAACTGTGAGGCTTGCTTCTTATATTTTTTAATTATTATCTGCTATTTCAAATCCTTCTGCTTCTTCTTTTGAAGTTCCATTAATGTCTTCCGCACCATGGGTTAATCGTTTTAATGGTTTCAGCAAAGCGATTATTAGTATTCCAAATATGGTACAAAAGACAGCTATTCCAGTAAAAACCTGGAACTCTCCAGCCCCTTCGGATAATTCTCCTACAAACCCTGCTACCTTATTTCCTAGCCCCGTTGCTGCGAAATAAGCTCCCATCATAAAAGAGGCATACTTTACTGGAGCTAATTTTGTGATAAAAGATAATGCTACTGGAGAAGCACATAATTCACCAATCGTGTGGAATAAGTATGCTAAAACCAACCATATCATAGCTGACTTTTCAACAACCTCATCTCCATTCATTACAACTTCAGTACTTGCTTTACTCATAAAGAAGAATCCAAAAGCCATAATAATAACTCCTACAGCCATTTTGAATAATGAAGAAGATTCCTTTCCTTTTTTACCCCATTTATACCAGAATGCACCAACTGCAGTACCCAATACAATAATGAAAAACGCATTAATAGATTGAAAAACTGCGGCAGGAATTTCATTTCCAACCAATGGTAATGAAAACGAAAGCATTCTATTTGTTTTTTGCTCAGTGTATAAACTCATTAATCCTCCAGCTTGCTCAAAAGCTCCCCAGAAAACAATGATAATAAGGAATGATAAGAACATTACCAACATTCTATCTTTCTCCACCTGAGTTAAGGGCTTCTTCATTAACTCTTTGTCTGGAGAGTCTTTTTTTCCTAAAAATTCACCTACACCTTCTAAATATTTTAATCCGAACATATATACTAACTGTCCAAGAGCCATTCCGATTCCAGCTAAACCGAAACCATAGTGCCAACCATATTTAGCCGCAACAGCTCCAACGGTAAGAGCACCTAAAAAAGCTCCTAAATTAATACCAATATAAAATATGTAGAATCCTTTATCTCTTCTATCATCACCTTGTCTGTATAAACCTCCGACCATAGTTGAAATGTTCGGTTTTAAAAAACCAACACCAATTACAATTAAAATCAACCCAGTAAAAAAGGCCCATTGTGCATCAATAGCTAAAATTCCATGCCCTGCACATAATAACAATCCTCCAAGCATTACTGCTTTTTTCTGACCGATAAATTTATCAGCAATCCAACCTCCGGGAATCGATGTTAAGTAAACGAACATTGTATATGTTCCATAAAAAGATAGGGTTTCGGCATTAGTCCATCCGTATCCTGATTGCGGATCTCCTAGTAAAACTGGAGCTGCTAAGAAAAGTGTTAAAATTGCACGCATTCCATAGTAAGAAAAACGTTCCCACATTTCCACAAAGAATAAAACGTATAGACCGGCAGGATGCCCTAAAATTTCTTTTTCCCGATATTTATTGGTTACTGAGTCAGCCATAATGATTGTATTATAAGTTATTTTTAATAAAGTTAGTCATTTTAGTATATAGATGTAAACGTGTGTTTCCTCCATATATTCCATGGTTCTTGTCTGGGTACATTGCCCATTCAAAATCTTTGTTCGCTTGAACTAAAGCTTCCACCATTCTGTAGGCATTTTGAACGTGAACATTATCATCACCAGTTCCATGCACTAATAAATACTTTCCTTTTAACAACTCAGGGTAGCTTAACGGTGAGTTATCATCATAACCTGAAGCATTTTCTTCTGGAGTTCTCATATAGCGCTCTGTATAGATGCTATCATAAAAACGCCAGGTAGTCACAGGAGCTACTGCAATCGCCGCAGCAAAAACGTCGTTTCCTTTAAGAATGCAATTTGTACTCATATAACCTCCATAAGACCATCCCCAAATACCAATTCTGTTAGCATCAATATAAGGTAACTTTCCTAATTCTTTCGCTGCTCCAATTTGATCTTCTACTTCGTACTTTCCTAAATTCAAATAGGTAACCTTTTTAAAATCGCGTCCTTTAAATCCAGTTCCTCTACCATCAACACAAGCTACAATATAGCCTTGCTGAGCTAACATCTGATACCAATAATCATTTGCTCCACCCCATCTGTTTGCTACTTGCTGAGATCCTGGCCCAGAGTATTGATACATAAATAGAGGATATTTTTTTGAAGGATCAAAATTTGCAGGTTTAATCATGTACATATTCAATTCTTCACCATTCACAGAAATAGTTGAGAATTCTTTTGTTCCCATATTATATTCTGCAACTTTAGCTTTTAAAGCTGCATTATCCTTGATTGTTTTTAACACCTCTCCTTTCGCATTTCTCAAAGTATAAACTTGTGGAGTATTTGCATCAGAGAATGTATTAATAAAGTAGTTCAAGTTCTTACTAAAAGCCGCTGAGTTTGTTCCTGATGGATTACTCAATAACTTTTTATTCTTTCCTTTAATTGAAATACTATATACCCCTCTGTTTATAGATCCATTTTCAACTGATTGATAGTAAATTGTTTTCTTCTTTGGATTGAATCCATAATATGAAGTTACCTCCCAATTTCCTTGAGTAATTTGATTGATTAACTTTCCTTTTTTGTCATAGTGATAGATATGATTATATCCATCTTTTTCGCTAGTCCAAATAAAGCTATTATCATCGAGGAAAGTTAAATCGTCATTGATATCAACATAAGCCTTATCAGTTTCATTTAAAACTACTTGAGCATTAAATGTATTAGCGTTTACAAAGTATAATTTTAAATCGTTCTGGTGGCGATTCAAAGTTCTTACCGCTAACACTTTGTCATCTTTAGTCCAGTTAATTCTTGGAATATATTCATACTCTCCAACAGTAATTTCAGCTGTTTTATTCGTCTCTAATGAAAACATGTGCAGAGAAACCTTTGCATTATCTTCTCCAGCCTTTGGATACTTGAACACATGCTGAGAAGGGTACTTTTCTTCACCAACCATATCCATTGAGAACGTTTTCACTTTACTCTCATCAAAACGTAAAAAAGCAAGATTCTTACTATCTCCACTCCATTCAAAAGCTCTTACAAAACCAAATTCTTCTTCATAAACCCAGTCCGTAATACCATTAATTATCTTATTCTTTGCTCCGTTCGAAGTAATTTGAAAAATTGTTTCATCTCTTGAAAAATCTTTGATGTAAAGATTATTTCCTTTAGCGAAAGCAATCTTTTTACTATCTGGAGAAAATGTAGGTTCTTGGATATCTTCACCTATTAACGATAACGTTTTAGTTGCAATATCATAAACATAAAATGTTCCTAAAAATGAATGACGAAATATAGGTTTGAAGTTAGTTCCTAAAATTAATTTTGTTTCGTCATTGTTAAACTCGTAAGAGTTGAAGTATTTTATTTCTTTTAAGTCTTTACTATGTACGATAGTTTCAACTTTCTCTAGTGTTTCATAACTGTATTTATCCACTGATGTTCCTGAGTTATCATAGTTAAGAAGTGAATAAAAGTCTCCGTTCATGGAGTTTAAAGAATTCATGTAATCGGCTCTAAATGTGCCGTTTTTCCAAATATCTTCTAGAGAAATATCTTTTTTTTGAGCCTGCATCAAAGAAGCAAACCCAAGAAAAAATATTAACAGTTTTTTCATATTTAGTTGCTGTTTAAGTAAAAAGTTTGCCAAGTTTACGGAAAATTCATTAATTTTTAGGTTAAAATGCCCATAAATATCTTTAAACACCGCTAATTTAACTGGATTCATTTATCTTTGAATCCTTAAAATTTACACACAGAATGGCGAAAGTTATTTCAGGATTTTCCAAACTTTCTAAACAAGAAAAGATTGATTGGTTAGCAAAGAATTTTTTTAATAACCAAAACGAAATCATAGAAACAATTCAGCAATACTGGAATGCTGATGAAGGACTACAAAGACTACATGACGATTTCATAGAAAACACCATTACCAATTTCTATATGCCTTATGGTATTGCCCCAAATTTCATTATCAATGGAAAAGAGCATGTAATACCTATGGTTGTTGAGGAGAGTTCGGTGGTAGCGGCAGCTTCTTTGGTAGCCAAATTTTGGAGTACACGTGGAGGATTCAAAACTGAAGTTATTTCTACTACAAAAATTGGACATGTTCACTTCATGTTTGAAGGTGATAAAAAAGACCTCTTTAACTACTTTGAAGAACAAAAGCCAAAACTTCGAGAAGCAACTTCATCCATTACCAAGAATATGGAAAAACGTGGAGGAGGTATTTTAGATATTGTTCTTGTTGATAAAACAGAACAATTAGAGAATTACTATCAACTTCATGTTACTTTCGAAACCAAAGATTCAATGGGAGCGAATTTTATCAATTCGTGCCTTGAAGCTATGGCTAATCAGTTTAGAAGAGATGATATTGAAATTGTAATGAGCATCTTGTCTAACTATGTTCCTGAATGTTTAGTTAGAGCTGAAGTATCTTGTAAAGTAGAAGATTTAGGTGGTGAAAATCCAGAAAAATTCGCTAAGAAATTTGAACAGGCTGTAAAAATAGCTGAGATAGAACCTTATAGAGCGGTTACTCATAATAAAGGAATTATGAATGGTATTGATGCCGTTGTTTTGGCAACAGGTAATGACTTTAGAGCTATTGAGGCTGGAGTTCATGCCTATGCTTCAAAAAATGGCAGTTACAGTAGTCTTTCTCATTGTGAGGTGAAAGATGGCATTTTCAGATTTTGGATTGAACTTCCTTTGGCTTTAGGTACTGTTGGAGGATTAACAGCTCTACATCCAATGGCCAAATTATCTTTAGATATGATGGGAAGACCATCAGCTCCCGAATTAATGGAAATTATGGCTACCGCTGGTTTAGCTCAAAACTTTGCAGCTTTAAGGGCCCTAACCACAAAAGGGATTCAACATGGTCATATGAAAATGCACTTGATGAATATTTTAAATCAAATGGGAGCGACTTCTGAAGAAAAAGAGCTTATTTCAAAAGAGTTTGAAAACAAAACAGTATCTCATAGTGGTGTTGTTGAAGCACTCGAAAACTTAAGAAAGAAAGTTTAAATGAGTTCACAAAAACATTACAGTAATGGTAAACTATTACTAACAGGTGAATATCTTGTTCTTGATGGTGCGCAAGCTTTGGCTGTTCCAACAAAATTTGGACAAGATTTAATTGTAGAAGCTATTGATGAGCCAGAGTTAATTTGGGGTAGTTTTACAAATACTGGAGAATGCTGGTTTGAAGCCAGTTTTGACTTACCTAAACTTAGACTTACCTCAGCTACTTTTAATTCTGATAAAGAAGGAAGTTCTGAGTTTATTGCTGAAACACTTCAAACAATTCTTCAAGAAGCCAAAAAATTAAATCCAGAGTTTTTAAATAGCCTGAAGGGATATATTGTTAAGACGAACTTGTCTTTTCCTCGAAATTGGGGACTTGGAAGTTCTTCTACTTTAATAAACAATATTGCTTCTTGGGCAAAGGTTAATCCATTTACTCTTTTGTGGAATTCTTTTTCAGGAAGTGGTTACGACATTGCTTGTGCAAAACATAATACTCCAATTTTATATAGTGTTAAGGAAAAGACCCCTACAATAAAGGAAGTCAATTTTAATCCCGACTTTAAGAATCAACTATTTTTTATTCACTTAAATCAGAAGCAAAACAGTAGAGAGGGAATTGCACAGTATAGAAAAGCGAAAGAGGAAGCTCTTCAACATATATCAACGATAAACGAAATTTCCCACAATATTCTAAATACTAAATCTATTAACGATTTTAATACTCTTATTAACGAGCACGAGCTAATAATAAGTAAAATTATACAGCAAGAACCTGTTAAGAAAAGATTGTTTCCTGATTATTTTGGAGAAGTGAAAAGTTTAGGAGCTTGGGGTGGCGATTTTGTTTTGGCTACCGGAAATGATGATACTCCAAAGTATTTTAAAAATAAAGGATATACTACTGTTTTAAGTTACTCAGAAATGATTCTTTAATTTTACGTCATGATTAGACAATACTCCATTGAAGATACTGATAAGTTAATTGCATTACTCGATCAAAATATTCCAAGGTATTTCGATCCTTCTGAAAAACTTGACTATATAAGTTATTTGAAAAATGAAATCGAAGATTATTTTGTTTTTGAAGTAAATAATGAAATTATTGGCTGTGGTGGTATTAATTATGATATTGAAAATAAAAAAGCTAGAATTTCTTGGGATATTATTCATCCAAATCATCATGGAAGAGGTATTGGTAAGCAACTAGTCAATCACAGAATTGAGCTTATAAAATCTAACAGAAACATTGACACCATTATTGTGAGAACTTCACAATTGGCATTCAAATTTTATCAAAAATTAGGTTTTCAAACAGACAGCATAACTAATGACTTTTGGGCTAAAGGATTTGACCTTTATCTTATGTCATTAAACATAAACAAACATCGTGAGCACTAAAAAGAAAGTAATTATTGTAGGAGGCGGAGCAGCTGGTTTCTTTACAGCTATTAATGCGAAAGAATTAAATCCAGAGCTAGATATTACTATCCTAGAAAAAGGAAAAGACGTTTTACAAAAAGTAAAAATATCAGGTGGTGGACGCTGTAATGTTACTCATGCATGTTTTGAACCAAAAGAACTGGTGAAACATTATCCAAGAGGAGAAAAAGAATTACTCGGTCCTTTCCATCAATTTATGACTGGTGATACTTTCGAATGGTTCGACAACCGAGGAGTTCCATTAAAAATTGAAGATGATAACCGTGTATTCCCAGAGGCAAATACCTCTCAGGCAATTATTAATTGTTTTTCGGAATTAACGAATAAACTCAATATTAAAATCGCCACGGGACAAAATGTAATTGATATTTCCCATAAAAGTGAAACATGGGAGGTCATTACTAAAAATGAAACTTACCAATGTAATTTTTTAGTTATCGCAGCAGGTAGTAGTAAAAAAGTATGGGAATTAGCCGAAAAACTAAATCATAAAATCATTCCACCTGTACCCTCTTTATTTACTTTTAACATTAAAGATCCTCGTATTATTGATTTGGGAGGAATATCCGTTCCTAAAGCCATCGTAAAAATCGCTAAAACAAAACTTGAAAATTCTGGTCCCTTATTAATTACCCACTGGGGGCTGAGTGGGCCCGCTGTTTTAAAGCTTTCTGCTTATGGAGCTAGAATATTAGCTGAAAAGAACTATCAATACAATGTTATTGTTAATTGGCTTGGTATGGATACCGATTTAGCTCTTGAAATGCTCAATAACTTTAAACAAGAGTTTTCTAAAAAACAGATTTATTTAAGATCTCCCTTTTCAGACATTCCTAAAAGGCTATGGGAACGCTTACTAAATGCTTCTAAAATTTCAGCCAAAGCAAATTGGGCAGATTTGAGTAATAAACAATTAAACGCCTTGTCTCTACAATTAACTCAAGGGCTCTTCAATGCCAATGGTAGAACTACTTTTAAAGATGAGTTTGTTACCGCAGGAGGAATTGACCTCAAAGAAATTAACTTCAAGCGTTTCGAAAGCAAAATCCATAAAAACCTATTTATTGTAGGTGAAATTTTAAACATAGATGCCATTACTGGTGGATTCAATTTTCAAAACGCCTGGACAGGAGGCTACATATGCGCCCAAAGTATAGCTAATAGTTGATATGACTATATTAAGTCAATCACTTCAATACAACCTCTATCAGCAACTGTAATATAACATTTAGAATAATCTTGACTAAAGGTAATATTGGTTGGTTTTTTCCCTGTAAGATGTATTTCATTTACCACTTCTCCTTCTGGTGAAAGTACTACCACTGTACCTTTATCGTAGCGACAAACATAAAGGTTTCCGTCTTTATCGCAACGCATACCATCCAATCCGAAGTCTTTAAATGAAATCAATTCCTTTTTATTCGCAACATCACCATTTTCTTTAATATCATACACCCAAACTTTTCTTTGAACAGATTCGTTTACATATAGCTTTTTACCATCAGGGCTCACCTCTACTCCATTCGTAGTCCCCATGTTCTTTTCTAACAATTCAAAACCATTCTCCTTGGTCACCTTCCACAAGTTCCCTGTACTTTCTTTCCAATTTGGATCGCTAGCATATAACGTTGTATTAGACAATACCGCAATATCATTTGGTTGATTTGCCAAAGGTTGGTTCGCAAAAACTTGAATTTCCTTCGTCTCAAGATTCACTTCAAGAACATTATGATTAGTATAATCAGCAACAAACATTTGATTTTTATCACCAAATCGAATACCATTTCCAATACTTCCATTAGGCAACTCGAGAAATATACTGCTTTCACCAGAAGCAGTTACTTTACCAATTGTTCCTTCTTTTTCAAAATTAACTGCATAAATATTCCCTAAATAATCTGTAGCTGGACCTTCTATTCCACCAGTAAATAAATTTTCTTTTATTAAATCATAGCTTTCTTGTTTTTGACTACAAGAGATTGATATAACGGAAAAAAGAAATAAGTAAAGTTGTTTTCTATAATTCATTCGAACAATGCTTGTTTAATTTAGTATTGCCTAAAATGAATCAGTATATAATTATTTACCTTTTTTTTTAGCTAAAAACACTGGAAATAGCCATCAACGACTGAATTATATACAGTTTAATTACTTTCTAGTTATAAAAATGAAAGAAAACAACTTCCTAACTAGAAGTTTATTTGTAGCTTAAAATTCTTCTGTTTAGTTTGCTAGAACTCCTCGATGCGGTTTTAACGCATCTCTAAATGTTTTCATATCGGCTTCATCTACTGTAATGAAAGCTATCACATGAAACTCATGAAGTTGTTCATGATTAACCTCATGATATGTTAGATTATCTATTTCAGCAAACTCTTTCAAATGAATGCAATGATGTTTCGCTGTTTCAAGTCCCTCAGGACCTTTAAAGTCCCATATCAATTTGATTTTTCTACTCACGGATATTTGTTTACGCAAAAATACCTATTTCCAAAACAGAAATAGGTATTTTAATAATTAAATAAATTTAAAATGAGAACAAAACTTAGCTCTCTAAGATTTTACTTGAGGGGACGCTATCTTGGACACTTAACATTTTAACTATTTAAATAAATTATGTATCGCAAAGGTTAAACGGTTAAAGTGTAAGTAAAGTATTTTTTTGGTATGTTTTTTCTGGGTATTATCTATTACAATTTTTTTCAAACTTAAAGCTTATTTAAGAATCTTGCAAATTTGAATTAGACCTATATAAAGATTTAAACGAACCTCTATAAAACAGTAAGAAGACTTCTTTTTGAAGTCTTCCTGCTAATATTCAAGGGGAAAATATATAAGGGGAATATTGTTTTCTTTGTTACTGGTGTAAATATAAAACACATAAAAAACTAAACGTCAACTACTTCGACAAAAGGTAGATTTCTGTAGATGTATTCTATTGAATTAAAGGATAAAAAAACCCGCTCCAAAATAGAGCGGGAAAATTGCTATGAAAAAGAAAAATTCTAAGACGTCTCCTAGAACAGTTGCAAAGTTATAATAGTTTACCTGTTTAATATGTTAAAATTTATAAGTTTATCACTACTCAAAAACCCTAGATTTAACATAAGGGTTTTCCCTAGTCTTTCAATTTTAAAAACCATTAAAACTCTATTTTTAAAATGATTGCAATTTAAATACCCCTATATCATAAAAAAGGCAAGCTCTTTTAAGCTTACCTTTTCAATTTTTATACTTCTTATTCTTCCTTTTCTTTTCTCATCCAAAGGAGAATAATGTCAAATAATCTAGCAAACACCAAAATGACCAATCCAAATGTCGGAGCTATAAGCGCTACTTTTAATCCAGCTGCCAAAACTTGTTGACTAATGCTATTCGCAAGTGCAATTGCCTCCAAAGCACCTAACATCCCTAGTATAAAACCTAAAACACCAAAGGCTAACGAAAATAACCCGATAGATTTTAATAATTGAGCATTCTTTTCAGTATTAGATTTAAACCCTCGAATAAATAGAAAAACCACCACCAATAAAAGAATAAGCAAGGGAATCATAAATAAATAACCTCCCTCATTTAATATGTTAACACTACTTCTACCTCCTTCTTCTATAAGTGCATCCATTTCAGCCGATGTTAACTCTCTCGTTTGTTGTAAAATAGTCATAATAAATTTTTTAATTGTTTCTGTCGCTAATGTATACCCGCTTTTAACTTCAATTGAATATTTTGAGACTAACAACAATTTTCCTTCTTGATTCTGCAATGATCTCAATATTTCATTAAATAATAAAATATTAAGTCGAATCCATCTTTAATTTAGTATTTCATCTATATTTAGCAGGCAAATTAAATTATTTTTCACTTTTTTGCATGATGCAAAAGCTTATAATATCATTCTCAAAAAAGGTTCCATTACATATTTTGTTTTGGGGAATCGTTTGGGGATTTTTTTATCTTTTCTTTAGTTCAGGAAGCCAAAACCATTCCTTCCTTCTTTTTTTCTCAATCATAATGGCTTCAATAACTATTGTTGCTACTTATGTTTTTATTAGCAAACTCATACCTGATTTTTTACTAACTCAAAAATATTGGCAATTTGCTCTATACACTGTATACACTCTAATTTTCACATTATTCGGAGTTACACTAACCATAATTCTGGGGTTTACATTTTTCTTCAACCTTGAATATCAACAAATGCCTGTATTAATTAAAAATCCTTCGGTTATCTCAATATGCGTGCTATTGATTATCACATTGGTTAGTGGATTCAAAATATTAATGAGTAATTATAGGGTACTTGATGAAAAGCAAAATTTAAAAAACAAATTTCTCGAAACTCAATTAGAATTAAAGGAGCAAGAACTTAAGTTTTTAAAAATGCAAATCCACCCTCATTTCTTATTTAATACTTTAAATACATTATATGGATTTGCTCTAAAAAAAGCCGATGAAGCTCCTGATATGATCCTGAGGTTATCAAATCTCTTGGACTATATTTTATACCAAGTAGAAAAACCCTTGGTACCATTAAGTAATGAAGTTGAACACATTGAAGATTATATCACCCTTGAAAAAATGAGGTTCCAAGAAAATCTTAAGATCCAATTTCTAAAAGAAGTTAATAAAACAAATATTGAAATAGCTCCGATGCTTTTACTTCCTTTTGTTGAAAACGCTTTCAAACACGGTGTTCCTATAAAAGGAGTATTATCAATAAATATTAGACTAGAAGTTAACCAATCCTCTCTCTATTTCGAAGTTAAAAATAGTGCCAAACCATCAAACAAAAATGCTAAGGGAATTGGATTAGAAAACATAAAAAAACGATTATTTATGTTATACAAAGACAAGTACTCTTTAAATACAAGCATCGATAAACAAGTATTTTCAGCAACATTAACAATTCCACTAAAAAATGAAGAAACAAGTTAATTGCATAATTATAGACGATGAACCTATGGCTAGGGAAATTCTTGCTACATACATAGATAAAATTCCAAACATAAACTTAATAAAAAGTTGCTCAAGTGCAATGGAGGGATTGAATCTAATTAATAATCATGCTATTGATTTAATTTTTCTAGATATTAACATGCCTGAAATATCAGGGCTAACTTTTGCTAAATCCATCCAAAAAAATATTAAAGTAATTTTTACGACGGCATATAGAGAATATGCTGTCGAAGGATTCGATTTACAAGCTATCGACTACTTACTAAAACCTATTGCCTTTGACAGATTTTTAAGAGCAGTAAACAAGTTATTCGAAACCTCAAATCCACCCCAGGAAGCATCATCAGGAATCGCCGTACCAAGCTCACATACTAATAATTTTATATTCTTGCGTTCTGATAGAAAAATGATTAAAGTTGATTTTGATGACATCTTTTATGTAGAAAGTTTGAGTGATTATGTAAAGATTCATACAAAATCAAAAACTATTGTCACTAGAGAAACTATAAGCAACTTAGAAAGTAAGTTGCCAAACCATAATTTTATTCGAGTACATCGATCGTTCATTGTTTCAATTAAACAAATTGTATCATTCACCAATGAATATATTGAAATTAACAAAAAGTCCGTTCCAATTAGCAGAAGTTATAAAGAAGATGTCTTACAAAAACTTAGCTCCATTTAACTGAAAAACAAGGTATGTAATCCTCATAATCTTCCATTAATTCAAAAATTCTTTGCCTAGAGTATATTTACTTTTTAGAGGACAACTGTAATGGAAAAAATCATGTATTTTTGCTAAAAAATCTACATATTTAATATGGTCAATTTTATTTTTCAAGAAGCCGTTAAATTGGTTGAAAAAGCTACACATCAATGGCAAACTCCAAGTAATATTGCGCTTGTAAAGTACTGGGGAAAAACAGAACCTCAACTTCCCAAAAATGCGTCTATTAGTTTTACATTAAATAATTGCCATACTAAAACGAAAATAGAATTTCAAAAAATTCAAAAAAGTTCAGAAGTTGAATTTGATCTTTATTTTGAAGGAAAAAGAAAAGATGACTTCAAACCAAAAATAGCCAAGTTTTTCGACAGAATTAAGGAATATTGCCCGTATATCTTTAATTACTCTATGGTAATACATTCTGAAAACTCATTCCCTCATAGTAGTGGTATTGCCTCTTCTGCAAGCGGAATGTCTGCCATTGCAAAATGTCTAACCAGTTTAGAAAAAGAGTTGAATCCAAATCTAGATGACAACTACCTAACTCAAAAAGCTTCTTTTCTAGCTCGATTAGGTTCTGGAAGTGCAAGTAGAAGTATCGAAGGTCCTTTGGTCGTTTGGGGAGAACATCCCGATATTGAAGGAAGTTCAGATAATTATGGCATTAAATTCCCTTATAAAGTTCACCCTATTTTTGAAAATTATCAAGATTGCATATTGTTAGTGGACAAAGGCGAAAAGCAAGTATCAAGTACTGTAGGTCATAATTTAATGCATGATCATCCTTTTGCCGAACAGAGATTCAAACAAGCAAATGACAATTTAACCAAGATTTCCAAAATACTTCAGGAAGGAAAAATAAAAGATTTTATAGAGCTTGTGGAAAGTGAAGCCCTGACTCTTCATGCCATGATGCTTACGAGCAATCCTTATTTTATACTTATGAAGCCTAATACACTTGAAGTTATCAATAAAATATGGGAATACCGTTCGAAATCTAACTCTAATATATGCTTTACATTAGATGCCGGGGCAAATGTCCACGTTTTATACCCACACAATGAAAAACAGCAAGTTGAAGAATTCATAAATGCAGAATTGTTAAAATTTTGCCAAAAAAATCAGTATATTTGTGATAATACAGGCTTCGGGGCACAAACTTTTTAACATTTAACCTCTTTAATTATGAAAATTTCAACCATCGTATTTTATATAATGTTTGTTGGGTTTTCAACATCATCTATTATAGCACAGGAAACTATATGGTTTGATGCAAACTGGCAACCAACAAACAAATCAGAAGGAGAGTATTATCGTCCTAACCCAAAGAAGATTAAAAATGGGTTTTGGATTGTTGATTACTATAAGAATGGTCAAGTTCAAATGGAAGGATTCAGTAGCGTGAACACTCCAGGAGGAGAAGAATTTGATGGTTTAGTAATTTATTACTACCAAAATGGGAATGCCTCTCATAAAGCAAATTACAAAAATGGCAAACTCCACGGTTTAAGAAAAGTATATTATGAGTCAGGCGAACTCAAAGAACAAGGAAGATATGACCAAGGAAAACGTTCTGGTATGTGGAAAATCTTTTATAAAAATGGAAAAATAAAAGAAAAAGGTAAATATCGAGATAACGAGAAATCAGGTATTTGGAAGACATTCCACAAAAACACGAAGTAATAAATTGGAAACTAGAACAATTACTCGTATTTTTGCAATATTGTAATTACAAAGAATCTATGAAAGGACCTTTATTTTATGCTAAAATTTTACTCTTTGGAGAATATGGTATTATCAAAGACTCCAAAGGGCTAGCAATCCCCTTTAACTCATATAAAGGAGCTCTCAAATCAGTAAAAACTTTAACAGGTGAAGCTAAGAAATCAAACTCAAGTCTTATTGGACTTTACGACTACTTAGCAAAGCTCGATACTGAGCTTGTGGATTTTGACCTTAAAAGCTTTAAGAGTGATATTGATAATGGAATGTATTTTGACTCATCAATCCCTCAAGGATATGGAGTTGGAAGCTCTGGTGCCTTAGTTGCATCTATATACGATAAGTACGCCATTAACAAAATTACAGTTCTTGAAAATTTAACCAGAGATAAATTATTGAAGCTAAAAGAAATTTTTTCTATTATGGAATCGTATTTCCATGGAAAAAGTTCGGGCTTAGACCCTCTAAACTCATACCTAAGTCTTCCAATATTAATTAATTCTAAAGAAAATATTGAAGCAACGGGTATACCTTCTCAAAAAGAAGGTAAAGGAGCTGTATTTCTACTAGATTCTGAGCAAATAGGAGAAACAGAGCCAATGGTTAGCATTTTTATGAATAAGATGAAAAATGAAGGCTTTAGAAAAATGTTAAGTGAAGAGTTTTCTATTCATACTGATGCTTGTATCGAAGATTTCTTACAAGGAAATATGAAATCTCTATTTGGAAATGTAAAAAAACTGTCTAAAGTAGTCTTAAAGAATTTTAAACCTATGATTCCTTCAGCCTTTCATAAGGTTTGGGAAAATGGTATTCAAACAAACGATTACTACCTGAAACTATGCGGATCAGGTGGTGGCGGATATATTTTAGGTTTTACCGAGGACTTCGAAAAAGCCAAAAACAGTTTAAAAGATTATAAATTAGAATTAGTGTATCGTTTTTAAAACACTTATTTTGCTATGAGTACTACATCTAAAGCAAATACACTCTTCTATAAAATTTTCAGTCTTCTATCAGTAGTTAGAGGATATAATATATTAATATTAATAGCAGCCCAATATCTAGCTGCTATTTTTATTTTCTCTGAACAAAAGTCGCTAAAACATATACTTCTTGATTTTCATTTATTGTATTTAGTACTGGCCACTACATGTGTAATCGCGGGAGGTTATATTATTAATAATTTTTATGATGTAAAAGCAGACCGAATTAACCGTCCTATTAAAGCTGGATTAGATTCTTTTGTAAAACAAGAAACAAAACTATCTCTCTATTTTATCCTTAATTTTATTGGCTTTTGTTTTGGATGGTTGGTTTCTTGGCGCGCTGCTCTTTTTTTTGCTTGTTATATTTTTGCAATATGGTTTTATTCCCATAAACTCAAAAAATATCCAATCGTTGGACTTACCTCGGTTACTGTTTTGACCATACTACCATTCTTTGCGATTTTAGTTCATTTTAAGAACTTTTCTAAAGTAATATTTGTTCATGCGTGCTTCCTATTTTTAGTTATCATGGTTAGAGAAATAATTAAGGATTTAGAAAACATAAAAGGAGCTATTGCTAACAATTACAACACCTTTCCTGTAAAGTATGGGGAAAAAAAGTCGAAACAAGTAATTATTTTCCTATTAATATTAACACTACTACCAGTAGCCATATTATTCAATTATCCAGCAATTACCTATATGAAGTATTACTTTTACTTCGCAGCTTTTATTTTATTTTTTGTTGGGTTTTATATAAACAAAGCCAAAGAGAAAAACCAATATCGTTTGCTACATAATATACTGAAACTATTACTTTTAATTGGTGTATTTAGCCTACTATTTATAGATAAAACGTTGATTCTAGACAAAGTAATTCACGTTTTGGATTAATTTTCAAATAATTAGTGTACTTTTGCACGCGTTTTTAAAACATAGATATGAATTCAAAAAACTCGTCGAGAGGACGACATGCTGGAAGAAACAGCAATCCTCATAACAAACCTCAATTCAAGAAAAACTTTAAAAAATCAAAACCCGATAATACAAAACCTCAACAAGAGGCAAAGTCAGGTGTTCGTTTAAATAAGTACATAGCAAATGCTGGTATTTGTTCAAGAAGAGAGGCCGACACCTTTATAGAGCATGGTAGCGTTACTATTAACGGTAAATTAGTTACTGAAATGGGGTATAAAGTTCAGCCAGGTGATGAAGTACGTTTCGATGGAACATTACTTTCAATGGAAAAGAAACGATATATTTTATTAAATAAGCCTAAGAACTACATTACCACTATGGAAGATGATCGTGGTAGAAAAACAGTAATGGAGCTAGTTGGCAATGCTACTTCTGAGCGTATTTATCCAGTCGGAAGACTTGATAGAAATACAACAGGCTTACTTTTATTTACAAACGATGGAGAACTAGCCAAGAAGCTAACTCATCCTAAACACAATGTAAGAAAGTTATATCACGCAACTTTAGATAGAAAGCTAACTTTAGCTGACTTGGAAAAATTGAGAGGTGATGTTGTTATTGAAGGAAGAAAAGTATTTATCGATGCTGTTTCTTATGTAGAAGGTGGAAAAAAGAATGAAGTTGGTATTGAAATTCACTCAGGAAGAAACCGAATTGTTCGTAAAATATTTGAGCATTTTGATTACAGTGTCACAAAACTTGATCGTGTAATATTCGCAGGACTAACAAAGAAGAATTTACCTCGTGGTAGATGGAGAGAGCTTACCAATCAAGAATTAAATAATTTACATATGATATAACAAAATCCCGAGTTGAACTCGGGATTTTGCTTAAACTTACTTTCCTTTCTGCTTATGATCATCTCTTACTTCCTCATCACGGTATTTACAACAAGGATGTAAATTATCGTAAACCTCTTTTGTTGCCTTTATTTCCTTTGTATCATGCCCAACATTAGCAACAACTTCTTTAATTGATTTTAAATTAGTTTTTCGTTCATCAAAAATCAAACTAAGGTCATGAGTATTTACGTTCCAAATGGCGTATTTAACTCCCTTTGTAGACAAGGCTGCTTTTTCTATTCTTTTCTTGCACATCATACAAACGCCATCAACCTTGATTACCGCTTTTGCATTCTTTTTTTTCTTTTGAGCAGAAACCGATATTCCTGCCATAATTAACAATACTATTAAAACTATTTTCTTCATAATTAATTTAATTTAAATCTTAAACCTGTGTAATAATTGCTACCAAAAATTGGCGCATAAACTATCGTTGTATCAAAATTTTCCCCAAAAGGATTATTACTACCTAACACTGGACTACTTTGACGAACATCTGTAATATTCTCAGCTCCAGCATAAACCTCAAACTTCTCCGAAAAAACTTTTGTTATTTGAGCGTTAAGTGTACTGAATGATTGAGCATATTGGGTTAAACCTCTATTAAGAAGATCTTCCTGACTTCCAGGTAATCGTTGTTTTCCTAACCAGTTGTAAGTAGTATCAAATTTCCACTTGGCTCCATTCGCTTTCAACGGTGTTTCATAGGATATACTCGTAAAAAAACGATCTCTTGCCAATAATGGCTTTGTCAATCTTCCTTCATTATAATCAGTAGTAACGTTATTCAACCTGTACGCTAATCGAAGATTGAAATAAGGTATCAAATTTTGATTTACTTCAACCTGAAAACTTTTAGCCTCACTATCTCCTTTTAAGTTATAAAACGAAATAGCACTAGAGTTTTCCCAATCGACAACAACTTTATCCTGAAAAGTAGTTTGATAGTACTCAACACTAAAACTACCTTTACGTCCGAACAATTTATATCCTTGCAAAAAGGAAAAACCGTAGTTCCAAGCAACTTCAGGGTTTAACCCATAAATTTGCCCTCCTTCTCTCTGCACATTTATAGCTCTCGATGAAGCAAACAACTGTTGGTTTTCAGCAAAAATGTTAGCGCTCCTTACTCCTCTTCCAAAAGAAGCTCTTAAAACTCCTTTTACCCAAGGAGTATATCGAACATGAACTCTTGGTGTTACAAACGTTCCTAATAAATTATGAGTATCTAATCGAAGCCCTGCTGTTAAACTAAAGTTGTCATTATTGTCATAAGCATATTCAAAAAAAGCTCCAACTCCGCGTTCAGTCCTACCAAAGCTGTTATCAATAACTAATTCTGAATATTTATCATATAAGAAACTAAAGCCTGTTTTAAACTTATGCCTTGTATCTCCTATAATAGAACTAAACAGTCCGTTTCCATAAAAACTTTTATGATTGATATTATAATCTCGTAATCCGAAATAAGACTCTTGATCATGATTGGAATATGCTAGCTGAAAACTAATTTTTTGGAAGGGTAATTCAGGAAAAACATATCCCAATTTGGTAGATAAATCAAATCTTGAAGTTTCAATCTCACTTCCCCAAACTTCAGTACTCCCCTTCCCTTCATTAAAATCAAAATTGAGTTGCCCCATCTGCTTGCTATCATTTAAATACCTTAAATTAATAAAGCTAACCCAACCTTTTTCCGAGTCGGTATATTGCCATCTATTCATGATATTTATTTGATTTGCCAATGGATTATCCAAAAAACCATCACTATTACGATCAAACCTCTGTCCTCTATGATTTCCATGAACATAAATTCCTGTTTGCCATTTATCAGAAACTTTTCTGTTGATATGCGTATTTAACTCTAATCTACCTCCTAGCGCTCCATAAAAATTGACAAAAAATTTACTATCACTAAAAGGTTTTACTAGCTCAGCATTAATTTGACCAGAAATACTTTCAAAACCGTTAACAACACTTCCAGCTCCTTTTGTTATTTGGATACTTTCGACCCATGTTCCTGGAGTAAATGTCAAGCCAAAAGCCTGAGATGCTCCGCGTATAGATGGAATATTCTCTTGGGTAATTAAAAGATAAGGACTCTTCAATCCTAACATTTGTATTTGCTTTGCTCCTGTTAAAGCATCAGAAAAATTCACATCAATTGATGGATTTGTTTCAAAACTTTCAGATAGATTACAACAAGCTGCTTTCAACAACTCAGCACTTCCTACATTCATAACATTTTGCGCTTCAAAGAAAGATCGTTGAGTTGCCTCCTTCTCCACTCTTATTTCTACTTCTTCTAAAGTATTTTCTTCTTTTAAAACATAACTTAATGGGGTGTTTTTGTTTATTATTATCGTATCAGTTTTGAACCCTACAAAACTAACTACTATTTTTTTATACTCTTTTTTATAAGGTAATACAAAGCTTCCTCTTTCATTGGTAAACGTACCTACTTGCGTTCCCAACCAATATACCGAAGCTCCTTGAATTGACTCTTCAATCCCTGAATCATTTATATATGAAATTGTTCCTTTGAGGGGACTTTGAGAAAAAGATACTACACTTATAAACAGCACCATTGTACTGATTATACTTTTCATATTTTTCTATTTTATCAATTATTTCTATTCTAAACCTGAGGTTTAAATACAAATCATATGATAAAAACTTCGTAAAGTAATTGGATATCGTATGTTATTTGAGGGGGTGAATATTCCTGGTTTAATAGGTCGAGAGTATCTACAACACCGAAGAACTGAAATACCTTTTCTTCATTTAATACAGCAACACTATTTATCTTATTAAAAAGGCTTTTCTCTTTTATTGCTTTGTTTATCTCATATTGTCCTTCTAAATAGGTAATCTCATTCTTACAACAAGAGTCCTTTTCTAAGGTCAACAATGAATCGGCACAATCATCATCAGGCTCATCCTGACAAGCGCCAGCATCTCCTAAAAAAGAGATATTCACCAAAGAATCACCACAGAAATGCTTCTCAACGGTAAAAGAAATCGTTGAAAGTATTAGCATGAGTGCTAAAAATACAGATGATATTTTCTGGAATAAAATTCTCATTAAAGCAAAGTTATAAAAAACGATAAATATTTTCTCAATACATTTCTTAAAAGTATTTTTGCATCGTTGTTATCAACTATTATTTGAACCTTAAATTATGGATAAAATAGCAGAAATAAAAACACAAATTGGAAAAATTTGTGATTCCCCGATTTCTAAGGAAGATAAACTTCAACAAATTTGCGACCACCTAGCGTCTGAGATTTCTTATTATGACTGGGTAGGTTTTTACTTTAGAAACGGAGATAAAGAAGAGTTAAAATTAGCTCAATTTAATGGCGAACTTACGGAACACACAATAATTCCTTTTGGAAAAGGAATTTGTGGTCAGGTTGCTGTCAGTAATGAAAATTTTGTAGTGCAAGATGTTAGTGAGCAAGACAACTATATTTCATGTGGTTGGAAAGTTAAATCCGAAATTGTAATTCCAATTTTTGTCAATGGAGAAAACATTGGACAGATTGACATCGATTCGCATTCAATTAATCCTTTTTCGAAGGCAGACGAAGAATTATTAGAGTTTGTTTGCGAGAAAGTTAGCAATTTTGTATAAAATACACTTAAATACTTGATTATTAAAGTTTTTTTTACTTTATTTGATAAAATATTTATTAACAACTTTATTAACATTTAATTCCCTTAGTTTATGAGTCGTAAAGAATTCCCCACTTACGCCGCTCTGAGTGATACTAATTCTCAGAACAGAGCTCAACAATCGTTAATAGAGAAATTTACTACATGGTTTAGAAATTTTCTAGAAAATGCAGAGTGAAAACTAAATTCTCACTTTATCTGATTGTTAAAAACGCTGTCTAAAAATGTTATATTTTGACAGCGTTTTTTAATGTAAAAAAGTTAAATTCTTCTATTGTAAAACCCTCAGGGTTTTAGTACTTTTGCTCGTTTAACAACACAACAAAAATGAGCAACACAAAAACTATCAAATCAGCACTTATCTCCGTATTTCATAAAGACGGATTAGAGCCAATAGTAAAAAAACTTAATGAGTTAAATGTTACTATTTATTCAACTGGCGGTACTGAGAAGTTTATTAAAGATCTAGGTATTAACGTAGTACCTGTTGAGGACGTAACTTCTTACCCATCTATTTTGGGAGGAAGAGTAAAAACTTTACATCCAAAAGTTTTTGGAGGTATATTAAACAGACAGGATCATGAAGGTGATGTTGCAGAAATGCAAGAATATAATATTCCTCAACTTGATTTGGTAATTGTTGATTTATATCCTTTTGAAAAGACAGTTGCTTCTGGAGCTGCTGAACAAGACATTATCGAAAAAATTGATATCGGAGGAATCTCTTTAATTAGGGCGGCAGCTAAGAACTTTAAAGATACCGTAATTGTTTCATCAATGGAGCAATATGATGAGTTTTTATCGATCATTGATAAGAATAACGGTGAAACAAGTATTTCTGAAAGAAAAAAGTTTGCTGCGAAAGCATTCAATATCTCTTCTCATTACGATACTGCTATTTTCAATTATTTTAATGAAGATGAAGTAGTATATAAAGCAAGTGAAACCACTTCAAAAACTTTACGTTATGGAGAGAACCCTCACCAAAAAGGATATTTCTTTGGGGATTTGGATGCAATGTTCGATAAGCTTCATGGTAAAGAGTTAAGTTATAACAATTTGTTAGATGTTGATGCCGCTGTCAATTTAATGAACGAATTTAAGGGAGAGGCTCCTACTTTCGCTATTTTAAAACATAATAATGCTTGTGGTTTTGCTCAACGTGATACAATGCACCAAGCTTATGTAGATGCTTTGGCTGGAGATCCTGTATCTGCTTTTGGAGGTATTTTAATAGCTAATGATAAAATAGATAAGGCAACTGCCGAAGAAATTCATAAATTGTTCTGTGAAGTTGTTATTGCTCCTTCTTATGATGATGACGCTTTAGAGATTTTAAAAGGAAAGAAAAACAGAGTTATCTTAATTCAAAAAGATGTTGCTCTTCCTGAACAAACAGTAAGAACTGCTTTAAATGGAGTATTAGTCCAAGATAAAGATAATAAAACAGATGTTTTAGAGGATTTAACGTATGCTACAAACAATAAACCATCTGAAAAAGAGTTAGAAGATTTATTATTTGCTTCTAAAATTTGCAAACACACAAAGTCAAACACAATTGTTTTGGCTAAAAACAAACAATTATGTGCAAGCGGAACGGGGCAAACTAGTAGAGTTGATGCTTTAAGACAAGCAATTGAAAAAGCGAAAAGTTTTAATTTCGATTTGTCTGGATCAGTAATGGCTAGCGATGCATTTTTCCCATTCCCTGACTGTGTTGAAATAGCAGATAATGCTGGAGTAAAAAGTGTAATTCAACCAGGAGGTTCAATTAAGGATCAATTAAGCATTGACTATTGTAATGAAAACAACGTAGCAATGGTATTCACTGGGACAAGACATTTTAAACATTAATTATTTTTGATGTAAAAACAATGTATATTTTTTATAGATTTGTGTAAACGCATCAATAATTTAGATAAAAGACAAACATTTTATGGGGTTTTTCGACTTTATGACCGAAGATATTGCAGTTGATTTAGGAACTGCAAACACACTAATAATCCATAATGGCAAAGTAGTTATTGACAGCCCTTCTATTGTTGCTAGGAACAGGCTGTCTGGTAAAATTATTGCCACAGGTCATGAAGCCAATAGAATGCAAGGAAAAACTCATGAAAACATAAAAACCATTCGTCCATTAAAGGATGGAGTTATCGCTGATTTCCAAGCTTCAGAGGAAATGATAAAGGAGTTTGTTAAGAAAATTCCTGCTATCAAAAAGAAGTTATTCCCTCCTTCGTTACGAATGGTAATTTGTATTCCCTCAGGTATTACTGAAGTTGAAAAACGAGCGGTTATTGATTCCGCACGTCATATGAACGCCAAGGAAATATATTTAATCTATGAACCAATGGCAGCTGCAATTGGTGTTGGAATTGATATCATGGAACCAAAAGGGAATATGATTATTGATATAGGTGGTGGTACTACCGAAATTGCGGTAATTGCCCTTGCAGGTATTGTTTGCGATCAGTCGGTA
Organism: Tenacibaculum xiamenense; assembly: GCF_964513065.1. Lineage (NCBI taxonomy): Bacteria > Pseudomonadati > Bacteroidota > Flavobacteriia > Flavobacteriales > Flavobacteriaceae > Tenacibaculum > Tenacibaculum xiamenense. Next base: position 36,484 of record NZ_CAZEQU010000015.1, read on the forward strand.
AAAGTCGCTGGTGATTTATTTACAAGTGATATCATGTATTACATGCGTACACAACACAACCTCTATGTTGGGGAAACCACCGCTGAGAAAATAAAAATTCAAATAGGTTCGGCTACTGAAGATCTCGATACCCCACCAGAAGATATGATGGTTCAAGGTCGAGATTTATTAAGCGGAAAACCAAAACAGGTTCAAGTTTCTTACAGAGAAATTGCTAAGGCTCTTGATAAATCTATTTTACGTATAGAAGATGCTGTTATGGAAACCCTATCAAAAACTCCTCCAGAATTAGCTGCTGACATATACAACACTGGTATTTATTTAGCTGGTGGTGGATCAATGTTAAGAGGTTTAGATAAACGTTTGTCTCGTAAAACAGATTTACCAGTTTATGTAGCAGAAGATCCTTTAAGGGCAGTTGTTCGTGGAACCGGAATTGCTTTAAAGAACTTAGAAAAATACAAATCAGTATTAATCAAATAAACGTGATGATTATTTATGCAACAGCTTATTTATTTCTTACAGAAGTATAAATATTTCTTGTATTTCATTTTTCTAGAAATTATAGCTGTTGCATTAATCATCAATAATCACTCTTTCCATAAAAGTAAGTTTATCAATTCCGCTAATGTAATTTCTGGTGGTCTTCTAGATAAAACGAATAACATAAATCAATACCTTAAACTAAAAAGCGAAAACGATTTATTACTAGAAGAAAACACCGCTTTAAAAAACAAACTTGAACAGCTTTACACCACTATTGATACAACTCAGTTAAGAACTGTGGATGATAGTATATATTACAAACAAAAGTATCAATACATAAGCGGAAAGATAATTGACAACAATTACCATACTCCTTATAACTTTCTTACAATTAATAGAGGCCAGCATCATAATGTTGCTCATGAAATGGCCGTAGTTAACAGTAAAGGAATTATTGGTATTACAGAAAATGTTTCTGGTAGTTATGCCAGAGTTCAATCTATTCTAAATAAGAATAGTAAAATTAATGCTCGACTAAAAAACAGCCATCATTTTGGCACGCTAGAATGGAATGGAGAAAACATTAATATTGTTCAACTTTCTGACATACCAAGACAAGCTGCATTAACCATAGGAGATACCATCATAACTGGAGGAAAATCTTCTATATTTCCCGAAGGACTTCCTATTGGAACTGTAGAAAATATTCCTGAAAAAGTTTCGGCCATTAACACAATTAACATTCGACTGTTTAATGACATGACAAATATTGGAAGTGTGAATATCATTACTAATTTTCATAAAAATGAAATCAAAGACTTAAGCAACCCAAATGAATAAAACCATACAACTTATTTTATTATTCTTGTTTTTTGTTCTTTTACAAGTTCTAGTTCTTAATAATATTCTGTTATTCGGTTATATTAATCCATATTTATACATAGCTTATATTTTTATATTTCCTCTTAGCCAAAAACGAATTCCTTTTTTAACCGTTAGCTTCTTTCTTGGTTTATGTGTCGATTTATTTTCTAACTCAGGAGGTATTCATGCTTTTGCTACTTTATTTATAGCTTATATACGTCTGTTTCTGGTAAGAACTATTTTCAAAAAAACAGAATCGGATTACCTATTATTTGATTTACGATTGGAAACATTTGATAAAGTATTTAATTATGTAGCAATTTTAACAGTTTTGCATCATTTTATATTGTTTAGCTTTATTAACTTTAGTTTCAGTAATTTTTCAAGTGTTATAATTAATACACTACTTTCAACGTTATTCACTTTAATATTATATTTTTTAGGAAGTTTTATTTTTAGAAAAAAGCTATCATGAAACGAAGTTTTTTATTGGTCTTTCTAATTGTTTTAGTTGCTGTTATCTATATCGGAAGATTATTTCAGCTACAAATTCTTCATGCCAAAAAACAAAATCCAACTCTTAGTTCAACAGTCAAAGTTGAGTACGATTATCCTGAAAGAGGCTATGTTTATGATAGAAATGGTAAACTTTTAGTAGCAAACCAACTTTCTTATGATGTAATGGTTATCCCGAAAGAGGTGAAAGAGTTAGACACATTAGAATTTTGTTCGCTACTTAAAATAACTAAAGAGAACTTTTTAAAACGATTTAATAAAGCCGAACGCTACGCTAGGTGGCTTCCTTCAGTATTTTTAAAACAATTATCTAAAGAAGACTTTGCCTTTCTTCAGGAAAAACTATCCAAATTTGAAGGGTTTTATGTTCAAAAACGTATTATTAGAAATTATCCTATTAAATCTGCAGCAAATGTACTGGGGTTTATTGGAGAAGTTAATGAACAAAAAGCCAGATCGAGTAGTTATTATGAACAAGGTGAATTAATTGGTAAGCTGGGTATTGAAAAACAATACGAAGAAGTCTTGAGAGGAGTAAAAGGTAAAAGGTATTTCAAAAGAAACAATTTAAATGAAATAACTGGGTCTTATAACAACGGTAAACTAGATACACTTGCCATCTCTGGAAAAGATTTAACACTTACCATTGATACTGAATTACAGCAATATGGTGAAAAGCTTATGGAAGGGAAAAGAGGAGGAATTGTTGCCATTGAACCTAAAACAGGCGAAATTTTAGCTTTAATATCTGCTCCCTCTTATGATCCGAATTTACTAGTCGGAAGAAAACGTTCAAAGAATTCAACAAAGCTTTTTTACGATTCCATTAACCAACCTACCTTTGATAGAGGTTTACAGGCCATGTATGCCCCTGGATCACCTTTTAAAATTATAAATGGTTTAATTGGCTTGCAAGAAGGAGTTATCGATGATAGATTTTCTGTACGTTGCTATGGTGGATATAGATATGGTAAAAGAAAAAATGAATTTATGGGATGTCACTGTGGAATCACTGGGTATCCTATTCGTTTAAAAACCGCCATCGCGAAGTCATGTAATAGTTATTTTGCCACCACCTACAGACGAATAATCGATAAAGCGGAAAACTCAAAAATTGGGTTAGAGAACTGGAGTACACATGCCAAAAGTTTTGGTCTTGGAAACTATCTCGGCTATGATCTACCTACAGGGCAAAAAGGTAGAATTCCCGACTCAACTTACTACAATAGGCAATATACTTTTAGATGGGGACCAACAACGACAATTTCAAACTCCATTGGTCAAGGAGAGGTAGAAACGACCCCTATGCAATTGGCTAATATGACTGCCGCTATTGCGAATAGAGGATACTTCTACCGTCCACATATTGTAAAAAAAATAGACGACAATCCGATTAAAAATAAGGCTTACGTAGAAAAAATAAACACAACCATCGATCCTCAGCATTTCAATATTGCTGTCGAAGCTATGCATGAGGTATTCACAAAAGGTACTGCTAGAGGCAGTCAAGTACCCGGAATTGAAATATGCGGTAAAACTGGGACAGTTGAAAACTTTATTAGAATTAATGGTAAACGCAAGCAATTAGAAGACCACTCTATTTTAGTCGCTTTTGCCCCCAAAGATAATCCTAAAATAGCTCTTGCCGTTTATATTGAAAATGGTGGCTATGGATCAACCATAGCAGCCCCAATTACTAGCCTCCTCATTGAAAAATATTTAAAAGGAGAAATAGAAAGAAAATACGTTGAAAAGAGAATGCTGGACCTAAGCTTGCAAACAGAATACGATAAATTAATCCCTAAAATAGACACCATTGCGTCAGGAGAGAAATAACATATTTGCCGGAATAGATTGGATAACGGTATTTCTATATATCATACTCGTCGTTTTTGGATGGGTAAATATTTATGCCGCATCTTCTAACGAAAACAGTCGTGAAATCTTCGATTTTTCATCGAGATATGGAAAACAGCTTATTTGGATAGGACTGAGCGTTCCAATTATTATTTTCGTTTTGTTTTTTAATTCTAAATTCTACGAAAAATTTTCGAGCATTTTATACCTCTTTTCTTTACTTCTGTTAGCAGGAGTACTTGTTTTAGGTAAAAAAATTAACGGAGCAACCTCTTGGTATAATTTCGGAGGAGTTGGGTTACAACCTTCAGAATTTGCCAAAGCTTTTACTGCCTTAGCTTTGGCCAAATTAATGAGTGATCGACAATATAATTTAGACCTTCTTAAAAATCAAATAAAGGCATTCGTTATAATTTTTTCTCCGGCTTTTCTAATCGCTTTACAACCAGATATGGGTTCGGTCGTAATTTATTTTGCCTTTTTCCTGGTTTTAAATCGTGAAGGCATTACACTAGCCTATTTTGTATTAGGAGCCTTATCAGTATTACTATTCTTACTAACTATTTCTTTTGGAATTACGTGGGTATTAGTAATTTCTTTAACCTTAATATCTATTTATGTAATATATGCAGCTTACAAAAACAAAAGGTTTCTTCGTTTTAATCTTTTAAGAGTAATTAGTACCTATATAGTTACAAGTATTTTTATTGTAGGTATAGGTTATACTTATAACAATATTCTCGAACAACATCAAAAAGATCGTTTTGACATCTTACTTGGTAAAATTAAAGACAATCGGGGAATCGGCTACAACACTTACCAAGCTCAATTAACAATTAGCTCTGGAGGATTTAGCGGAAAAGGATTTTTAAAAGGAGATAGAACACAAGGTAACTTTGTTCCTGAGCAAGACACGGATTATATATTCAGTACTGTAAGCGAAGAATGGGGGTTCCTAGGTAGTTCAACTGTAATTATTCTTTTTTCACTCTTACTCCTTAGAATTATTTATCTTGCTGAAACGCATACCAACAAATTTGGAAGAATTTATGGTTATGGTGCCGCTTCAATACTCTTTTTTCATATAATTGTTAACATTGGAATGGTCATCGGAATTTTACCAACTATTGGAATACCTCTTCCTTTTTTTAGTTATGGAGGCTCATCATTATGGGGCTTTACATTACTATTGTTTATTTTTATAAGATTAGATGCCCATAAATCTTACGACTGGTAGATTTCTCTTAATAACTCTGCGAAACGGAATACATGTTTTAAAAAATTTTACAACCAAAGGACCAGCCTTAATCTTTTCTTATGGTAAAGAAAAACGTTGTTCCTTCACCTAATTTACTTTCTAGCCATACCTCTCCCCCATTTCTTTCAATAATTTTTCTTACAAGAGCCAATCCAATACCTATCGAATCGACATGCTTTTTTAAACCTAGCTTTTGAAAAAGTTGAAATATTTTGCGATGATATCTCTTCTCTATCCCTGGACCATTGTCTGAAACAGAAAACACATAGCAGTCCATTTCATTTACAAAATCAAGCTTAATATATACATTACTTTTGTCATTATGCTTTATGGCATTTTGGATTAAGTTTTGAAAAACTTGTAGCAACTGAGATTCGTTAAAGTACACATCTGGAAACTCGCTTTTCACTTCTATCTTGCAGTTTTCAGAACTGTTCACTAGAATAATTCTGTCAATAAGTGAGGACAGATTTACTTTTTTGATCTCTTTTTCTTTCTCCAAATGCAATGAATAACTTAAAATACCATTGATTAACATATCCATTTGAATAACTTGTTCTTTAATTATAAAAAGATCTTCATAAATCTCAGCCCTTTCTCCTAACAGACTCTCCTTTACATTCTCTTTAGAAGTTAACCATTCCGCCAAATTGAGAATGTTACGTAACGGTCTCTTCAAATCATTTGAAACCATAAACGCAAAGTCTTCTAAATCTCTATTTCGTTCATATAACTCTTTAGCTCTTTTCTCTAAATCTTTTGTACGCTGTACAACTTTCTCTCCTAATTGAGAATTCATATCCTCCAGCTTTCTTCTATGACGTAAACTTCCATTAAGAATAATAAACGAGTAAGTAAATATACTTATGGTAGAACCTAAAATTGCGACTTCCGTGATACTGTCCAACTGATGTGTTTCAACCCTATAAATCATATGTAACAATTGAAAAGAGCTATATAACACTAATAAGAAACTATTATTAATGGTTAGAATCCCCCCAAACATAACTATATAGGTACCCAGGATACAATCTATAGCAAAATCATTATCAGCAAGTGTATAGGTCAAATAGTATTGAAATGAAAAAAAAACAAAAAATACATATATCCCATAATGTCTTAATATATTCTCATTCTTTAGTAATGGAAGCACTCCTACAATTAGAAAAAAAACAGCAAAAATCCCCTTAGAATAAGGTAAAATAAATATACTTGGATTCAAGTATTCAATTAACATGATGTATAAATACAACGTTGGGGAAATAATGCGCAGTACTAAACCATTATTTTTAATCTCAAAAGATTTCAACCTCCCTAACTCTCCAAAAAAACTCTTATCCATTAAGACATGAATTTATGTTTAAGATCTAAAAGTTAATGATTTAATATCAAAAAGTATAATTCTAATACGCCTAAAGTAAAGTATCTTGTTTCTAATGTATCACTTTTTAATAGTAAAAAAGAACGTGGTTCCATTGCCAAGCTTACTTTCTAACCAAACTTTACCCCCATTTCTCTCTACAATTTTCTTCACAAGAGCTAATCCAATACCAATTGAATCAACATGTGTTTTTAGTTCTAATTTTTGGAATAGCTGGAATATTTTGCGATGATACTTTTTTTCGATTCCAGGGCCATTATCAGAAACAGAAAAAATATAAAAACCTCCTTCGTACTTGACATTCAAATCTATATTTACTAAATCCTTATCATTATGTTTTATAGCATTTTGTATCAAATTCTGAAAAACCTGTAATAATTGCGATTCATTAAAAGATACACTAGGAAATTCATTTATCATTCGAATACGGCAGTTCTCAGAACTATTTACCATAATAATTCTCTTAACAAGAGAGGAAGAATCGACTTTTTTTATTTCTTTTTCTTTCTCCAAGTGCAATGAATAGTTTAAAATTCCATTAATTAACATATCCATTTGAACAACCTGTTCTTTAATTATGATTAGATCTTGATAAATCTCCCCTCTTTCTCCCTGTAAATTATCTTTAACATTTTCTGAAGATATTAACCACTCTGATAAATTAAGTATATTTCGAAGTGGTCGCTTTAAATCATTAGAGACTAAAAAGGCAAAATCTTCCAAATCTTTATTTCTCTCATAAAGCTTTTTTGCTCTTTTCTTTAAATCACGAGTCCGCTCACTCACTTTACGTTCTAAAAGACTATTGGTGCTTTCTAAACTTCTTCTATGTTTGCTAAAACCATTTATGATAATAAATGAATATGTAAACAACGTTAAAGCTGAACTTAAAACGGCACTCTCTGTAATTATATCAAACCCTCCTACCTGAAGTCTATAAAATATATGTAATAATTGAAAGGAACTAAAAACAATAAGCAGCAAAGCATTGTTAATTGCTAAAATTCCTCCAAACAATAGAATATAAGCGCCCAGTAGGCAATCTATCGAGAAATTGTTTTCTGCAAGTGTATAAATTAAAAAGTATTCAAACGCAAAAAATGCTACAAAAACGAAAAGACCGTAATAGCTAAGTAATTTTCTATTCCTAGTTAAAGGAAGTAAACCAAAACCTAAAAACATCATTGCAAACCCTTCCTTTGCGAACGGTAACACTACTATATTCGGATTTAAATACTGAACTAATATTACGTACACATATAAAGTTGGGGAAATTACGCCTAGTAAAAAACTATTATTTCTTATTTCAAACGTATTTAATCTCCCTATTCTCATAAAAAAACTCATATCCATTAAGACAGAAATTTGCGTTTAAAGCTGAAAATTTAGCAATTTCATCCAAAATGAGTTCGTTTCCTTCCATGAGATGCAGATAATTACAGGTAAATTACCCTAATAAGAGGATACATGATTTATTAAGATAGGTCTTGCTCATTAGTTCAAAGAAGAATATATAAACAAAAGAAAAAGGCACCTCAACGAGGTACCTTTTTAACTATTAACTAACCTTAAAACTTTATAAAGCTGCTACGTGTTTAGCCAATTTAGACTTTAAGTTAGCCGCTTTATTTTTATGAATAATGTTGTTCTTAGCTAACTTATCTAGCATAGAAACAACTGACGAAAACATTCCTTCTGCTTCCTTCTTGTCTGTAGTAGCTCTTAATTTTCTAACAGCATTACGTGTAGTCTTATGCTGATATTTATTTCTTAAGCGCTTCGTTTCGTTACTTCTTATTCTCTTTAATGCTGACTTATGATTTGCCATTTTACTTAGACGTTAATTGTTTATAAAAAACTTGTAGTCCGTACGGGAATCGAACCCGTGTTACCAGGATGAAAACCTGGCGTCCTAACCCCTAGACGAACGGACCATTTGGTTCAATCTTATTTCGATTGAGGCTGCAAATATATAACTTTTTTTTATACCTGCAATATAATTCTAATTTTATCTTTTTGATAAAAAAAGCTCCGATAATGTATCCGAGCTATTAAGAACTTTTTGTAGTCCGTACGGGAATCGAACCCGTGTTACCAGGATGAAAACCTGGCGTCCTAACCCCTAGACGAACGGACCATCACAATACTTATTTCGTGATTGCGGGTGCAAATATATGAACTATTTTAATTTACACCAAAACTTTTTTAATTATTTTTTTAATAAGCTTTTGCGAACAACACTCTTCTAGGAGAAGAGGCACCTGTTAAGACACACTTACCATCCTCATCCTCAACATCATTAGGTATACACCTAATAGTTGCCTTAGTCAATTCTTTTATCTTATCTTCTGTTTCAATAGTACCATCCCAATGAGCCGAAACAAAGCCTCCCTTGTTTTCAATTACATCTTTGAACTCTTCAAAAGAGTTTACTTCAGTAATATGATCGGCTCTAAAATCTAACGCCTTTTTATAAAGATTCTCTTGAATATCCTCTAATAAGCCAGTAATATGTTCTACTAATTGATCTTGTTGTACAGTCTGCTTTTCAAAAGTATCTCTTCTTGCCACCTCAGCTGTTCCGTTTTCTAAGTCACGATTCCCTATTGCAACTCTTACAGGCACACCTTTCAACTCGTATTCTGCAAATTTCGCTCCTGGTCTCATCGTATCTCTATCATCAAACTTCACTGAAATACCTCTTGATTTAAACTCTGAAATTAAACCACTCATTTTATCATAAATAGCATTCAGCTGATCTTCACCTTTATATATAGGTACAATAACCACTTGAATTGGTGCCAATTTTGGAGGTAAAACCAATCCTGCATCATCAGAGTGAGTCATTATTAAACCTCCTATTAAACGAGTGGACACTCCCCAAGATGTAGCCCAAACATATTCTTGCTTTCCTTCTCTTGATGTATATTTTACATCAAAAGCCTTAGCAAAGTTCTGACCTAAGAAGTGAGAAGTTCCTGCTTGCAATGCTTTTCCATCTTGCATCAATGCTTCAATTGTATAGGTAGCATCAGCTCCAGCGAATCGTTCACTTTCTGATTTTGCTCCTCTTACCACTGGCATCGCCATGAATTCTTCCGCAAAAGTTGCATAAACCTCCTGCATTTGTTTCGCTTCAAACAAAGCTTCATCTTTTGTTGCATGAGCCGTATGACCTTCTTGCCATAGAAATTCAGCAGTACGAAGAAATAAGCGCGTACGCATTTCCCAACGAACAACATTAGCCCATTGATTTATTAATAAAGGTAGATCTCTATGAGATTGTATCCAACCTTTATAAGTATTCCATATAATAGCCTCGGAAGTTGGGCGTACTACTAATTCCTCTTCTAATTTAGCATCTGGATCTACTCTTAGTTTACCTTCTTTATCTGGATCACTTTGCAAACGATAATGTGTAACTACTGCACATTCCTTAGCAAAACCTTCAGCATTCTTTTCTTCTGCCTCGAACAAACTTTTGGGTACAAAAAGAGGGAAATAAGCGTTTTGATGTCCTGTTTCTTTAAACATTCTATCTAATTCGGCTTGCATCTTTTCCCAAATTGCAAAACCATACGGTTTAATTACCATACATCCTCTAACAGCTGATGTCTCAGCCAAGTCGGCTTTAACAATCAACTCGTTATACCATTTAGAATAATCTTCTGCTCTTTTTGTTAAATGTTTACTCATATTCAAAAGTTTGGCACAAAATTTGTTATTTTTTATGCGTAAATTGTACCTGCAAAACTACATTAAAAAGGCAATTAGCCCAACAAAAAAGAGTTTTTTGCATAAAAAGGTAAGAGAAAAAACAAATCGTTCAAATTTAAATAAGTCCTGACATGATACTAAATTATACCAAAACCCGAATATTCTACCTGAACTTTATTTTACTGATTATCTCAGCATCATTCGCTTCTTGCGGTACAACTCAAACTGTAGCAAGCAATGATGGAATTTATAATGATGAACCTGCAGCTCCAATAGAATCTCCAGAAAGGAGAGTAATTGTAACTGACGACAAAGGATATCAAAATTATGAAGATAATTATTTCACTAAAGAAGTTGAAAGAATTGGTTTACTTAATGGTACAGATATCTTTACTGATATCGAAAATTATGAGTCAGCTACTTCAAACGAATTTGAACCAGAAGATAATATTGTAACTGAAGAGCCAGAAACAAGAATTACCTACAATTCTAATGCTCCTTGGGGGTATAACTCAAATGACAGCGATGTTGTAATCAATATAAATACAAATCCTAACTGGGGCTGGAACAACTGGGGCTACGATTGGGGCTGGGGTTGGAATAACTGGGGCTGGAACAATTGGCGATATGGCTGGAACGATTGGGGCTGGAACAACGGAGGTTGGAATAGCTGGGGATGGGGCTGGAATAACTGGCGCTGGAACAACCGTTGGTGGAGAGGCCGTTACTGGTATGGTAATAGATGGGGATGGAATAACTATTGCCCTCCTTATGGATATGCATACAACAGACCTTATTATAGAAGAGGATCGAATCCTTACAGAACAGCTGTTTCAAGAAGAGGTTATAACACATATAGAAATTACGATTCAAGAAGAACTACAACTTCAAGACGCTCATCAAATGTATCAAGACGTTCTTCAAATGTTTATAGAAATAATAGAACTACCAGCAGACGCATTCGCAGTGCAGGTTCCGAAGGCAGATACCGAAACGGAAATCGTAGTTCATCTAGAGTAAGATCAAGAGCTAGAACCAGAAACTACTCTAATGGTAGTAGTACTCCTTCAAGAAGTTCAAGAAGCTACAACAATAGCTCAAGAAGAAGTAGAGGTAGTAGTTATTCTCCTGGAAGAAGTTCAAGCAGATCATCTGGTAGTAATTATTCAAGATCAAGAAGCAGTAACTCTTCAAGAAGTAGTTACTCTCCTTCAAGATCGAGAAGCTCATCTAATTACTCTTCATCTAGATCTTCATCAAGAAGCTCTTCTAGAAGTTATTCTTCGGGAAGAAGTTCATCGAGAAGTAGCGGTTCTAGATCAAGCGGAAGAAGAAGATAAAAACACAGAAACCAAAACTTGTAAAAACAATTTATTAACATAAGCATATAGTCTTATCTTTGAAAGATTTATAACTTATGCTTGGAAGTGAACATGCCTATTTTAAGTCATATTCAACCACAAAAAATTAAAATAATGAAAAGATTATTATTCGTAGGAGTGCTACTATGTACTTCATTAAGTTCATTTTCCCAAAGATTTGAATATCAACCACTCAATTACAATCAACTTGGGTTACTTTTTTCTCAAGATGACAATTACGGAACGGCTAGGTTTGAAGCAATGAGTGGAGCTTTTGGAGCCCTTGGAGGAGACATATCAGCTTTTGGAATAAATCCTGCTGGTAGTGCAGTTGCAATAGCGAGTAGCGCATCGGTTACGCTAAGTAATAAAAACACCGATTATGCTTCATTGTATTATGGAAGCTCTTCCAATTCAGTAAATGATTCCTTTAATTTATCGCAAGCTGGAGCTATTTTAACTTTTGACACAAACTCAGAAGATTGGGATAGAGTTGCGTTTACCGCTAACTACAGAATAAAAAGCGATTTCAGCTCTTTCTATAGAGTTATTGGAAACAGTCAATATTTATACAATGTAGAACATTTAGATGATCCCAATACACCAAAAACTCAGTTTGACAGATCTCTTGAACAAAATTTTTCTGCAGAAAAGCGCGGTAGATCGAGTGTAATGAACTTTGGTTTTTCGGCAGTACATCAAAGCAAATTATTTATTGGAGGTTCTCTTAACTTTCATGATATAGATTTAAACAGAATATCTCGATTAACCGAAAATAATGACGACGTAAACGGGAATGTTCTTATTGCTAAAAACTTAATTGATACACGTATCCAAGGAAATGGTTTTTCTCTTAGTTTAGGTTTTATTTATAAATTTAACCAGAATTTACGCTTAGGGCTTGCCTATGAAACCCCTACATGGTATAATGAAATAACTGAAGATTACTACGAAGATTTAGTTCATAATGAAATAAGCGACCTCGGATTCCTTAGAACAGGAATTATTCCAATTGAAGAAGGAGCTATTTACCGATTTAGAACCAATAGTAGAATTACGGCCAGTGGTGCTTATATTTTTGGAAAGCAAGGTTTGATTAGTTTTGATTACACCTACAGAGATTACCCAAATTTGAAGTATAGAGAAAATAATTCTGATTTTATTAATGCAAATCAAGGTTTTGCTACTGACTATAGAGCAACACACTCTTTTAATTTAGGTACGGAATGGCGTTTTGATAGACTTAGCTTAAGAGGAGGATACCATTACTCTAAAAACCCTAATCTTTTAGCTACTTTTGGAGGTGGAACTAATGAAGACAACATTAAAGGCTTCTCTACTGGTTTAGGTTATAACTTTGGTAACATAAAAATTGATTTATCTTATAGCAAATTCGAGAATAAAGAGTTTGAATCAATATATAATCCGGGTGACATTATTCTTAACAACGATACTTCAAGAATTTCAGGAACCCTTACCATTAATCTATAAAACCAAAGAGGACTTAATCTAAAATAAGAACACAAATGGGCTCGTAATTACGAGCCCATTTGTGTTCTTATTTCTCAGTTTTTTACCGTAATTTTGCATTTCATTTAATTAGATATGGACTCGATTACAATAAATATACAAGAAACTAACAATGAAACCATAATTAAGTTTGTAAGTAGTACAATTTTAATCAATGGTGGAAGCTACGAATATAACAATATTGATGAAGCTAAAAACTCACCTTTAGCTCAACAATTGTTTTATTTACCTTTTGTAAAGAAGGTATTTGTAACGGCGAACTTTATAGCAATTCAACGCTATGATATTGTTCAGTGGGATGATGTTGCCGATGGAGTTAAGGAACAAATTGAATCCTATCTTCAAAAAGGAGATCCTGTTGTTGTAGAGAATACTGAAAAAAAAGACCCTATTGAGGTTTATGCAGAAGTAACACCAAATCCTAGTGTTATGAAGTTCGGAACAAATAAGGTCTTAACTCAAACTGATGTTGAATTAAAAAATATTGATGACGCCAGTAAATCTTCTCCATTAGCCCAAAAACTTTTTAGTTTCCCTTTTGTGAAGGAAATATTTATTTCTGAGAATTACATTTCGATCATGAAATACGATATGGTTGAATGGACTGAAGTGTACCACGATGTTCGCGCTTTCATTAGAAATTATCTTCTTGATGGTAAAACTATAATATCGAAATTACCAGAGGTTAAGGAAAATAAAACCACTCAAGTTGAAGAGAAAGTAAACCTATCGGATACCGAAGCTAAAATTGTCGATATTCTTAACGAGTACATCAAACCTGCAGTTGCCTCTGACGGAGGAAATATTGCGTTTAAATCTTACGATGAATCTACAAAGCAAGTTAATGTAATTTTACAAGGTGCTTGCAGTGGGTGCCCTTCTTCTACTATTACTCTAAAAAACGGTATAGAAACCATGTTGAAAGAAATGCTACCTAATCAAGTTAACGAAGTAGTTGCAATAAACGGATAATCTATAGTACTCTATGTCTGAACAAATAAAACCTTACAAAGACTCCGAACTAGGAAAAAAAGAGCAGGTTGCTCAAATGTTTGATAACATCTCTAAAGACTACGATGGCTTAAACCGTGTTATATCATTAGGAATTGATGTAAGCTGGAGAAAAAAAGTGGTAAAACTTGTGGGAGAAAATTCTCCAAAACAAATTTTAGATATTGCTACAGGTACTGGAGATCTCGCTTTAATGATGACCAAGTTAAATCCTGATAGAATTGTTGGTTTAGATATTTCTGAAGGTATGTTAGAAGTTGGTAGATCTAAAATAGACAAAGCGAATTTATCCAATAAAATTAAGATGGTTGTTGGAGATAGCGAGAATATCCCTTTTGACGATAATACATTTGATGCTATTACCGTTTCTTTTGGCGTAAGAAATTTTGAAAACCTTGATAAAGGTTTAAAAGAAATATTAAGAGTATTAAAACCTGGAGGGAGATTTGTTGTTTTAGAAACATCTAATCCCACTAAATTCCCTTTCAAGCAAGGATATAAATTTTACACCAACTTTATTTTACCTATCATAGGAAAATTGTTTTCAAAAGATAAAGTTGCCTACTCATATTTATCAGAAAGTGCAAATTCTTTTCCTTTTGGAGAGGCTTTCAACAATATTTTACAAAAAAATGGGTTTAAAGATGCAAAGAATTTACCCGTAACATTTGGAGTAGCTTCAATATACACAGCTTTTAAATAATATGGCAAGAAGATTTTTAGTATTTGCAATACTTTTTAGTGCAATTTTCACATCGTTTGGTCAGAGAGAAAAAATTCTGAACCTTCCTAGTTTTGATAAACCTTTGTTTCATTACGGTTTTTACTTAGGACTAAATTCAAATGGCTACAAAGTTTCATATAAACCTAGTTTTTTAGATCAGCAACGTATTACTCCTCAGGTAGAAGTTCAATCGTCTGTTGGTTTTAATGTAGGTCTAATAGGAGACCTTAGACTGCATAACAACTTAAACTTGCGTTTTGAGCCAGGATTAATGTCCAATACTAAAACTCTTGTTTTTAACCACATGTCTTCTACTAATGAAAATAGAAGAACGAGAGAAGTCGGAGCTACATTTCTTCATTTACCTTTAATTTTGAAGGCTAGCACCAACAGAATTAATAATGTTAGACCTTATGTTTTAGGAGGTATTTCTTATGATTATAATTTTTCCAGTAATGAAAACAATAGCGATGACAACTTTGCTGGAAACTTTAGAACAAAGACTAGTAATTTTATGTACGAACTAGGTATTGGTATTGATTTATATCTTAACTATTTCAAGCTTTCTCCTTCTATACGTGGTGTTTTTGCCATCAACAACGAGTTAACTTACGACAACAGTCCTAACAGTCCTTGGACTGATCCAATAGATTTTTTAGGTACGAGAGGCGTTTTCTTACACCTTGCCTTTGAGTAAAATTGAAACTCAATTAGGTAATTCCTTCCTTCGAATTAAAATACTTATTTATAAAATAAACGAATGGCTTTCAATAATTGAAAGCCATTCTTAAAAGGATACTAACCTTTAACCTTATTAGATAGAAGTCCCCCGAAATCTATCTCGTGTATTGTTGTGACACATTATTTTTTAATAAGTCACAGTTTAAATTAAAATTATCGTAAAAAATAGTCGCTTAAATATAGAAAATGAAAAAGGCTATCAATTAAGATAGCCTTTCGAATATGTAAAGTTAACCTTCACTTATTAGATAGAAGTCCCCCGAAATCTATCGTTAACTCTTTGTTCCAATTTCATTAATATCATTCTGATAGATACGCAAATATATATATTTTTTTTTATTTCTTAAACACTATTTTACTGTCTACCACGTCTTTAATAGGTAAAATCACTTTTCCATCCTTGGTATTTAATGTAATACATATGTTATCAATTGCAGTAACAACGCCTTCTATATCTCCAATTATCACGTGCTCTCCAATACCAATATTTTTTCTCGAATAATATCCAAAAAGCAATCTACCAACAGCATCTCTCGCTCCTAAACCGAAAGCAATAGTAAAAGCTAATAAGATAGAACCTATTAGTAATGTTAAGTTACTTTTTATAATGGACGTATCAACTCCCGCCTGATCTAGTGCTGTTATTGACAAAAACACTACTATTAAATAGAACGCTATATTTCCGACTAAATTTCCTCCAGAGAGCTCCAACGATTTAAACATTGACTGAATAGCTTTTTTTACCATGGTACCTAAATAGGCACCCGCAACAAAAATCCCTAAAGCGGTTAATAGTTTTGGTAAATATGCAAAGAAGCTCTTTATCCCACTTGAAACTCCATCCAATCCAAATATCTCTGCACCTACCATCACAAACATAAATATCAAAAACCATTTTAAAACGGCTAATATTACATTCGTAAGAACGATGTTTATTGTAGTATCTCCAAAAATCTGTGTGTTACTCAATTTCTTAGACCATTCATCAATTTTAGTTTTGGCCAAAGCTTTTCGAACAATATATAAGAATAGCTTAATTACCAACCAAGAACCAACGATAAAGGCCACGAAACCTGCTACCTTTGGTAATGATTTAACTATCCCGTCAAAAGTATCCCTAAATGGTTTTAAAATGTTTTCTTGCAATGGAATCATGATAGTATTAGTTTAGTTTATGATGTTAATCCGTTTCTTTTTTATCATCTTTATTCATATCATCTGAAGGTCGTGCTCCTCCACCATTAAGTAAGTCGGCTATTGCATTGGGGTATTTAACAACAAACAAGTCGGCTACATCAATAGAAAGCTTTATCATTGCCACATCATTAAGTACTTTTTCTCTAAGTACCTCTGGCAACTCTTCGTCATGTAATATTTTCTTAAATGGATTATCCATAATAATTACAACTCGTTATACGTTTCTACGACTTTCGCCTTTGCTCGTTTTAATCGCATTTTTACTGCGCTTTCTCCCAATTCTAATGACCCTGCTATTTCTTTTATACTCATATCGTCTTGATATTTCATTAATAAAATCATTTTTTCAGCAGGAGAAATTAGCTCAAGTGCCTTAGCAAGCTTATCTGATTTTAACTCAAATAAAGTTGCATCATCTATTTCATCTAAACCGCTATCTTCTTCCTTGATTTGATCCGTAACAACCGTAACTCTCTCTTTCTTTTTTGCACTATTACGTTGAACATAATTCACACAAAAATTATAAGTAAAAGAATATAACCAAGTAGAAAACTTTGATTTTCCTTTAAAGGTACGCAATTTTACAAATAAGCGAATAAAAAGATCATGTGTTAAGTCCTGTGCTTCTTCTTTACTATTAGAAAAACCATAGCACTTGTTATACACAAGACCAGCGTAGCGATCATATAAAACAGCGAACAAATGTGTATCATTTTTCTCCACTATTTTTTTGACCAACTCTTCGTCACTCATTTTTGTAACATCGATACTCTTCAACGGCTAAGTTCGGTTAATGTTTCGTTTAGACTTTTGTTTTTTAAGACACATATTTTTCTTAATGGTCACTTTTTCATTTTTGATTAAATCAAATTTAACAAATCTTTAACGGTGGAGAAACTTTTTTTAAAAAAAATAAAAACTTTTGTAACATTTAATGTAAATGCTCCGTATAAGTAAATAAAGAGCAATAGATAATTAATAAAACACAAGCCTTATTACATGAGACAACTTAAGATTACAAAACAGGTTACCAACAGGGAAACCGCCTCATTAGACAAGTATTTACAGGAGATTGGAAAGGTAGATTTAATTACCGCAGATGAAGAAGTAGAATTAGCACAGCGAATAAAGGCAGGTGACCAAAGAGCTTTAGAGAAATTAACAAAAGCTAACCTTCGTTTTGTGGTATCAGTTGCTAAGCAATATCAAAATCAAGGTTTAACATTACCTGATTTAATTAATGAAGGTAACCTAGGTTTAATTAAAGCTGCGAAACGTTTTGATGAAACTCGTGGATTTAAATTTATCTCTTATGCTGTTTGGTGGATTCGTCAGTCGATTTTACAAGCATTAGCTGAACAATCTCGTATTGTACGTTTACCATTAAACAAAATTGGTTCTATTAACAAGATTAATAAAATGTATGCTTTCTTAGAGCAAGAAAACGAGCGCCCACCAAGTGCTGAAGAAATTGCTAAGAAACTTGACATGACTGTAAATGATGTTAAAGAGTCAATGAAAAATTCTGGTCGTCACGTATCGATGGATGCTCCATTAATTGAAGGAGAAGATTCGAACTTGTATGACGTATTAAATTCTGGTGAATCACCAAATCCAGATAAAACATTATTACATGAATCATTACGTATTGAAATTAACCGTGCGTTAGAAACCTTAACTCCTCGTGAAGCTGATGTTGTAAAATTATACTTCGGTTTAGGAGAGCACCAACCAATGACTTTAGAAGAAATTGGTGAAACTTTTGATTTAACTCGTGAACGTGTTCGTCAAATTAAGGAAAAAGCTATTAGAAGGCTAAAACACACATCTCGTAGTAAGATTTTAATGACTTATTTAGGTTAATTTTTCTATTAATAATATATTTACAGCAACAAATAGTTATCATAACTATTCGTTTTTTGATTAATGAATGAAAGCTCTCAGTTTTGAGAGCTTTCTTCGTTTTAAGTAACACCTAAACTTTCATTAACAACTATTTCAATTTCTCAGTTATTTTCTCATAATTTTAAATGAAAAAATTCATGTATTTTTGCGGCGTAAACAACACAACAATTTTTATTTAAATGGAAAAACTTATTGCTCCTTCAGTTTTAGCAGCTGATTTCGGAAATCTGCAAAGAGATGTAGAAATGGTGAACGAAAGTAAAGCTGATTGGTTTCACATAGATATTATGGATGGCGTTTTCGTACCAAACATATCATTCGGAATGCCAGTTTTAAAATCTATTTCTACTCATGCGAAAAAAACGATCGATGTTCACTTAATGATCGTTGATCCTGACAGATACATCAACACATTTGCCGATTTAGGAGCCGACATCTTAACTGTACACTATGAGGCTTGTACACACTTGCACAGAACAGTGCAAGCAATAAAAGCTGCAGGAATGAAGGCTGGTGTCGCTTTAAACCCTCACACTCCAATTGCGGTTTTAGAAGATATTATCGCCGACTTAGATTTGGTTTGTATTATGAGTGTTAACCCAGGTTTCGGAGGGCAATCATTCATTGAAAACACTTATAAAAAAGTAAATCAATTAAAACACTTAATCGAATTTAGTAACGCTTCAACATTAATTGAAATCGATGGTGGAGTTACTGATAAAAATGCCAATCAATTAATTGAGGCTGGTGCTGATGTTTTAGTAGCTGGGAGTTTTGTATTTAAAAGTGAAGACCCAATTGCAACTATTGAAAATTTAAAAACAATAGTCAATTAATTACATATTATATAAAGTAAAAAAAAGCAGTAAGATTGATCTTACTGCTTTTTTTATTGAACTAGTTGAACTGTTCTAAAAGAAAATATATCAAATCTGTTGTTGTTACGATCCCTACAAGATTACCCCCTTCAATTACCGGTAAGGCATGAAATTCTTTTTTAGATAATATTTCTGCTACTTCCTTTATGGTATTTGTAGGACTCACAGTTACTAAATTTTTAGCCATTACTTGCTCTATAGTAAACATATTATAAACTACAGTATCCACATCACTTTCATCTTCGTCAATAGCATCTGCAAAACTAATTCTCAATAAATCGGTATAACTCAACATTCCTACGATTGTGTTACCACTAACCACTGGTATATGTCTTATATTATTTTCCTTAAACAACCTTTCCGCTGTGGTTAAATCATCGGTTTTATTTAAGGTAATTACGTTCTTACTCATTATAACTGATACAGGCGTTCTTTTTTTCATGGTATTAAATGATTTTTACTTTAATTTCTATATCAAATTTCAATAAATAATCGACGTGAAATACTGACATTTATCATTAAAAGAATTGTTTTATTTTCCTATTATATTAGGTATCTTTACTAATTATACAGCAAATTATTTCATTTATTAAAATCGTTTACCTTGATAGAAGAATTAAAATTTAATTATGGCTATTTATTTGAAGAAGATTTACTAAACGAAATACACTCAATAGGTGTTTATAAAGAGTTTGAATCCAGTACAACTATTATTGATACAAATAGCTATATTGTTTCAATTCCACTACTTTTAGAAGGTGCTATTAAAATTTTAAGGGAAGATGAAAATGGTGATGAATTAGTTTTATATTATTTAGAGAAAGGAGATACTTGCGCTGTAACACTTTCATGTTGTGTTGGTCAAACTAAAAGTAAAATTAGAGCTGTTACCGAGACTGATGTAAAATTACTTATGGTTCCTAAAGAGAAGATGAGTGATTGGCTCAGTAAATATAAATCTTGGCAAGAATTTATACTACAAAGTTATCATAATCGTCTTCAGGAGTTCATCGAAGCTGTTGATACCATTGCTTTCCTAAATATGGATCAACGTTTATTTAAATACTTAAGAGACAAGGCTCTGGTTAATCACAATGATTCTATTAGCGTAACCCATCAAGAAATAGCTAACGACTTACACACTTCAAGAGTTGTTGTTTCTCGACTTCTTAAATCACTAGAAAAACAAGGCAAAATTAAGTTGCAAAGAAACCTCATTCAAGTATTAGAAATTTAACCTCTATAGTTGTTAAAGAAATCGTAAAAACCAAAGTTATGTAACTTATGTTACATAAGCAGTTTTCTAATTATTTTACATTTACTAAGCTACTTGTAATTCCTTTTAACAAGTACCTAAAAAGCGCTTGTCTCAAGAATTATATAGTTAGTTTTAAGTGAAAGTTTCCCTTGATTCTTTCAGAATAACACCCCAACAAACTGTAGTTATTATTGCAGTTGTGTTGAAGAGAGTTTTCTCTCTAGAATAAGTTAATTTCCTCTAATTAAAAAACACCTATAATGCAGTATTGGGTGTTTTTCTTTTTTAGTAAATACTTAGCTTGTTAATAAACAGAAAATAAAAAAACCCCTTATAAAATAAGAGGTTGTAAATTTAAAAAGCGACCCAGGAAGGACTCGAACCCTCATCGTCAGAGCCGAAATCTGATGTTCTATCCAATTGAACTACAAGGTCTTTATTTTTCTTAAAACTTTCACGTTAATTAGTTTGAAAGCTTACTCTTTACAATACTAGAAATTGTTTTTCCATCTGCTTTACCAGCTAATTGCTTTGAAGCTATCCCCATTACTTTCCCCATATCTTTCATTCCTTCAGCTCCAACATTAGCAATAACATCAACAACTATTTTTTCTATTTCTTCTTCACTCAAAGCTTCAGGTAAAAACTGTTCTAACACAGCGGCTTCCGCCAATTCAGGCTCAGCTAAATCAGCTCTTCCTTGCTCACTGAAAACAGCTGCACTATCCTTACGTTGCTTTACCTGTTTTTGAACAATTTTAAGTTCATCCTGATCAGTTAGCTCACTATCACGAGCCTCTGTATTTGCCAACATAAAAGCCGATTTTAAAGCTCTTAATGCCGTTAAAGCTACAGTATCTTTCGATTTCATAGCTTCTTTCATTTTTTGAGTTATCTCTTTTTGTATACTCATAATAAAAGTTTTTTATACGAACTAAAGGTACTAATTAGTCTACATTATCGTGCAAGAACGAATTATTAGATCGTAATAAATCATCTTTATCGTTATTTAATGCCTTATCTGTCTTACTTATATCTTGATTAGCATCAATATCGACTCCTAATCTTTTATAAGCTGGTTGACGCTCAATTTCGTCAATATTTTTGCTTACTTGATCCGCAAACTTATAATTAAACCCTTTCATTTTCTCGCGTCTTTCTTGAGCTCTTTTCTGCAATTCAGAAATGGTTAAACTTAACGGAGATGCCTCATCATTTGAAGCCTCAGATACTTCATCTTCTTTTGATTTTGTTTTTACTTCGAAGTTTAAAGACTCGTCTTCCTCCTTAGTAATTGTTGGTGTAGAACTTTTCCCAATAGTAGGTTCTGCGCTAAAATCATCTAATACATATCGCTTATGAACTTCTTTCTTTGGAGCAACAACCTCTGCTTCTACTTCTATATTTTTAATCTTCTCTGTTGTTTCAACAATACTACTTGTTGGCTTAATTTCTTCATATGAATTTAATGGTAAATCAAATAATAGATCTTGTTGAATATACTCTTGCTTAGGTTCTTTTACTTCCTTTTTTGTTTCTGAAACATTAGTTATAATAAAATCATCTTCAGAAACTGATTCTATTGAGATTTCTTCATAAACAACGTCAATATTCTTTATAGCTTCAGTGGTAGGAATAAGATTAAACTTTGGCTTTTCCTCTATTTTATCTTCCCCTAAAACATGTACTATTTTATCATCTGGTTTTTGAGTCAAAGGTTCATCAATTGTTGGTGCCTTTTCTACCTTTTTCTCTTCAAAACTATATGTAGCCTTTTGTTCGTCCTCTAAGGTATGAACAATCTTCTTTATTTCTGTGTTAGATATATCTCCTTGTTGATCAGCCGTAAATCCCGTTGCAACAACTGTTAACGAAATTCCATCTTCTAGAGACTCATCTTCACCAATACCCATGATTATATTGGCATCATAACCAGCTTCTTCCTGAATATAATCATTTATTTCTCCAATCTCATCTAACGTTACTTCATTCGCTCCAGAAACAATTAGCAATAATACATTTTTAGCTCCTGTAATTTTGTTATCATTTAATAACGGAGAATCAAGTGCTTTTATAATAGCATTTTTGGCTCTATTTGCACCAGCTTCTTTTGCTGACCCCATGATTGCTGTTCCACTATTAGATAACACAGTTCTAGCATCATGTAAATCAATATTTTGTTTGTAGTGATGTGTAATTACCTCTGCAATACCTTTAGCTGCCGTCGCTAAAACTTCATCTGCTTTTGAGAATCCGGCTTTAAAACCAAGATTACCATAAACCTCACGTAACTTATTGTTGTTAATAACGATGAGCGAATCAACATGTTTTCTGAGCTCGTCAATACCTAACTGAGCCTGTTTTGAGCGCATTCTTCCTTCAAACTGAAATGGCATTGTAACGATTCCCACCGTCAAAATATCCATATCCTTTGCAATTTTGGCTATAATTGGTGCTGCACCTGTACCAGTTCCACCTCCCATTCCAGCAGTAATAAACACCATTTTGGTATGAGTGTTTAGCATTTGCTGAATTTCTTGAATACTTTCTGCAGCTGCTTGTGCTCCAACTTCAGGATTCGCACCCGCTCCTAAACCAGAGGTTAAGTGTGCTCCTAATTGGATTTTGTTTGGTATTGGGCTATTTTCTAGGGCTTGTGCATCGGTGTTACAAATTACGAAATCTACTCCGTGAATTTGCTTATTATACATGTGATTTACGGCATTGCTACCACCCCCGCCAACACCGATAACTTTGATGGCGTTAGATTGCGTTTTAGGCATATCGAATGAAATGTTATCAAATTCTGCGCTCATAATAACTTTTCTTTTAATGGTTATGATTTAATTCAACTCTTATAGGGGACAAATTCAGAGCTTTCACTTTACTTTTTATTCTGCGTTATCTAAAAACTCTTTGAACCTTTCGGTAAACTTCTCAAAGAATGATTTAGATTTTCCTTTTTGTATTTCTTCCTTTTTAATAGGCTCTTCTTCTACTACAGTTTCCTCTTCTTTTCTCTCAAAAACGGGCTCTTCCACTTCTGGCGTAATTTCTTCCACTACCTCTTCTTCTCTTTCAAGTCCTTCCATTAACAAACCAACAGCGGTTGCATATGCTGGACTTGACAATACATCATCTGAATCACCTGCTAAATGTTCATTTGGATATCCTATACGAACGTCCATTCCTGTAATATATTCAACTAACTGGCGAAGGTGTTTTAATTGAGAACCTCCTCCTGTTAAAACAATTCCTGCAATTAGTTTGCCTTTTTGCGTTTCATGTCCATAATTTTTTATTTCTAAATACACATGTTCAATAATTTCTTGAACACGTGCATGAATTATCTTAGATAAATTCTTTAATGTAATTTCTTTAGGTTCTCTACCTCTTAACCCTGGAATAGAAACTATTTCTGTTTCTTTATTTTCACCTGGCCAAGCTGAACCAAACTTTATTTTAAGCAACTCTGCTTGCTTCTCAATAATAGAGCAACCTTCCTTTATATCTTCAGTAATTACGTTTCCTCCAAATGGGATTACAGCAGTATGCCTTATAATTCCATCCTTAAAAATGGCCAAATCAGTAGTACCGCCACCTATATCTATAAGCGCAACACCAGCTTCTTTTTCTTCTTGACTTAACACTGCCGATGCAGAAGCCAATGGCTCTAATGTTATATCAGAAAGACTAAGTCCGGCACTTTTAACACAACGTCCAATATTTCTGATAGAAGATACCTGCCCTACAACTACATGAAAATTAGCTTCAAGTCGCCCACCATACATCCCAATAGGTTCTTTAATATCTGGTTGGCTATCTACCTTATATTCCTGTGGCAACACATGGATAATTTCCTCTCCGGGAAGCATTACCAATTTATGCACTTGCTCAACAAGATTATCAATATCAGTATTATCAATAACTTCATCAGACTTCTCACGAGTTATATAATCACTATGATGTAAACTACGAATATGCTGACCAGCAATACCAACTACTACATTTTCAATTTGATATCCCGATACACTTTGAGCCTCATCAACAGCTTGTTGAATTGATTGAATCGTTTGAGTAATATTATTTACCACGCCTCGTTTAACACCTAAACTTTTCGCTTTACCAATACCTAAAACTTCAAGTTTTCCATATTCGTTTTTGCGACCAATCATGGCAACAATCTTGGTTGTTCCAATATCTAACCCAACTGCTATTTTATTGTTTTCCATCTTGATTATGTTTTGTGCATACAACTTGGTTGTGATACTTTACATTAATTACTTTATACTTCTTTATAGTTCCATCTATAAGTGCTTTATTATAGAATGCCTTTAACTTTTTAAATTTCAGGGGGACTGACTCTAACTTTCCAAACGCTATTTTGTAATCCCCAGTACGAACTGTAAAAAAATATTCATTCTGAGCATCTCTTTCAATGGCAATAACTTCTTTTTTAAAAAAATCATCACTTGAAATGGCTTGTAGTAACTGTATGAGTTCTTTGATTTCTTCAGCATTTCCAACCCCCGAAACTAACGGTACTCTAGCCGAAAAATTAGTTGATAAAGGAATTTTCATTCCAAAATTATCAACATAAAATATCGAGTCATTATTAACAATGCGAGCCACGGGCTTACGTTGCTTTATAAGCGTTTTCAACACCCCATTTATTGTTAAAAAAACGGTTGCTTTTTCCACATAAGGGTTTGCTGAAACATTAGTTTCTAGAAAGTGTA
The DNA here is from genome assembly GCF_964513065.1 of Tenacibaculum xiamenense. Lineage (NCBI taxonomy): Bacteria > Pseudomonadati > Bacteroidota > Flavobacteriia > Flavobacteriales > Flavobacteriaceae > Tenacibaculum > Tenacibaculum xiamenense. Next base: position 61,907 of record NZ_CAZEQU010000015.1, read on the forward strand.
AATCTACTACACTTTTCGGTTGGTTTTCAACAAATTTTTGATTTTGTATTAACATTTTATCAACCATATTGTGGGTCAAGAAGTTATTATCTCCTTCCTCGAACTCAACCACTGTATTTTTCACCTTTTTCGCACCGTTTCTATTAGAAGAAAATCCATATAGAAAGAACAAAAAAGCAATTAGCGCCACAAATGCTATGTAAGCTGTTATTTTTTTCACTTTAATAAACTAAATTTTTCTTCCAATCTAAACTTCACATCATCGACCATTAAACCGATATCTCCTGCCCCTATCATCACAACAACATCTGCTTCTGACTTAAGAACTTCTTCAGATAAATTCACTTTTGATATAAGCTTCCTATTTTGAAGCGTCATCTTCTCCATTAACCATCCTGACGTAACTCCTTTTATAGGCAATTCTCGTGCTGGGTATATATCCAGTAATAAAACTTCATCAAATTTTGATAACGAATTAGCAAAGTCTTCAATGAAATCTCTAGTTCTACTAAATAAGTGAGGCTGAAATACAGCCAACACCTTTTTACCTGGGTACATTTCTCTAACAGAAGCTTCAACTGCCTTTATTTCTGTTGGATGATGAGCATAATCATCTATTAAAACAATTTTCTCTGATTTTACTTTGTATGAAAACCTTCTTTTAACACCTTTAAAACTGGCTAATTGTTTTTTTATTACATCCGATGAAACACCATAAACATCTGCTATTGCAAACGCGGCTAAGGCATTCATCAAATTATGGCGCCCTGGTAAATAAAACTCTATCTCTTTTATTAAGCGAGTTGGAGTTTTAACATGAAAGAAATACCCTCCATTTTTAATTTCAATATTTAAGGCTTGATAAGCTGCAGAATCTCCAAAACCATATGTTAATCCCTCAAGAGGCAAACCTTCAGCAACAATTAAAGTATCCGTTACTTTTCCTGCAAATTCTTTAAAAGATTCTTGCAAAGCATCTGGCTTATCATAAATATCGAGATGATCAGGATCCATAGACGTTATACACGCTATGTTTGGTGAAAGCCTTAAAAAAGAACGATCAAATTCATCAGCTTCTACAACAGACACCTTATCATCACCAAGAATTAAATTAGAATTATAATTTTCTGAAATTCCTCCCAAAAATGATGTTGCCTTCAATGGCTCCATTATATGTCCCAAAATGGCAGAAGTTGTTGTTTTTCCATGTGTCCCTGCAACCCCTAAACAAAAAGTATTCTTAGTGATTTCACCAAGAATTTCAGATCTTTTTAAAACGGTGTAAGCATTATTTTTAAAATAAGTCAACTCCTGATGATCCGATGGAACTGCCGGAGTATAAACAACAATCGTCTTTTCCTTATTTAAAAAAGCCAAATCAATGTGTTTGACTCCATCTTCAAAATGTACACGAATTCCCAATTCTTCCAACGAATTAGTTATTGGTGTTTTTACCTTATCATAACCAGCAACTTTTTTCCCATTAGCTGAAAAGTAACGAGCAATAGCACTCATTCCAATCCCTCCTATTCCAATAAAATATATATTATGTATTTTATTCAAATCCATCTACTCTCTCCTATCTATTTCTTAATAATTTTTTCAATTTCATTTACAATATCATTGGTTGCGTTTGGTAACGCCAGTGTTTTTATATTATCACTTAAACTCTCCTGTTTACCAACATCTTTTAATAACGTTTCCAAAACTATTGGAAATGTTTCAAGCTCATTCTCTTTTATCAATATAGCCCCATGCTTATCAGCTATTGCCTTGGCGTTTTTCGTTTGATGATCTTCTGCTACGTTAGGAGAAGGTATAAAAATAGTAGGTTTACCAACAATGCATAATTCCGAAACAGAACTTGCTCCTGCCCTTGACACTATAAAATCTGCTGCAGCATAAGCCAAATCCATTCTATCTAGAAACTGATAAACCTGAACATTTTCAAGTTCATTATGTTTTTTATACTCTTCATAATACAACTTTCCACATTGCCAAATAAGTTGAACATTTTGACTTTTGACAAAGTCAAGTTGAGATTCTATCAATTGATTTACCTTCCGTGCACCTAGACTTCCTCCTAACACCAATAATGTTTTTTTCTTTCTATCCAACCCAAAAAACTCCTTTCCTTCTTCAGTTTTGGTATGAATAAAAAGCAGGTCCTGTCTTACCGGGTTTCCAGTTTTTATAATATTTCCAGTAGGAAAGAAACGCTCTAAGTTATCGTACGCTACACATACTTTTTTGGCCTTCTTCCCTAATAATTTGTTGGTAATTCCAGGATAAGAGTTTTGTTCTTGAATAAGCGTTGGAACACCTTTTTTATTAGCCATCATTAAGGTTGGTCCACTAGCAAAGCCACCAGTCCCTACAGCAACATCAGGCTTAAATTTATTTATTATTCTATTCGCATTCCACAAGCTACTCATAAGCTTAAATGGGAATGCTAAATTTTTTAATGTTAATTTTCTTTGAATACCAGAAATCCACAACCCTTTAATATCGTATCCAGCCTGAGGCACTTTCTCCATCTCCATTTTATCTTTAGCTCCAACAAATAAAATGTTTGCTTCAGGATAACGAAGCTTTATTTCATTTGCTATAGCTACAGCAGGATAAATATGACCTCCTGTACCCCCACCGCTTATGATAACATTAATCGATTCTTTCATATTAAACTCTGGTTAGTTCTCTTCTTAGTCTTTATATTGTTTCATGCAAAATATCTAAAGGATTATCATCCAAAATTGTTTCTTCTGTTTCGTTTTTAGAGGCACTGACACTTAGTATCATTCCTAACCCAAAACATGTCATCCAGATTGAAGTACCTCCACTACTAATAAGAGGTAATGTTTGACCTGTTACTGGTAAAATATTTACAGCTACGGCCATATTAATTAGGGCCTGAAAAACAATAGGTATTCCAACACCTATAACTAACAATGTTGCAAAAATTGTGTTCGCTTTTTTTGCTGTTATTAATATCCGAAAGAGTAATAGGAAATAAATAAACACTACCAACAAGGCTCCTACCAACCCATACTCTTCAACAATTATAGCATAGATAAAATCAGAAGATGATTGCGGTAAAAAATTCTTTTGTATACTCTTCCCTGGTCCTTTCCCTATAGCACCTCCTGTTGCTATAGCAATTTTTGCTTTTTCCACCTGGTAATTTTCGGCTCCATTTGGATTCGAAAAATTCTCCAATCGGCTTTGCCAGGTATGGATACGGTTTGGCATAGCATCTGGAAAAGCCTTTGCTACCAGAATAAAAAACAGTAAAGAAAACAATCCAATTCCTAGTATATACCCAATATACCTCAATGGGTAGCCTCCTATATAAGCCAACAACAATATCATGGTAAAAAAGATTGCCGTTGTAGAAAAGTTAGCAGGTAAAACCAAAATTAACACCAAACCAACAGGCAACCACATTTGCAATAAACTCTCTTTAAACTGAATCGGTTTCTCTTTGTTTTTGGCCAAATATCTGGCTACGTACACCATCAACACTAATCCAGCTAGAGTAGAAGTTTGAAAACCAATCCCTACAAAAGGAATACGAATCCATCTACTTGCATTAGCTCCACCAATAAGGGTACCTTGAGACATTGTAAAAATCAACAATAGTACAACTATAGGTAACATTAAAACGGAACCTCCACTAAAATACCTATACGGCACCTTATGAACACCATAAATTATTGCAAAACCAGAAATTAATAAAACAATATGTTTTACTAAATGACCTAAAGTAGACCCATTACCAACAACATATACCAAATTAGTACTAGCACTGTATACTGGCATAAACGAAAACACTGCCAATACAGCTACAATAGCCCATATTGCTCGATCTCCTTTTATATGTTGAAATAGGGATTTCATTCCTTAATTTTTATAAACCTCTAACAGCTTCTTTAAACTTATCTCCTCGATCTTCGTAACTAGTAAATAGATCAAAACTTGCACATGCTGGCGATAGTAACACAGTATCTCCTTTATCAGCAACTTTATGAGCCACCTTTACCGCTTCTTCCGCTCCTGCGGTTTCTACCAAAATATCTACTACATTTTGAAACGTCTCAATAATCTTTGTATTATCTAATCCTAAACAAACAATTGCTTTCACTTTTTCCCTAACTAAAGGCAACAAATCGGCATAGTCATTTCCCTTATCAACACCTCCTACAATCCATACCGTTGGAGTATCCATACACTCTAACGCATAATAAGCCGCATTTACATTAGTTGCTTTGCTGTCATTTACGTATTGTACACCATTTATTTTAAGCACATTTTCCAATCGGTGCTCAACACCCTCAAAATCAGACAAACTTTCAGCGATCGTTGATTTCCTTGCCTTTAATAATCGCGCTGCCATTGCTGAAGCCATTGCATTCTTAGTATTGTGTTTTCCTTGTAATTTTAAATTTGAAACGTTCATTAATACTTCTTCCGAATTAAATTTTATTATAATATTATTTTCTCTTATAAAAGCTCCATATTCGAGTTCCTTTTCTAATGAAAAAGGCACCAATGTTGCTTTTGTTGTGTTTCTTTTTAACCATCCAGTGATTACTTCGTCATCGCTATCGTAGATTAAATAATCACTTTCAGTTTGATTCTTTGTTATTCTGAATTTTGATTCGATGTAATTATCGAAATTATAATCATATCGATCTAAATGATCAGGTGTTATATTGGTTAGAATCGCTATATGAGAATTAAACCTCTCAATTCCATCTAACTGAAAACTGCTCAACTCTAATACATATACATCATATTCCTTTTCAGCTACCTGCTTAGCAAAACTATCACCTATATTTCCCGCAACCCCAACATTAAATTCTGCCTTTTCAAGAAGATGATGCGTTATCATGGTGGTAGTTGTTTTACCATTTGATCCAGTTATACCAACAATAGTAGCATCAGTATATTTCCCTGCAAACTCTATTTCGGAAATTACAGGAATACCTTTTTTAACCAATTGTTGAATCAGCTCCACTTTATCAGGAATCCCTGGGCTTTTCATTACAACATCTGCTTGAAATATAATCTCCTCAGTATGCTGTCTTTCCTCAAAGCTTACCTCATATTGTTTAAGAACTTTTTTATAGTTTTCGGTTATCGCTCCTTTATCAGAAACGAAAACATCATACCCTTTTTCTTTCCCTAAAATAGCCGTTCCCACACCACTTTCTCCTCCTCCAAGTACAACTAGCTTCTTTTTCATTTACCTTAGTTTTAAAGTAACCACTGTCAATACAGCCAATAGAATTCCAACAATCCAAAAACGCGTTACTATTTTACTTTCATGATACCCCAATTTCTGGTAGTGATGATGCAACGGAGACATTTTAAATATTCGCCTACCTTCACCAAACTTCTTTTTAGTGTATTTAAAATAAGACACCTGTAATACCACAGATAAATTTTCTACGACAAAAATCCCTGCTAAAACGGGTAACAGGAGCTCCTTTCTTATAGCAATTGCAATAACCGCAATGATTCCTCCAATAGTCAAACTACCTGTATCTCCCATAAAAACCTGTGCAGGATATGTATTATACCATAAAAAACCTATTAAAGCCCCGGCGAAAGCAAAGATGAATACAGTCATTTCTCCAGATTTAGGGATGTACATCACATCGAGATAATCAGCAAAAATGATATTTCCAGAAATCCATGCAAAAATTGCTAAGGCAACAACCATGATTGCAGAAGAACCTGCAGCGAGCCCATCGATACCATCTGTTAAATTAGCCCCGTTAGATATTGCGGTAACCAAAAACACTGTGGCAAAAATGAAAACTATCCACCCATATTTTTCATATCCATCTCCTAAAAAACTAAGAACTTTTGCGTAGTCAAGCTCATTATGTTTTAGGAAAGGGACTGTCGTTTTGGTAGATTTATGTGCCTCTCCGAACACAACCTTTTTACCGTTTTCTTGAACTATTTGTTGCTCTACGGGTAGATGCTCCTTGATAGTTACATCTGGGTGAAAATACAGCATTGATCCAACAATTAACCCTAAACCAACCTGTCCTAACACCTTAAACTTCCCTTTTAACCCTTGCTTATCTTTTTTAAACACCTTTATATAGTCATCAGTAAAACCAATTACCCCCATCCACAATGTGGTAATTAACAATATGATGATATAGATATTTTCCAATTGAGCGAGAAGTAATACTGGAACTAAAGTTCCTAGAATTATGATAATTCCTCCCATAGTAGGGGTTCCAGCTTTTTGAACTTGCCCTTCTAAACCTAAATCTCTTATACTTTCACCTACCTGTTGCTTTCGAAGAAAGTTGATAATCTTCTTTCCAAAGATCATAGTTATAAGTAACGACAAAATAAATGCTGACGCAGACCTGAAGGTTATAAACTGAAACACACTTGCTCCTGTCAGGTTAAATTCACTTTCTAAATATTCAAAAATATAATACAGCATTATTTTATGTTTTTAGCTGGTTAAAACAATTCATGACTTCTTCTAAATCATCAAAATGCAATCGTTCTCCGTTTATTTCTTGATAATTCTCATGCCCTTTTCCTGCGATAAGAATAATATCTCCTGATTCAGATAATTTACAAGCTGTTTTTATAGCTTGTCTTCTATCTAAAATTGATAATGTTTTTTTATAATTCTCAGGCGCCACACCTTTTTCCATATCATCAATAATACTTTGAGGATCTTCAGTTCTAGGATTATCTGATGTAAAAACAACCTGTGAACTTAATTGAGATGCTATTTTCGCCATCTTAGGTCTTTTGGTAGTATCTCTATCTCCTCCACAACCTACTACCGTGATAACATTTTCGTTTCCTGTTCGAATATCATTTATAGTTTGTAAAACATTCTTTAAGGCATCTGGTGTATGAGCATAATCTACCACTGCAGTAACGTTATCACTTGAAACTGTATATTGAAACCTCCCACTAACACTTTCAAGTTCACTCAACAACCTTAGTGACTCCATTTTCTCAAGCCCTAACAGCGTTGCAACTCCATAAATAGCCAACAAATTATATGCATTAAACTCCCCAATCAATTTTGACCAAACCTCAACACCATTTAATGCTAACAAACTTCCAGAGAAACTTTTCTCCAAAACCTTCCCTTTGAAATCTCCAATGGTTTTAAGTGCATAACTCTGCTTCTTGGCTTTTGTGTTTTGCAGCATTATTTGACCATTTTTATCATCAAGATTGGTTAAAGCGAAAGATGTTTTTGGTAGGTTATCGAAAAACGACTTCTTGACATCTCTATATTCTGCAAAAGTTTCATGGTAATCTAAATGGTCATGTGATAAATTGGTAAAAACACCTCCTTCAAAATGTAAAGCCTCGGTTCTTCTCTGATGAATTCCATGAGAACTCACTTCCATAAAACAGAACTCCACTCCTTCTTCCACCATTTCAGCCAGATACTTATTTATCATTACTGAATCTGGTGTTGTATGGGTCGCTTCGTATTCTTTATCATCAACTACAACTTTTACCGTAGACAACAAACCTACCTTAGCTCCTGTTTTTTTGAATAATTGATACAAAAGAGTCGTTATCGTTGTTTTACCATTCGTTCCAGTAACTCCAACCAACTTTATTTTTTTGGATGGGTTATCATAAAAATTCGCAGAAATCACAGCTAGTGCAGTACTCGAATCACTTACTTCAACATAAGTTACTCCTTCTTTTATTTCCTCGGGAAGCACTTCACATACAATTACTGCAGCACCTAATCCCAACGCCTTTCCAATAAATCGATGCCCATCAACTTGAACTCCCTTTTGAGCCAAGAAAAGACTCCCCTCTTTCACCTTTCGGCTATCGAAACAAACCTCATTTACTAAAACATCAGTGCTTCCATAAACTGAATTCACCGATACCTTATATAATATGTCTTTTAATTTTTTCACTTACGATAACCTTAAATATATAGTAGCCCCTTTTGAGACTTTAATTCCATTTTGAACAGATTGCTCTACCACTTTACCCATTCCTGTAAATTTCACTTTTAATCCCATATTCTCTAATAGAGACACAGCATCCATTCCACTCATACCAACAACTCTAGGCATGATTGTTTTATACTTTTTTAACTTTAAATAATACTCATCATAATCCTTATCAATCTTAGCATAGGATATCGTATCCGTTACCGACTGATTATCTACTGGAGTAGTTGTATATATTTTCTGAGCTATTTCTTTAAAAACAGGTGCTGCTACTTGAGCCCCATAATACCCTTTTTCTTTTTTGGGCTCATGAATTACCACAATACATGAGTACTTTGGCTTATCAGCAGGGAAGAACCCCGCAAAGGACGCTACATACTTTGAATTTGAATAATAACCCCCAACCATTTTCCCTTGAGAGTTTTTATGTCTGGGAATATATTTTTTTGCAGTACCTGTTTTACCGGCCATGGAAAAATTTGAAGAGTAAATATTCTTTGCAGTTCCCTTTTTAACTGTATTCTCCATCACCTTTCGAACTTTATTTAAGGTTGTTTGAGACGCTATCTTCTCTTTTACTACCTCTGTTCCAAATCTTTTATCAACTTTATTGCCAACCCTCAACTCCTTAACAAAGTAAGGCTTCACTAACTTTCCGTTATTAGCTACCGCGTTATAAAAAGCCAAGGTTTGTAATGGTGTTAACGAAATACCATATCCCCAAGCCATCCATTCAAGAGCTATTGGACTCCAACTCTTTTTATCTTGTGGATTCCTTATCAAAGGCTTACCTTCTCCTTTAATCTTAACCCCTGTTTGCTGATCTAAACCAAATGACTTAATTCTATCAACAAATTTTTTCGGCTTTTTATCGTAATGCTTTTGAATTGTTTTTACAATTCCAACATTTGAAGACACTTCAAAAACTCTTCCTAATGAAATTTTTCCATACCCACCTATCTTGCTATCTTCAACCTTTCTATCATTTATATAAATCTTTCCTTTTTCACAATCAACAACAGTAGACGTGTCAGCCACCTTATCTTCAAGAGCCGCCATTAAACTAGCCAGTTTAAATGTTGACCCAGGTTCATGACTTTCCCAAACCGCATAATTCCTTTTTTCGTAATACGTTCCTTTAGAAGTTCTTCCCAAATTTGCAATTGCTTTTATCTTTCCTGTCTTCACTTCCATCACAACAGCACAGCCATGTTCAGCTTCAAAATGATGCATTTGTTTTAACAAAGCATGATGTGCTATATCTTGAACATTTACATCAATTGTAGTGATCACATCATGACCATCAATTGGCTCCTTTTCATTTACGTCATTTATTGGCTTCCATTGACCTTTTGCTATTTTTTGCTTTAGTCTCCAGCCATTTTCACCTTGCATATACTCAGCAAAAGCACCTTCAATTCCGGCTCCACCACGGTAGTCATCATAACCAATAGTTCTTTCTGCTATTTTCCCAATTGGGTGTACCCTGACAGTTTGTTGTTCTGCAATAAAACCACCTCGATACACCCCGAGTTTAAATATGGGAAACTGTTTCATCTTGGCATAATCATTATACCCTATATTTCTAGCTATCAACAAATATCGGTTCTTGCGTTTTCTAGCATCCCTTAATTTCCTTTGATAGTAATCTGCACTTTTACCCAATAAATCTGATAAGGATTCAGACAACGCTCTAATATTTCTTTCAAAAACAGTAGACTTAACAGACATCACATCCATTCTGATGGTAAATTTTGACATTGAAGTTGCCAATAAATTTCCATCCGCTGCATACACGTTACCTCTGTTAGCAAAAATAGTATCGTTTTTATGGGTTTTAGCCAGTGATAATTTTCGATATTTATCACCGTCTATATATTGAAGTTCAAAAATTCTAAAAATAATAACCACAAAAAAAAGCGCCATTAAAACCACTACTATATAGAGTTTATTTAATATGCCTTTTTTTATTACCATTTTTCTATTCTTGTTTAATTGTTACTTTAATTTTTTTCGGTGGTTTTTGGGCAGGTTTCAACCCCTTACCTTTTACTTTGGCCCTTATACTACTTTCAAGTTTCATCCGCATTAATATGGTACTTGTATCAACATACTCGGCCCTCAACCTTCTTTTCTCTTTATTCAACTCAGCCACCTTCACCACTTTTGCATCAGCACTATGGGCTATAGAAATCATAACCAACAGTAGCGCCACGACAAAAAACAACATCTTCCAGTTTTTCAAGGAACTATCATCAGTTAGAAAACCTCCTCTTAAAACATCATAAATATTTCTTTTAACTTTTGACATCGTTTATTTTAATGTAGCTATTCTTAGCTTTGCACTTCTTGCCCTATTATTCTCCTTAATCTCTTCTTTCGTTGGAATAATTAACTTTCCAATTTTTTTAAGAGGCTCATCTGTATTCCCAAACATATCCTTTTCAGGTTCGCCACTAAACATTCCCGTTCTAATAAACCTCTTCACCAATCGATCTTCAAGAGAGTGGTACGATATCACACTTAAACGACCGTCTTCATTAAGTAAATCTGGAATCTGATTTAAAAATTCTTTCAGTACCTCTAACTCCTGATTCACTTCAATTCTGATCGCTTGAAAAATCTGAGCTAGTATTTTATGTTCTTTAGCTTTTGGCAAAAACCTTTGCAGCACCTCTTTTAACTGAAAGCTTGTTTTAATTTCTCCATTCAACCTTGCCTCAACAATTGTTTTAGCTAAAACTCTTGCATTTCGAAGCTCTCCATACAAGAACAAAACATCCGCCAAGTCTTTCTCGTCATATTTATTAATGATTCTTTTTGCAGAAAGCTCCGATTTCTGATCCATCCTCATATCCAGATCAGCATCAAAACGAGTAGAAAAGCCTCTTTCAGCAGCATCGAACTGATGAGAAGAAACCCCTAAATCAGCCAACACACCATCAACTTTTTTCACTCCATAAAAACGCAAAAACCTCGTGATATATCTGAAATTCTCTCCAATCAAAACAAACCGTTTATCATCAATAGTATTTTCATGTGCATCAGGATCTTGGTCAAAAGCAAACAACTTCCCTTCCTCTCCTAAACGACTCAAAATTTCACGAGAATGACCTCCTCCACCAAAGGTTACATCAACATAAACCCCTTCTGGCTTAATATTAAGAGCATCAATACTCTCTTTCAACAACACTGAATCATGATAACTCATCCAAATCAATATTACCCATCACCTCTTCTGCTAAATCAGCAAAATCAACAACAGAATCATCTATTATCTTTTCGTACTTTTCTTTATCCCAAATCTCAATCACATTTACAGCTGATGACAAAACAAGCTCTTTTGCTAACCCAGCAAATTGACATAAATCTTTAGGTATCAAAAACCTTCCCGCAGCATCTATCTCCACTACCTTTACCCCTGCTGTAAATCGTCGAATAAAATCATTATTCTTCTTAACAAACCGATTCAATTTATTTATTTTCGCCATCATCAAATTCCATTCTTGCATCGGATATACTTCCAAGCAAGATTGAAAGACCGATCTTTTCACAACAAACCCATCCTGCAAAACAGAAGACAACTGCTTCTTAAACGCAACAGGCATCATCATTCTACCCTTCGCATCCATCTTACACTCATATGTCCCGATTAGGCTTATCACTTAATAAATTGATAGTTTGCACCAAAAGTATAAAAAAAATACCACATTTTACCACTTTACCCCACTTTGTTGATAAGTTTTACAAATCAACCTAATTATTTGATTAGCAAACAGTAAGACACAAACACAGTTTTATATTTCAACAGGTTCAGAACAAACGGAGAAAAACGTTATTCATCAACTTCTGACATTAATGAATTTATTTTCAATCTTCCCTTTAAACATTTTCAAAAAAAACTTTGAAGCACCCAATTAAACACCTCACCACTTCCCTCCTTTCTCTATTAAGCAAGCAATATTCAATAAAAGATAAACTCGAAATAAAAAAATTAGAAAAATGGGGTAACAAAAAACCTGAACTACTGATATACAATAAAAAGGCAGAAACCGAAAAGCCTAAAAAGAGTAGGATATATAAAAACTTTTATCATGAATTTCAAAAACTACCTTCTGTATATTTTTTTGATTGCGGTTAATACACTTAGCTTCAGTCAACAAGAATTTTGCCCTGGAAATTATTTTGACAACGGAGACCTAGAAATCGGAACCCCGACTGGATCCGACCAAGACATTAATCTCGCTCAAGGATTTAGTGCTATTTGGGGCTCAGGATCACTAGCTGATTTCTATGCCTTCAATGCTGGACCTTTTACTTATCCAGCTCCTGCCACTGGCAATTATGCTGGTTTTTGGATTTCAAACCATCCTTTTCCAAACACAACTTGGAGAGAAGGTTTATACAACACCTTTTTAACCCCAATTCCTGCAAATACTGGAAATTATGATTTTACATTTGATGTTGCTTGTTTATACAAAGATTCTGGCGTTGATGCCGATGTAGAAATCGGAGTGTATGGAATATACAACCCGGGAGCCAGTTTGGGTACCACTCCTAGTTCAAATTTCACTCCCGACAACTTAAATTTGTTTCCTGGAAACACGGTACTTTTAGGTACAATACCTATAACAGGCGACTGCAGTAACATTAAACAAAATGTAAGTATTACAATTGCGACAGCAGGAATGAGCATCCCTAGCATTACCCACATAATGATTACCCATAGCGATACTGTTATTAGCTATGGCGATGGAGGAGGGAAAAGATACATTGGTCTTGACAACTTTTGCTTAACTGTAGACGACACTCAACCTCAAGGTGAAACCGATTATTGCTGCGATTCAGATGTAAATGAAATAAGAAACGGAAACTTCGAAAACGGAAATTCTGGTTTTTCTAGCAGCTATTCAGTAGGGACAAATAGCCTTTATGGAACTGTTCCTGGACAATATTATGTAGGAACAAACGCGGATGGATTAAACATTTCTCCTCTTTGGAATATTAATGACCATTCTTCCTGTACAATTGGAAGCACTAATGATGAAGTACTATTTGTTAACGGTAGAACAACCCAACCTTCTGGAACCGAAAGTGTAATCTACGAACAGAATATTACCTTAGGTAGTAGTGATGATCAAGAAGAAAAAAAATACAAATTGTGCGCAAACTTCAAGAATATGCCCCAAGCTACATTTGATATTTTACCTGAAATTGAAATAAGAGTAACTGGAGCATCAACATATAATTCTGGTTTCTTTACAGTAAACACTGATGAATCTGATCCTTGTGATTGGCAACTGGAAAGCGCTGTTTTCAATGGACTAGGAAATATAACCATTCAATTTGTTTTGAAAGAAGATGGTTTGGGAGATGGAAATGACGTAGCTATAGACGATATTTCTCTTCAACAATTAGATGATCCAGCATACAGTATTACAGTACAACATCAAGGAAACCCGCAGGAAATTACAGGATCTATCAATACTATTGACGCTTCAGATGACAAATTACTATGTGATAGTTCAGTTGCTGGACAAGCTGATTATTTCTGGTATGTTATTGAAGTCACAGGATATACAGGAGGAACTCTTACGTACGATATTACTACCTTAGGTTGGGGAAACACTGGAAGTAGTTACGTAACAACCCCATTTGGTTCTGGAACAGGACCAGCATGGAACCTCACAACAACTTTTCCAGGCTATCCTTTTGATGACGACACTTTATACTTAATAGGATTATACACACCTCCAAATCCTGATTGTTGTTTAGATGAAGGCTGGACATACCAACTTACCTACAACCACAGGTCTTCTAATACTGGTCCTGTGTTATCGGAAAAACAAAAAGAGGAATTAAAGGCGCTATTCGGTGTTATCTTGGATGAAAATAGAAACGAATCAGAAAACCTAAGTATTTATCCAAACCCAACAAGAAACACCATTTATCTGAATACCGGAAAACAGAAGATTACAAAATACGATATTGTATCTGTTTTGGGTAAAAGAGAAATGACCTATAAATCTGATAAAAACAACGAGGTTAACAATATTGACATTAGCAAATTGAATAGAGGAGTTTACATTATAAAAATACAGTTAGATAATGGAGTTACCGTTTCAAGAAAATTTATTAAGAAATAATTCTTTTGAAAACAAATAAACACCCCTAAAACATAAACAAGTCAGCAATAAGTGCTGGCTTGTTTCTTTTATAGAGCTATTCCTCTAAACACTAGTAATCAATCGTTTTAGCTTTAAAAAACAAGGTATTAGCACTCTAAAATAAAATCAATTCCTTCAATAAAATAATAAAAATGAAAATGTGGTAAAAAAAAACTACATTTGTCGGTAAGTCAAATCAAACTTTTTATGACTGAATTTTTAAAGAAAGAAGGCAAATTTACGTTCGCAGAAGCAGGAGAAGGAAAAGCTATTATCGTTTTACACGGACTCATGGGAGCATTGAGTAATTTTGACGCAACTTTTAAATATTTCTCAGAAAAAGGATACAAAGTTTTCATCCCAGAACTTCCTCTATACACATTACCTTTATTAAAAACTAACGTCAAAAACTTAGCTAAATTTTTGCATGAGTTTATTGAATTCAAAAAGTTAAAAGACGTTGTTTTATTAGGTAATTCTCTTGGAGGTCATATTGCCTTATATTACATAAAACAATACCCTGAGGATGTTTCCGCTCTTGTCTTAACTGGTAGCTCTGGTTTGTACGAAAACTCTATGGGTAATAATTACCCAAGAAGAGGTGATAAAGAATTTGTTCGTAACAAAACACGCGCAGTTTTCTTTGACCCAGAAATTGCTACGGATGAATTGGTTGAACAAGTTTATGATGTTATCAACGATAGGAACTCTTTAGTGAGAACATTAGCTATTGCAAAAAGTGCCGTGAGACATAATATGGCTAAAGATTTACCTAATATGAATCAACCTACATGTCTTATATGGGGTAAACAAGATACTGTTACTCCTCCTGAAGTTGCTGAAGATTTCCATAAACTTTTGCCTGATTCTAATTTATATTGGATTGATAATTGTGGTCATGCCGCAATGATGGAAACACCAGAAGAATTTAACGATATTCTAGAAAAGTGGTTTATTGAGCGTAATATTTAATTATAGCCTAAACTTCTTTCAATACAATAAAACAAAACTGATCTGCTTTTTACAAAATTTGTGTTCGGTTTATAGAATACTACCTTGTTTTTATATCTTTTAATGACAAGTATTTAATTTAAATATAATCAAATGAAAATAAAGTCTGCTGAGTTTGTTGTTAGCAATACCAATGTAATTAACTGCCCTAAAGAACGCATTCCTGAATATGCATTTATTGGTCGTTCTAATGTTGGTAAATCTTCGTTGATTAACATGCTCATGGAACGAAAAGACTTAGCTAAAACTTCTGGAAAACCTGGAAAAACTCAACTAATAAATCACTTTAAAATAAATAATGAATGGTTTTTAGTTGATCTCCCTGGATATGGTTATGCCCAAGTTTCAAAGAAAAAAAGAGCCAAATTTCAAGGATTCATTGAATACTACTTCAAAGAAAGGGAACAGTTGGTTTGTGCATTTGTATTAGTTGACTCTAGGCATGATCCTCAAAAAATAGACTTAGATTTTATGCAATTTCTTGGGGAAAATCAGGTTCCTTTTTGTATTATATTTACAAAAGCAGACAAACTAGGTAGTTCAAAGCTAGGAAAACAAATAACTTCATATAAAAAAGAGTTACTAAAATACTGGGAAGAGCTTCCTATGTCTTTCATTACCTCATCTGCCAATAATTTTGGTAGAGATGAGTTTCTTAAATTTATAGAACAGGTTAATGAGGATGTTGCACAAGATTTCAAATAATTAAAATGCACACAACAAAAGAATCTCTTCAGGTATTATTCGAGGATAATCATATCATTGTTGTAAATAAGCGTTGTGGAGATATTACACAAGGAGACAAAACGGGTGATGCACCATTAAGTGATATTATTAAAGAATATCTCAAAGAAAAATACAATAAACCAGGTAATGTTTTTTTAGGAACTGTACATCGGTTAGACCGCCCCACCTCTGGTATTGTTATTTACGCTAAAACGTCAAAAGCTCTTGAGCGTTTAAATAAAATGTTTAGAGATAAAAAAGTAACCAAAACCTATTGGGCTATCGTAAAAGGTCATCCTAAAAATGAACAAGGAAGCCTTTCAAATTTCCTCAAGAAAAATCCAAAGCTCAATAAATCTTTTGTTTATAAAAAAGAAATAACCGGTAGCAAAAAAGCTATACTTCATTATTACCTCGTAAAAAAACTTCAAAATTATTCATTGCTTCAAATAAACTTAGAAACGGGTAGGCATCATCAAATTAGAGTTCAGTTGTCTCACATAAATCATCCTATAAAAGGTGATCTAAAATACGGTGATAAACGAAGTAATGATGATGGAGGTATTTCTTTACATGCAAGAAAGATTGAATTTACACATCCTGTGAGTAAGGAAAACATTAAAATAACTGCTCCTACACCTCAAAATTCTATTTGGAAAGCTTGTTCCTAATTTTGTATATTTAGGAAAAATATTCCTAATGCGTCCTCTTAAATATCTGGCTTTCCTTATATTACCTTTGACGGTTTCTATTTCTTTCCTTCAGGAAGGATGGTTGACGTATTTACCTATTTTTACGTTTTTTATATTTGTTCCTTTACTCGAACTATTTTGTAAACCAAACAATAACAACTTCAACTCAGAGGAAGAGGAGGTAGCAAAAAGCAATAAATTATATACCTATATTTTATACTTTACCATTCCTATACATCTCTTTTTCTTAGGATGGTTTCTACTATTTGTTGTGCATCAAAACATGCCTCTTTCGGATCTTCTAGGAAAGACTTTTTCTATGGGGTTAATGTGCGGAGTTATTGGTATTAATGTTGGCCATGAATTGGGGCATAGAAATAATAGAAAGGATGAATTTTTAGGAGAAATCCTATTGCTTACCTCATTGAATACTCATTTTCTTCCTTACCATAACGCAGGGCATCATTTTAATGTAGCAACTCCTAAAGATGCAGCCACAGCAAGAAAGAATGAAAATTTATATTTTTTCTGGATTCGTTCTCATTTTCAAAGTTATTACCAAGCCTGGAGATTAGAAAATAAAAGGCTTTTGACAAGTAATCGCCCTTGGTTTCATTATCAAAACAGGATGATTATATACACAATATCGTCTATATCTTTGATTTCTTTAATTTTCTTTTTTTTAGGACTCAAAGCTGCAATTGCATTTATAAGTGCTGCTGTAGTCGGAATTTTACTTTTAGAAACAGTGAATTATATAGAACACTATGGATTATTAAGGAAAAGAAACGAACGTGGGCGTTATGAACGAGTAAAAAGAACTCATTCTTGGAATTCGGATCATATTATTGGTAAGTATATGCTATTTAACCTTTCAAGACATTCGGATCATCACTATAATGGAAGTAAGCACTACCAACTTTTAAAATCACTTTCTGAAAGCCCGCAAATGCCTACAGGATATCCAGGGATGATGCTTGTAGCATTGTTTCCTCCTATTTGGTTTAAATTAATGAATAAAAAACTCAAAGTATTACAAGAATAATGAGTATTCAAAATATTGTTCAGCTGCAAAAAGACTTTTTCAAATCTCAAAAAACGAAGGACATTTCTTTTAGAAAAAAAGTTTTAAAATCACTTTTAAAAGAGATTATAGCGAGAGAAAAGGATATTATTAACGCTATTCATAATGATTTTAAAAAATCAGAATATGAAACGGTAATGACGGAGATATCAATTGTTTTATCTGAATTAAAATTAACTATTAAAAATATTCATAAGTGGAGTAAGCCTAAAAGAGTTTTACCCTCTTTATTGAATTTCCCTTCTTCTGCTAAAATTTATAGCGAACCTTTTGGAAATACTTTAATAATATCACCATGGAACTATCCATTTCAATTGGCTTTCGCCCCACTCATCGGTGCAGTTGCAGCAGGAAATACTGTTTTACTGAAACCTTCTGAACTTACTCCAAACACTAGTAATATAACAAGCGAGATCGTTCACAAAATATTTCAACAAGACCATGTTTCGGTTATTGAAGGAGGTGTTTCCGTTTCTCAAGAACTACTTAATATTCGATGGGATTATATCTTTTTCACAGGAAGCGTTTCAGTTGGTAAAATAGTAGCAAAAGCTGCTGCAGAATATTTGACTCCAACAACTTTAGAACTAGGAGGTAAAAGTCCTTGTATTATTGATGAAACGGCAAGTTTGAAACTTGCTGCTAGAAGAATTGTATGGGGTAAATTTATCAACTGTGGTCAAACTTGCATTGCTCCTGACTATCTTCTAATACATACATCGGCGAAAGCTGAATTTATTAAATTGTTTAAAAAGGAGTTACAGAAAGCCTATGGAGAAGCACCAAAATCTTCAGAAGATTATGCTAGAATTATTAATTCAAAAAACTTTGAGAGACTTTCTGATATGATTAAGGGTGAAACAATAGCTGTCGGTGGAAAAACAAGCAAAGAAGACCGTTATATCTCTCCAACCATTGTTGACGAACCGTTATTAACAAGTAAGGTGATGCAAGAAGAAATTTTTGGTCCACTTTTACCTATTATCTCTTATACCTCTGAACAAGAAATTGGTAACGTAATATCGTCATTCGACAAACCTTTGGCTTTTTACATTTTTTCAAATCGGAAAAACTTTATACGTAAAATGATATCAGAGTATTCCTTTGGTGGTGGAACAATTAATGACACAACGGTTCATTTCGCCAATCACAGGCTTCCTTTTGGAGGAGTTGGAGAAAGTGGTATAGGAAGTTACCACGGAAAGAGATCCTTTGATACATTTACACATAAAAAAGGTATTGTTTCACGAGGTACTTGGTTAGACATCCCTACGAGATATGCACCGTATAAAGGGAAGCTAAAGCAATTAAAAACTTTAATGAAGCTAGGATAAACCATTATAAAAAACTTTAATGTCTGAAAAAATCACATCCGAAGCGATCAAATTTAGAAGATCGATCAGAGTATATGATCCTGAAAAAAACATTGACTCAAAAATTATTACTGAATGCCTAGAGTTAGCAAGTTTAGCTCCGAACAGCAGTAATATGCAATTATGGGAGTTTTATCATATAACCTCAAAAGATATAATTAAGAAATTAGCTCCTTTATGCTTTAATCAAAATGCCGCTAAAACTGCTCAACAAATAGTTGTTTTTGTTGTCAGAAAAGATTTATGGAAAAAAAGAGCCAAGGCTAACTTAGATTTTATGGATAGGGTTTTTGGTAAAAACAAGCCTAAATCTGAATGGCGTAAGCGTGAAAAAGTAGCGAGAAACTACTATGGAAAGGTTATTCCTTTTGCTTATTTTGATTTTTTAGGAGTTTTTGGTTGGTTAAAATATTTTATGGTTTCAATTACTGGATTGTTTCGCCCAATATACAGGCAAGTTCGTAATAGTGATATGCGCATAGTAGCCCATAAAACTTGCGGTCTTGCTGCCCAAACTTTTATGTTATCAATGGCTGCTAAAGGTTATGATACCTGCCCTATGGAAGGCTCTGACACCAAACGTATAAAATACTTATTAGACTTACCTTATCAAGCCGAAATAAATATGGTTGTTTCTTGTGGGATTAGAAAACCTGAAGGTGTTTATGGTGAACGATTCAGAATACCTTTTAATGAAGTTTATAAAAAAATAGAATAAAATAGGGAGGTTTTGAACCTCCCTATTTTATTATTAATTAGGTTTAAAAATGAGGACACTCTTTGAACTTTCAATTTCTTCTTGATTGAGCTTCATTTTAACAAATGCTCCATTCAAATACTTCTCTGCTTGATCTTTATAATATGGACTTAACACATTTCCTGATTGTCCAGTTGGAATTACGGTAATACTATTTTCTATATCTGAAAAATCAATAACTCTTCTTGTTGAAGGTCCAGCATGAGTTTTATAATACCCAGTACTGTCAATTTTATAAATGTGGTTATTAATCACCTGATCTCCTCCAACCGTTTCAAAAGGCCCTACATTAAAAATTTCCCTTAAAACTCCTCCTGCTTTTCCTATGGCGTGCTCATGCTCTACAGAAGCAACCCTTTTCCACTTCCAATCGTCAACATTTTCGCCCAGTTGATTTTGAAGAAATGCGATGGCATTTTTATACGATTTTATAATAATATCTTTTTTAGTTTCCTTCTTATCCGTTGTTTTTACATCGTCCCACCATACGGACTCTTCTCTTTTCACATGAGCAGCTACCACCTTTTCTTCAAAAGGTGTATTCATAAAAAGATTGAAAGCTTTTCCCATTTCATCTTTAAAGGTGTTTTTCGCAAACTCATACCACATTCTATTATACAGTACTGGTCCTATTTCATCCTTACCAAAATACCCATCCCATTCTTTTAAAATATTCATGGCCTTTGCCTCACTTGGTGTCAGGTTGCTCTTGTCAACATGTGCTAACCATGATTTAATAATTTCTGGAGCAGTAACAGATGTTACGTCATATATCATTTTTGCAACATCCTCTTTAGAAAAGTCGTCCTTCGCGTCTAATAAATTCTCAATTCTTCTTGCTCTATCTTCGGGTAAATAATATCCTGGGTACAATATTCCAGCAATAGTATCAGGTTGATTATTCGCTGAGTACACATAATTCCAATCGGGGTTAATGGCTTGAGGGTTTTCTTTAAAATCTAAATACTCAATAATTTCATCTTTTCCAGAAGCACCATCTAAAAAGACTTTTGTGTATAAACTATCTCGATATTTATACAATTTTCCTGATGCAAACCATGCTATATTATTCTTTGAATCACCATACATAACATTTAATCCTGGTGCATGAAGCATAGCCGCACCTTCTTTAAATTGTGAAAGTGATTTCGAATGTGACAATCGATAAGAAGCTTCAAGTAAGTCATTTTCGATTTTAGTATAAATCCATTGCATTGCTATAGGACGAGAATCTTCTAGATGTTCAATAAGACCATTCATAATGGGTCCATGTTGGCTCACTTTTATTTGATATGTTGTATCTGGTTCATTTTTTATTTTTATTCTTTTATCAATCAAATTGTATTTCTTCAGACCTTCTTTGGTTTTATAATACATGTCATCCTTTTCAGAATTCTCCTCAATATAAAAATCGACATCATCATTTTCGAACATCGTCATTCCATAGGCATATTCTCTATTATGTCCTAGTAACGGAAAAGGAGTTAATGCCAAATTGAAACCATACATCTCATAACTTGGAGTTTTAATATGTGACTGATACCAAACAGAAGGTTGTGAATATCCAATATGAGGATCATTTGCAAAAAGTACTTTTCCTGTTTTTGTTTTCTGCCCGCCAATTACCCAAGAGTTACTTCCAATAAATGGTGATACAGGTAGTTTGTCCATAATGTCATTGATAGCTCCTGCAAAGTCCGCTTTGAGTTCTGGGTTTTGTTGGTTTTTGATCAATGTCAAATTCGAGTACTCAGCCCCTATCAACTCTTGAAGGTAATTCTCACCAAGTTTTTCTTTAACTTCGGTAAGCATTGGATCTGTTCTATGAGCTACAGCAAAACTAAATGCCATATATCCAAAAACATTATAAATATCTTTTAAGGTGTATTCTTCCTTATCAACTCCCACAAGGTAAAATTCTATCGGAGTTGGTCCGTTTTCTATAAATTGATTTATTCCATTTAAATAAGCCAAGGCCATTTTATATGACTCGCTACTTTTATTGGCTCTCTCTATATTTTTTGCTCCAGCTTCCTCTATTCCTAATCCTGAAAAAAACTTATCCACTCGGACCATATCTTTACCAAAAACTTCAGCAAGTCTTCCAGAAGCAATTCTTCGAATTAATTCCATTTGCCATAACCTGTCCTGAGCATGAACATATCCTAAAGCCGTGTAAGCATCAATATTATTATTTGCGTTTATATGAGGTACCCCAACTTCATCAAAATATACAGTCACAGATTCCGAAATACCTTTCAAATCTAGTTCTCCATTGTAAGTTGGTTTCAAACTTTTATAAAACAAAAAGCCTCCTATTATTAATAATAAAAACACAGATATTACAATCTTTCGATTAAAAATCCTTTTTAATAAATTCATTTTTGAAAATTTTACAATGATAAATATAGATAGAAATATTTTTTTACCCTCTCATTTTTAATGATTACCAGCATACTTTCACGAAAACCACTCACAAACCCTAAAAACATCTAGTAAAACCCCTAGTAAAGTTTCAGCAAAAACCCTTATCCCCGGACTTATACCTTTTACATAAATTTGCGGTTCCCCCCGAGCTCTTATTTTAAATTTTAAACAATTTGAAATGAAATTAAAAAAAATAAGAGAATCTGTTGTAAACAAAAGAGTTCTTCTTGTTACCGAAGGTACCTATCCTTATAATTACGGCGGGGTCTCAAGTTGGTCACATACATTGTGCAACTTAACTAAACGGGTAGATTATATTATTTATGCTTTGAATGCTCACTATGAAGAGAAGCCAAAGTATAGTATTCATACTAATGTAAAAGACATTATTCAAGTTCCTCTTTGGGCTTCGTATGACTTATGCGATATAATGAATTATGGTTATTCTTATAAACATATAGTTAATAAGAAAAAAAACACCAATAACATTAGTATACAATATTACTTTCTAAAGCCTTTCGAAATATTCGTTTCCAATTTAGTTGGTAATGATAGAGATCTAGATAAGTTGGAACAGAGTATCTATGAGCTTTGGGAATACTTTGAAAAATACGATTTTGATATTACTCTAAAGCATCAATTGGTATGGAAAGAATTTAAAAAAATTATTGAAGAAAGCAGTAATAATCCTGATGAATTGGTTATTAGTGATCTTGCTTTTTCTCTTCAATATATAAGCAAACTACTTTTACCTTTAGCCATTCCAATTCCTAAGGTAGATATTGTACATATTACATTAGCTGGTTTACCCATTCTGCCTGCATTAATTGCTAAAAAACAATATAATGCATCGATAATGGCAACTGAGCATGGGGTTTTTATTAGAGAAAACATGATTAACATTAGCAGCTCGTCGATGTCTTTTTTCGTTAAAAACTTTATCATCAAAAGTTCTGAATCAATTTGTAGGCTCGCTTATACAAAAGCTGATTTAGTAACTTCTGTAAGTAAGTTCAATACAAAGTGGGAGTTCAGATATGGTTTGGACGAAGAAAGATCCAAAGTAATTTACAATGGTGTTGATGAAAATCGATTTAATATTGGTGAAAAGCCAGATCATTTAAAAAACATTCCAACTGTTGTTGCCATAGCAAGAATATTTGCCTTAAAAGATATCATCACAATGATCAAAACCTGTGAATATGTAGCAAATCAAATTCCCTCGGTTAGGTTTATCGTTTACGGTGATAAAAAAGCAGATTTGGATTATGTTGAAGAATGTGAGACTTTAATAGCGAAACTCAACTTAAAAGAAAACTTCATACTTGCAGGGCATCACAGCCAGCCTAATAAAGCTTTTTTAGAAGGAGATATTTCAATACTTACTTCAATATCTGAGGGATTTCCTTATACCGTAATTGAATCAATGAGCTGCGGAGTGCCTGTTGTTGGAACTGATGTTGGTGGCGTTGCCGAGGCCATTACGGAAAAAACAGGATTCGTTTGTAAACCCAAAGACTATAGAACTCTAGGTGACAGGGTTGTTTACTTACTTAACAACCATGACATAAGAAAACATATGGGTATTGAGTCTCGGAAAAGAGTGCTTGAAAATTTCACCTTGGACAAGATCATTCAATCGTACGAAGAAACCTATGAAAAACTAACCCCCAAAAAATCACCTGCAAAAAAATTAACCCCTTTTTATTAACCAATGGTAAAAAACATTGAGGAAAGTACTACTATACTACTCCAAAAAATTAAAGAAAAAATCGGCTCCCCTGTATCCGTTGATGTCGTTGTTGCAACCTTAGAGTCTTTAGGTATAAAAAGTGAAAATGTCCAAGAAGATTTTGGTTATAAAAACTCTTGGGAATTAGCTACATATATCTTTCAAGAGCTAACCGTTAATGTAAAATCACTTATTAAGAATAACAAACAGCTAGACCAAGAAAGTTCTATTGACGAAAAACCAAAAAAAATAGCACTAAATGCATACCTTTTTTTTAAGCAGTATTTTCTGAGTACTTCATATCTTTTGGCATTTGCTATTCAACTTACGTCTATTATTGCTTACGGATTTTCGATATATATATACACTGGTTTTAATCATGTTCAATCGACCGTAGTGGTTTTAGGTATTGTTATTGGAATGATTATTAGCGGAGGTTTTATACAGGTAATAGGTAATCAAGTATCAAAACACTTTTATTTAAAAGACTTCAGACTTGTAGAGGAGATGACTTTTTATCTATTAAAAAAAGGTACTTTGTTTATTGTTTCTTGTATTGCCTTACTTTTCTTAGTTAATCTGGCCTTACCTTTTTATCCTGTAAAAACAGCCTTATTAATTAGTTCATATGCTTTCTGGGTAGCTATGCTATTTTTAGTTTTTGCTCCGCTGCATGTAATAAGAAATCGGAAAATCATTTTACTAGCCACCATTGTTGCCACTCTAACCTGCTTGCCATTAACTGATAATACTTTTTTTAATATTTATCAACTTCATTTTTTAGGTTTATTCGTCGCAATTGCAACTGTTATAATATTCCTCATTATTTATTTTAAGCTAAAAAAAGGACATCATAGCTCTTCAAAAATAAAAATTCATAAAGGAGCTATATTTTATAATAATCTACATCCTTTTATCTATGGAATTTTAATCAACATCTTCTTTTTTATTGATAGAATAATTGCATGGTCGGGTACTGAAGTCGGAATTTTTTTTATGCCCATTTATTACGAAAAAGATTATGAAATTGGTATGGATATTTCTATTGTATTCTTTCTTCTTCTCGCTGGAATTCTTGAATATGGAAACATCTCTTTATTTAATTTATTAAATACTTATAAAAACAAAACCACTCTTGTCAATTTAAAAAGTTATAAACGCAAAGTAAGAAATCTTTACATCAAAAACTTGTTACTTATTTTCATAGCTTCTCTTCCAATATATTTTATTATTCTATACATCCTTTATGGAAGTTGGGGGTATAATCACTTTTTTATTGAACCCCTAAAAGGCATTAATATAAAAGTAGCCAATATTGGAGTTATCGGTTATTTGTTTTTGTGCTGTGGAATGCTAAACTCATCTTATTTATTATCAATGAAAAAACAAAAAGAAGTATTGCTTATTCTCTCTTTTTCTTGCATTATAAACATTACTTCGGGATTAATACTTAGTCGCTTATTTTCTTATGAAGATAGTGTATATGGAATGCTAATAGCCTCTGTTGCTTTTACTTTTTTAAGTTTTAAGGAAAATATAAAAGTTTATAAAAACATAGATTATTATGCTACATTATAAATACCTTATTTTATTACTTAGCTCGATTCTATCATTTAAATCTTTTGCTAATCTTAAGAATGTATTTTTATGTTATGGAAAAGTTCCTGTACATGAAATACGAAACTACACCTATGTTATCGTTGAAGCTAGTCATTATACCGCAGGTGAAGTAGCTGTTTTGAAACAATACAATCGTTACGTGATATGTTATATTTCTTTAGGAGAAGTAAATAAATTCACCTCTTTTTATGAACAAGCTAAACCCTTTGTTCTCTCTGGTAAAAATAAAGTATGGGATAGTTATTATTTAGATTTAGAAAAAAAACCACTTCAAAAGATACTACTAAAAGATATTAAAGAAAAAATTCAAATGAAGGGATTCGATGGATTATTCTTAGATAATATTGATAATTACGGGATATATGGTACACAAAAACATTTAAAGAAACATTTAATAGCATTCATAAGAGATATTAAGAATGCTTTCCCTACTATTTTTTTAATGCAAAATGCTGGGCTAGATTTAATTGAAGCAACACACGAATCAATAAATGCCATAGCCATAGAATCAATAATTACTTCTTATAGTTTCGATGAAAGGAAATATCAGTTTAGAGATAGAAAAGAATTCAAACGAAAAGCAATTAAAATCAAAGAAATTGAGAAAAAGTATAACCTCCCTTTTATCGTTATCGAATATATGAACAGTGATAAAGGGAAAAACAAAATTCTCAGAAAACTAAAAAAGTTTAAATGGGAAATATTTGTTGGACAAATTGATTTACAAAGCAAACCTACCTTTAAATAATAACTAATGAAAATACATGAAACTAGCTTCCTTTATGCTTTGGTAAGGTTCGTATTCACTTTTGTTCTTTTTTATTTTGTAAGGAAATCTTCAAAAAAGAAAGGTGATTATTTATTTTCAAAGTTCTTTGTTGTCAATATTAGCAAATATGCCTCATTAAGTATTGTTATCATTTTTCTATTAACTCTTATAGGAGCCTTTAATCTATTTAATTACTTATGTTTTGTCATTGTTTTTCTGATTTTCGATTTGAATAACTTCAACCATCCAAAAATCATTTATTCTTCGTTAAAACATTCCTTTGAAAAACTTACAACAGACTATATCGGATTCATAGAAAGCTCTCAAAAGAAAAATTCTATCTTAAAATACATCAAATCGAAAAAACCAAGCAATCATGAGCTTTACGATCTTTTTTCTGTATTGATTATTATCCTTTTTGTGTTTTTCACTCGAATGTATTTCTATACAAATGATTTATTCCTCTTTTCAGAAAATTGGTTTAGTGACTATGAAAAACTTACACTAATACAAAATCAGAAATGGTTTAATATTGAATATCAAGAAATGGGAGAATATGTTCTCATTAGTTTGTTTAGTCTAATATTTAAAGTTAGTTCTGGAATGAGTTTGCAAATGTTCGGACTCTTACAAACTGTTATACTGTCCGTTTTGACATTTTTTATAATAAAAACCATAAGTAAAGAAGATAAAATACTTATACCGCTAATTATTTCGTTTTTGTTTTTTGCTGGCTTAAGTATTTTACCTATCGATCTCGCGTCAATATTTAAACATCAAAAAATTTTTACCGTTGTTTTTATTTTAATTCCGATTATAGCAAAAACATCCGAAAAACAGCATTACTACAAATTTAGGACAAACTTGATTTTAATTTGTTTTGCCTTTGTTGCCATTACCTTGACTTCATTTGCTTCTATGTTTATTTTGGTAATTCCTTCATTTGTTATTCTTACTCTTTTTGATCGCAGTAAAACAACAAGTCAAAAAATAACATTATCTCTTTTACCTTTTACTGTTGGATTACTCACGCTAACATTTTTTATGGCATTTTATGAGTACGGTCATTTTGATATTGATTTTTTTATAAAGAATAGTTTTATTGAGGTATCTAATTTTACAAAAACAGAAAGTCTATTTGTTAATTATGAAATTATTATTCAGTCAATATCAGTATTGTGTACAGCAACCATTTTAGTTAACATCTTAACCTATAGATTTAACTTAATTTCTATTACTTTATGTACTCTTTATCTTTTTATATCGGCACTTTATCATACTGAACATTTCCTTATTGACAAAACGCTTTTACTAACTATTTTCAGTTTTCTTACTCCAATAAATGTTGGGTGTATTATTTCAGATCTTTTTTTTAATAATATTCAATGGACTCGTTCCAAAAACTCTAGAGATATTGCGTTTTTCTTTATCTTCTTTGTTTTCTTTTTTGGTGGAATATTACAAAAAGACTTTATAAAAAAGGTTAAAAAATCTAATGAAACGAATAGGCAACTCCTTTCCGCCTATGACAAAATAATAACGACTCATTTACCGTATAGTTTCGCTGTGGTAAACCACGAAGGAGCCATGACATTTAGTAAGTCAAGTCATTTCTTTATTAACTACCATGAACTCAACGAGACCTATATTGAAAAAGACTCCCTGTTCCATAACAATAAGAAAAAAGAAAATTTTTTAAAAAATAATCCAAATGCAATTATTCCGAACAGCGTGTTTTTATTTGAAATACTCGGAGTTGACAAAAATGTTAGTCGTATTGGTTTCTTAACCCCTAAAAATCAACTAAAACAAAATGACAGTATTATTAAAATTTTGAAATCGAGAGGACGAGAAATATCAACTTATGTAAATACTGAAAGAATAAGAGTTTATAAAATAATAAATAAGAAAAACAGCAGTGATATTAATAAAATGTTGTTTTACGATAAAAGATTATAAGATATGATTGTTTAATAATAAATATAGATAGTCCAAACCTTCTTAATTCCTCCCACAGGCAATAAAGATACAACTAGAAATGGCTCCTTAATTTAAAATCAAATTTTGGAGGTAAAACAAGTGCTTAACCTAAATCTATTCTTATGAAAAGAAAAGCTAACCAATTTATCAAAATAGGCATTATACTATTCCTATTTGCTTGCTCTGTTTATGGGTTTTACTCAAAAAATAATAGCCCTTTAAACTCAAGTATTTCTAATTCAAAAAAAGAGTTTTCCAAGAGTAATTTCTTTGTTAACAAAAAAAGCCCTTTAATTAGTTTTTTAGGAAACTCCTTACATAACAATAGTACATTAGATCATATAAAACAGCTATGTGATTATACGAAAATTCCATTTTATTCAATTTCTCTAGATAACTTAATAGATGAAAACTATCAACTTCCAAATTCCTTAAAAGTTATTTGTCTTGACAAAACGGAGTCATTAACGTTAAAAGCAATAGAAAAACTCATTCAATTTACTGCAAAAGGTGGCACTATCATACTAACAAATTTACCAACAGATCAGCGTTTAAATTATTTAATTGGACTTCAAAAAAAAACTTCATTACATTCATACAACACTACCGCTAAAGGAATTTTGTTCGAAAATAACTTCACTCCTAATCTTAATAAGGTTGGTGTTTTTAAAGATTTAATTCACTATGGTTTCAATAAACGGAGTTTTCATAAAAATGTAAAAACAATACTTAGTTCAATAAATGAAAAAAACTATCCTGTTATTTTAGAAAACACTATTGGTTCAGGAAAGGTTATTCTTTTTAATACAACTTTCGAAATATCTAAATACGAACGAGGATTATTATTTCCCTGTATTATATCATCCCTTGAAGGTGTACCATATCCAATAGCCAATGTAAACACTATTTTTCTTGATGATTTCCCTAGCCCTGTTTACCCTTTCATGAAAGAACCTATACTCAGCGAATTCAATATTTCGAGTCAAAAATTTGTTAAAGATATTTGGTGGCCTGATATGTTAAAACTCGCAAAAAAATACAATCTCCATTATACAACCACTATTATTTTTGATTATGAAGAAAATGTAGAACCTCCCTTTTCTTATAAACAATGGAACTTGGCCAGAGATAATTTTGTTCCCATATCACATCAAATAACTCAAGATGTATTAAATACGAATCACGAATTGGGTATACATGGCTACAATCATGTTTCTCTTTTGAAAAAAAGCTGGACATCGGAGAACATTAAAATAGCCATGAACACTGTAAAAAAAATGTGGGATGTTAGCGATTATGGCCATCACCCTATTTCTTACATTCCTCCTTCCAATTATATTGATAAGCAAGGGGTACTTGCCTTACATGCTGGCTTACCTTCTTTAAAATACATGTGCAGTCTTTATACTGGTAAATTAAAAAAAGGAGGAGATCGAGAGTTTAATCCAGAGCCCTACACACATGAAATGTTTGATTTTCCAAGAAACACCTCTGGTTTTTATTTGAATAATTTCAAAAAATACTTAAAGGAATCTATGTTTTTATATACTGGTATTTGGTCGCATTTTGTTCATCCAGATGATGTTTATCAAATTCCCACAATGGGAAACATAAAAACAAAAGGAGAGTTTAGTTTTAGAAATAAGCTTGGGTTAAACTGGAGAAAAACTAACGACCAGAATTTAGCTGGTATGTATCCAACTTTTGAAAAATTAATTCAAAATCATATTAAAAATTACCCATTTACAAAATTCCCTGATGTAAAAACTGCTGGTAAACTTGTTTCTAAATTAAGAGTTGACGACTTTGAACATGAGATAAACAATGAGCTCTATACCGTTCATAATTTAACCTCAAAACAAAATCAACAAGATTGGTTGGTATATATATCAACTAATAATTCACGAACATTTTTTAAATACTTGGTTGACAACAATTATCCTTTTACAAAAACAAAACTACTTGATGGTTTTATTATTAACATAAAAACGCCCAATGGGAGACTTCGTATCCCTAATTTAGATAAAAAAACATCTAGAAAAGTTTCCTCTAATTTCATAACTGAATTCAATAATTTCCGAAATTATAAGGAAACAGATGAAGAGTTATTAAGCGAAAAATTAAAGTTTCTACGAGACGAAATATTTAAAAGCAAGGAAGCATCTATAGAAACGTGGAATAAATATGCTAAATATGCTGGATGGGCTAAGCAAGAGAATCTTTTTTGGAATGATTTAGAACTTTACTATTACAAACATCAAAACTACCAGGCCGCTTGTTTACCAGAGTTAATGGCTAAATTTATTTGGTACCCCTCAGAGAGAAGTAAGTTAATATGGTTAGAGCGAAAAATAATAACGGCAAACAAAATTGAAACAAAACTTAGCTTACTGGAAGAGTATATCAAAAATTATAATAGCAAAAACAATAGAATCGCTATTCAAGAAAAGCTTAAGTTAATGGCTGAATTAAATCCTACAATTGAAAATAAAATTGCTTATATATCTGCCTACTTGTGGAGTGAAAGTAATGACAAATTAGGCGTTCTTTCAGCTGTTCGCATCAATAGTGATTACAAACGTATATCAAATGAACTTGCTTGGTATTTCTATGAACAAAAACAATTATCAAAAGCTATTCAATGGGCTTCTATCTCAGATAAAATTACTATTGACACGCAACTTTATTGGTTATTTGAAACTAAGAATTATAAGAAATTAGAGTCTTTCTATATCGATTATAAGTATTCATCAGTTGAAGAAAAGTTCTTAGCTGACAAAACCATGATTGATCTTTATCTAGCGAAAGAAAAGTTTTTAAAAGCTTGGAATATTGCTTCTAAAATCGATCCATCACATCCCGAATATAAATCCATTCGGAAAAAACTGAATACATTCTTTCTTTACCAAAATAGGAATATTCAAAAGCGAATACTTGATAATAATCCTTTCTTGTATAAAAAAAATAGAGACAGTATTCAACGTATTATTATGATAGAAGAAAACAACGTATACAGTATTCGATCTATTTTAAATACAAACAGAGCCGATATAAGCACCTTTGATAAAAGATTTACCTATAGTTTAATTAACAAAAAGAAACATGTTCATAATTTTTCATTCACACATTCATTAGTTAATGATATTGTAAATAGAAATGGAAAAAGTTTTTCATTATATGGATTAGACTACAAATTTGAAAATTCAAAATCATTCAGTCGAGTATTTCAATATTCTGGTAATTTTGGTTTTGAAACGGATAGAAATAAATATTTTTATCACTTCGGAATCCAAGGAAGCTACAATCTTGAAAGTAGTTTGTTTTCTTTAAATTATAAGGCTTCTCCTGTAAGAAATAATGTAGGGTTTAACGATTTTTTGTATGTTAATTCTTTAGGACTTTACTATGAGAAAAATTTTAAAAATAAAATAAGTACCACCGCCTACTTAGAAAGTAATTATTACACCGATAATAACTCAGATGTTACTCTTTCTCTAGCTATGAATTACCCAGTTATCAAATATGGAAATAATATTTTTAGAACAGTTGCTGAAAGTTCTCATTCTCTAGGTACGACGAATTTAGATGGTATTCCTTATTGGATGACCACTAACCGACATTTTGCTGGTGGAGGGCTCCAATATCAATTAAATACAGATATCGACAAAACTTTCATCCTTTTAGATGGTATGTATTTCTATGATAGTTACTCTTCATATTTTTCACGTTATCGTGCGAAGTTTAATTTCCATTTGCAAAAATATTTTACAGTAAATTTTAGCGGAGAGTTGTTTCAACATAATTTATATTATTCAAATTCATTTAATATTGGCTTATCATTCTATGCACCCTAAATAACTTACTTTGATCACCTTTAAAAAAACAAATTATAGTCGTATTTTTGAATCGATAAAACGTATACAATGAAAAAAATACAAATGGTCGACTTACAGAGTCAATATCAAAAAATAAAAGACGTTGTTAATACATCAATTGAAGAAGTTTTAAACTCTTCAGCATATATTAACGGTCCGTATGTAAAAGAGTTCCAAGCTGACCTAGAGAAATATTTAGATGTAAAACATGTTATTCCTTGTGCCAATGGAACGGATGCTTTGCAAATTGCAATGATGGGGCTTGGATTAAAACCTGGTGATGAAGTTATTACTGTTGATTTTACCTTCGCTGCAACTGTGGAAGTGATTGGTTTATTACAATTAACTCCAATTTTAGTCGATGTTGAAATAGATACTTTTAATATTAATATTGAAGCTCTAAGAAAAGCAATTACTCCAAAAACAAAAGCTATAGTTCCCGTTCATTTGTTTGGTCAATGCGCTAACATGGAAGCCATTCTAGAAGTAGCCAAAGAACATAATCTTTTTGTTATTGAAGATAATGCTCAAGCTATTGGAGCCAATTATACCTTTGCTGATGGTACAGTAAAAAAAGCTGGAACTATTGGACATGTTGGAACAACATCATTTTTCCCTTCGAAAAACTTAGGGTGTTATGGTGATGGTGGGGCTATTTTCACCAATGATGACGAATTAGCGCATACCTTAAGAGGAATTGTTAATCATGGAATGTATAAAAGATATTATCATGACGTGGTTGGAGTAAACTCTCGATTAGATAGTATACAAGCTGCTATTTTAAAAGCTAAGTTACCTAACTTAGATAATTATTGTGAGGCAAGAAGAAAGGCAGCAGAGTTTTATTCAAATGCTTTTAAAAATAACGAGAATATTGTTACTCCTGTGATCAGTGCTTTTACTACTCATGTTTTTCATCAGTATACATTAAGAATTACGAATGGAAAAAGAAATGAGTTGCACCAACATTTACTAGATAATAATATTCCAAATGCAATTTATTATCCAGTTCCATTACATGCTCAAAAAGCATATAAAGATGAGCGATATAATGAAGACAACTTTAAAGTTACAAATCAATTAATTGATGAAGTTATTTCATTACCAATGCATACCGAACTAGATACTGAACAACTAGAATTTATAAGCCAAACTGTTTTAAATTTTTTAAACTAACTACACTAACATGAAATAATTAAATTCTTTAACCTCTAAAAAATTAAACAAACATGAAAAAAATCCTAGTTACAGGAGGATTGGGCTTTATTGGATCACATACTGTAGTAGAATTACAAAATGCAGGCTTTGACGTTGTAATAATTGATGATTTATCAAATTCTTCGATAGAAGTTTTAGATAATATTGTTGAGATTACAGGCAAAAAACCTGACTTTCATCAATTAGATTTAAGAATTAAATCTGATGTAAAAGAATTCTTTAATACAACCAAAATAGATGGAATTATTCATTTTGCAGCTTTTAAAGCCGTTGGTGAAAGTGTTCAAAAACCATTGGAGTATTATGAAAATAATATTGGTAGCTTAGTTTATCTTTTACAAGAAATGAGAGATCGAAATTTCGATAATTTTATATTTAGTTCTTCTTGTACAGTTTATGGTCAAGCGGATGAACTACCAATTACCGAAAATGCTCCCGTAAAAACTGCTGAATCACCTTATGGAAATACAAAGCAAGTTGGAGAAGAAATTATAAAAGAAGCTTGTAATGCTCATAATTTTAATGCCATTGCCTTGCGTTATTTTAATCCTGTGGGAGCGCATGATAGTATTAAAATAGGAGAATTGCCGTTAGGAGTTCCTCAAAATTTAATTCCTTTTGTTACTCAAACTGCAGCTGGGATAAGAGAAGAACTTTCTATTTTTGGCGATGACTATCCGACTGAAGATGGTACAGCTGTTAGAGATTATATTCATGTTGTTGATTTAGCGAAAGCTCATATTGCTGCCCTTCAGCGATTATTAGACAAAAAGAATAAAGCTAACTTTGAATTTTTCAATGTTGGTACTGGTAAAGGAAGCTCTGTTTTAGAGGTCGTAAAATCTTTCGAAAAAGTGGCTGACAAAAAGTTAAACTATAAAATTGTTGGTAGACGTGAAGGAGATATTACCGCAGCATATGCCGATACCACATTAGCAAGTAAAGAACTCAATTGGAAAACAGAAAAAACACTAGATGAAGCTTTGGAATCAGCCTGGAAATGGCAACAAAGTCAATCATAAAAAAGAAAAACCCAAGTTCAAGAACTTGGGTTTTTCTTTTCATTCAAGGTTATTAGAATACCCAAAAGTTTAAACTTTTAATTCTCACTTCATATTTAGCTTACTCAATAATATCGCTGAAGTCTTTGTACTCACTATAATTTGTTTAACCATGCCGCTAATTGGTTTGTATTGACAATAATTTGTCCAGCGACGTCGCTGAACACTTTGTACTCACTATAATTTGCTCAGCGATGTCGCTAAGACTTTTGTATTAACTATAATTTCTTCAGCGATCTCGCCGAAGCTTTTATACTCGTCATAAAAAAGATATACAATTAAACGAAACTATTCTAACCCCCAAAATTGACAACTGATAACTAACAATTTATAAATCAAGGGAAAACCCTGACTATAATTTCAGGGATACTAGGTATTGCCTTCCTTATAAGTTATTTATACTTTTGAAGAACCGAAAAATTGCCCCACCTATTTTACTTTTTGAATTAAAAATTATTGTGAAAATTTGAAAAACTATTATTATGAAAATTACGAATTTATTTAAAATTGCTGTATTGCTATGTAGCTTAACTTTTTTATTATTTAACTGCCAAAACGATGATAACGAAAATTTACCTGAAAATATTCAGGATAAAAACAAATTTGAAAAGTTATTTAAAACTAAACTAGTAAGTAAACAACTCAACTTAGGAGAAGACAATATTTATGTTAATTGGAATCAACCAAATATTTTAGAATTAAGTAAAGATGAAAAAAGAGGTACGTACCAATATTCAATCGAATTAAAAGAGTCAATCATTAATAGTTCAGATTTATTTGTAGACAAACTCATTTTTAAACTTATTGTTTCAGAAAAAGAAGATCAGGTTGATTTTACGATCTTAAGATATGAGCCTTTTAAAAATTCATTAAATGTTAGTCCAAGCGAAACTAATTTAGAAGGGTTTAGCGGAATGAAGTTTATTTTCAACGAGCTAGGAATAATTCAAGATATTTACACTTACCAAAGTGGAGATAAAATAGCTTCTTTTAATGAAAATAAAGATAATAGAAAAGGAAAATATACTGATATATTATTTTCACGAGCAGCTTCTAGTGCCGATTTTGATGATTGTACCGATTTAAACGGAAATCCAATAGAAAATTGTACTGGCTCAAATGATGGAAGCGGGTCAGGCTCTGGTGCTGGAGGTGGCGGTGGTGGTTATGTTTTAGAAACTACTAGAAATTATACAGATTGGTACAATATGTGCAATACCTGCGATAATAGTGATGGAACCATTTATTATCATACTGATGGAAATAAATACATTTATATAAAAACAGTTTACAATGGTTCAACCTCACGATGGGTTTGGGTTTCAGGTGGAGGTAATAGATATATAGATTTTTTTGATTCAAGAACTGGAGGAGGTTCAAGAGGTCCTAATTTTAATACCAACGACCAAAGAAATTACTCAGGAAGTAGTAATGATGAAACAGGAGACGAATTACCTTGTCCTATTGGGTATCAAAAAATAGGATATGATTGTGTGAAAATTGTCGAGGAAGATGATCAGATTATTAACGAGCTTACTGGAAAAGCAAAATGTATTTTCGATGCATTAAAAAATTCTAGTACAGGGTTTAAAAACATGATCAAAAAATTTGACGGTGAGTTTCCTGTTAGTCATTTGAATTTTACAATAAATAATACGTTATCTAATGGAAATTATGGAATTACAATGCCTCCCAATAATTTTGTTATTGAAATTCAATTTAGCAATACTCAATTAGAAAATATTTCTGATTTAGGAAGTGCTGTTTCCATTGCTCATGAGGCAATCCATGCTGAAATTTTTAGAAAAATGCTATCAGCAGCTCAAAGAGGAGATTTAGATCCTGATAATATGACACAACAGCAACAAATAGACTATATTAATAATTTAAGAAATAATTTTCCAGGTATTTATGATTATTATGTTGATAGATATAGATCTACTTGGAATCATAATTTAATGGCTCAACATTACATATCTACAATAGCAGATATAGTAGGAGAGTTTGATAATAACACATTAACTAGACAAGTATACGAAGATATTGCTTGGGCTGGATTAACAATAATTAATAACCCTAATACTGGCGGTTCTGAAATTTCTGTAGCTTGGAATAATTTAAGTCCAGATGAAAAATCGCGTATAAATTCTAATATATCAAATTATTTTACAAATGGAACAAGCGATTGCAACTAATAGATTTATAATAATTTTATTAACTTTTATTGTTAGTATTACGAGCTACTCTCAAAATAAAAATGATTTTTATACATTGTTTAAAGATGGGAAAAAGTATAAAAAAATTGTTGGAAACATAATGTTAGACAACAAAGTTAGGGTAGTTAATAAAAATAAAAATACTGTGGTCTATTATTTTAATCATTCAATGCTAGAACATAGAAAAGAAGAGCATGTAGTTAAACTTTGTAATTCAGAGTGTATAGATAAGTTAAAATTAACTACACTTGAGAAATTAGGAGAAATTAAAGAGGAAGAAATAAATAAAAGACTAAAGGAAGAGGGAGTTGTTGTATATCCTAGACCTCTTAATAACAAAATATTGAAATTGTTTTTAATAGAGCCGATGGAAGATGGAAATTTTCGTAAAATAGAGGTAGAATGGATATATGTTTTAAAATAGCAATATAAAGGTCTAGTAGGACAAGCTCAACACGAACATATGGCAGATAAGTATGTTAATTCACTAAAAGATAATTTCCCTGGTCTATACGACTATTATTGGAAAAGATATAAGGCCAACTTGGAATCACAATATGATGGCTACTCATTATAGAAATACTTTAGCAGATATTATTCAAGATTTTGATAATAATTATCTTTCTCGTTCAACCTACGAGGCTATAGCATGGGCTGGTTTGGGTGAAATAGAAAATAATCAAAGTACTGTTGCTTGGCAAAATTTAACTTTTGCAGAACAGCAAGCTATTACCAATATACTAAATGAACATTTTTTTAACGGAACTTCAAATTGCAATTAATTATGGATAAAATATTTTTAGTTTTATTATTAGGGTTTACTATCCTATCTCATTCTCAGGAAAAAGAACGCGATTATTTTGTATTTCATAAAGGAGGAGAAAAACATTTAAAACCAATTAAATATATACTTTTTAACCCAAAAATTCATGAAAAAATAAAATCTAAAAAAGAAACGTATTTTCATATAAAAGGAGAAAGATTTAAATTTTCTCAAAAAGAAAACAAAATAGATACATGCAATGTCAAGTATCTAAAAAAAATTAAACTTTCAAAAGCCAATCAATTATCTAGTAACGAATTTGAATTTATTAAACAGAAATTAAAGGAAGATAAGTATTGGAAAGATAAAAAAAATAAATATCCAATGCCTATAACCAAAAACCACAATTATTTTAAAGTTATTATTGTAGAAAAATATAACGATAAGATTTTGAAATATGATGTTGATTGGACTTATACAGGAACAAGAGGGTTTAAGGTAAACTGAAAATAATTCAAAGCTTACCCAGTATAAAAAATAGTAATTTAATTTAAGTAATAAGCTTTACGATGGGTTTGGGTTTCAGGTGGAGGTAATAGATATATAGATTTTTTTGATTCAAGAACTGGAGGAGGTTCAAGAGGTCCTAATTTTAATACCAACGACCAAAGAAATTACTCAGGAAGTAGTAATGATGAAACAGGAGACGAATTACCTTGTCCTATTGGGTATCAAAAAATAGGATAT
This sequence comes from Tenacibaculum xiamenense, assembly GCF_964513065.1. NCBI lineage: Bacteria > Pseudomonadati > Bacteroidota > Flavobacteriia > Flavobacteriales > Flavobacteriaceae > Tenacibaculum > Tenacibaculum xiamenense. The sequence goes on from NZ_CAZEQU010000015.1 coordinate 100,104, forward strand.
GATTGTGTGAAAATTGTCGAGGAAGATGATCAGATTATTAACGAGCTTACTGGAAAAGCAAAATGTGTATATGATAAATTGAAAAATAATAGTTTAATAAATAAAACATTGGATGAGTTTGAAGGAGAAGAAGCTCAAGTAAATTTAAAGATCTTACAAGAAGATATAGAAGAAGATGGGGTCTCTGGAGAAACAGATTATGGTGATACAATAACCATAACATTAGATACTTCTGATATGAATAATACACTTTCGCTTTGGGGAGCTCATACAATATTACATGAAGCTATTCATGCTAAAATTTATAGAATGATAAGGACTAGAAGTCAGTTAGTTCTAAATCAATATACTAATACTTATCATTTACCTGATGGATCTAGAGCTGATTTCCCCACTCTTTTTGATTATTATAATGATTACCCTGATAATCCTCAACATAATTATATGGCTGATTATTACAGAGAAGCCATGGAAAATGGTTTAAAGGAATACGCTCAATTAATTGGAGAGACATATCCAGAACAGTTATATAAAGACATTGCTTGGTCTGGTTTGCACAACACTAATGTATGGAATAACATGTTTGCTGATCCTGTATATACTCAAAATGAACAACGAAGAATATTAAATTCAATAAGAAATTTTAAAAATTCAGGAACAAATGAATGTAATTAGATTTAAACTTACTATTATAACTTTTTTGTTTTCATTTTTATCAAATGCTCAAACAATAAATGATGATGCTTTCTATATATTAGATAAAAAACATAAAGATTATATTTTAAAACCTAATGTAATAAATAATAAAACTAGTAAATTTAGGTTGTATAATAGAACTGAATATGAAAATAGAGAAAAGAAAATATTAAGAGATAAAAAAGAAGGGACATTTTATAATTATCAACTTTATAAAAGACCAAAAGAATTAATATTTAGAAAAGTCTATGGTAGTAAAATAGAATATATTAAGAGTTATGATATTAATTCTTTGAATTTAGTTGATTATAAATGGCTTCAAAATAATTCTTGGAAAGAACATAACCCTAATATTTTATTCAAAGATCTATACTTTTTATTAAAGGTTGATAATGATAAATACTTAAAAGTAAAAGTTAAAAGAACAGTTATAGCATACTAACAAAAAATTGTCTAAGTACTTCATTGAAGTTGATTTAATAAATTTAGTACAATACAGAAAAAAATCATTGAATTAAATAAAAGAGGTTTTCATAAAATTTTGAAAACCTCTTACTTTTTTAGGATAGTGTCAAAATAGGTTTAATTACCTTCCCAATAATTCAAAAGATTGTCTCGCAATTTCTAGTTCTTCATTAGTTGGAATCACCAGTACTTTTACCTTAGCTTCTTTTGCGCTAATATCAGTGAACTCACTTACTCTTTGATCATTGATTTTCTCATCTAAAGAAATACCTAATCCGTCCATATCTTTACAAATTAACTCTCTCATTTTTTGAGAATTCTCTCCAATTCCTGCCGTAAACACAATAGCATCCAATCCATTCATTGCAGCAAGATATGAGCCTATATATTTCTTTACACGATAAGCATTCATTTCCAATGCTAGTCGGCACAATTTATCACCTTTATCTGCCGCGTCTTCGATATCTCTTAAATCACTATAACCAGTTAAGCCATACATCCCACTTTCTTGATGAAGCATTTTATTTACTTCTTCAGAAGTATAACCAAGAGAGTTAATTAAATGAAAAATTAAACTGTGATCTACATCTCCACTGCGTGTTCCCATTATTAATCCTGTCGCAGGTCCAAATCCAAGACTATGGTCAACGCTTTTTCCATCTTTAATAGCTGTCATGCTACATCCGTTACCAAGATGAATGGTTATGATCTTCGAGTTTTCTTTATTCAAATAATCGATCGCTTTCTCAGAAACATACTTATGACTCGTTCCATGAAACCCATATAATCGAATATTTTCATTATCCAAAAATTCGTTTGGAATGGCATATTTATATGCTTTTTCTGGAATCGTTTGATGAAACGACGTATCAAAAACTGCTACCTGTTTCGCCTTATTAAAAATACCTTCTGCAACATTTACTCCCTCTAAATTTGCTGGATTATGTAAAGGAGCCAAAGGAAATAAGTCTTTGATTTTATTTTTTACTTCTTGGTTTACCTCTATAGTTTCCGTAAAAGAACTCCCTCCATGTACTACTCTATGACCAACCGCTTTAATCTCATCTGTTGAAGCAATAACACCAACTTTAGAATCAAGTAATAACGTAACAACCTTTTCCAAGCCCTCTTTATGGTCTTTTATATTCAAAACCTCTTCAAGAGATTCTTCCTTCGTTTTATAACGAACTTTACTATCTTCTAGTCCTATCCTCTCAATTACTCCAGAACATATTACCTGCTGATCAGGCATCACAAATAATTGATACTTTATTGATGAACTCCCTGAGTTTATAACTAAAATTTTCATATGTAAATCAATTTTATCCTTGAGCTTGAATTGCTGTTAATATTACAGTATTGAATATATCATCTATTGTACACCCTCTACTTAAATCATTTACTGGTTTATTTAACCCTTGAAGCATTGGTCCAATTGCCAAAGCTCCAGTTTCCCTCTGTACTGCCTTATAAGTATTATTTCCAGTATTTAAATCTGGGAAAATTAATACATTCGCTTGCCCAGCTACCTCTGAATTCGGTAATTTTTTCTTACCTACGGATGGATCAACAGCTGCATCATATTGAATAGGACCTTCTACTTTTAAATCAGGTCTCTTTTCTTTTACTATTTCAGTAGCCTTTCTAACAATATCAACATCTTCTCCTTTTCCTGAAGCTCCTGACGAGTACGACAACAATGCTATTTTAGGATCTATTCCGAAGGCAATACTGGAATCAGCAGAAGAAATTGCTATTTCTGCCAGCTGTTCAGCCGTTGGGTTAGGGTTAATAGCACAATCTCCAAAAACGGATACTCTGTCTTCTAAACACATAAAAAAGATGGATGAAACCACAGAAAAACCAGGTTTTGTTTTTACAAATTGTAAAGCAGGTTTTATGGTGTGTTGCGTAGTATGAGCAGCTCCCGAAACCATACCATCAGCAAGTCCCTTGTACACCATCATTGTTCCAAAATACGATACATCTGCCATTAAATCTTCTGCCATGGCTAAATTTAAACCTTTATGCTTTCTTAATTCATATAGGGTCGCAGCGAAATCTTGAAAATATTCAGACTCTATTGGATTAATTACAGGTGTTTTATCAAAATCGAAAGGTATATTTAACCTTTTAATTGAAGACTCTATATTAACTCTTTTACCCAATATGGTAACATCAACTACATCTATTTTTTGTAATTGTGATGCAGCAGTTAATATACGATCATCGGAACCCTCTGGTAATACAATGTGTTTTCGTTCTTTTTTTGCACTTTGCAAAAGGTTGTATTGGAACATCCTCGGAGTAAGTGTATCCGATTTTTTATAGCTAACGAGCTTTTCTTTCAATGTCTCTACATTTACATATGTTTCAAACATTGCAATAGACATTTTAATTTTACTCTTATTATCAGCATAAATATGAGAGCGGATAGTTCCTAGCTTCGAAGCTACGCTAAATGTTCCTTCCTCTACCCATAATATAGGTACAATCTTTTCTAGTCCCTTTATTAACTTAATGACTGAAGAACTTAAATCAATTCCTCCTGTTAGAATAATACCCGATACAGAGGGGTAGTTACTAGATATATTTGCTTGTAAAGTTCCTAATAAAATATCTGATCGATCAGCAGGAGTTACCACCACACAATCTTCAGTTAAATGACTTAGAAATTTTGATAAATGCATTGCTCCTACTTTGATTCCACCAGTAGTATTGTTTAAATACTGATCACCAAATAGTACATTAGCATTAATTCCATTTAAAAGCTCCTTAACCGAGGGATTATTAAGCTTTTCATCAATAGGAATAGCATTGACTGATACAGATTTTGGTAAATTCTCTCCAACTTCCTTTAAAATTATAGGTATATTCTTTTGTTGAACCTTATTGGCTACAACTGCTATAACCTCCACGTCTTTATTTGAAAATGAATCATAAGTCAAACGAAGCCCTTGTATGAAATCTTCCAGACTTTTTCCGATTCCACCAGAAACAATTATTACTGGGACTCCAAGGTTTTTTGCTATAAGTGTATTCAAATCCATTTCGATTATTGCCGCATGATCCGAAAAATCACTTCCTTCAATGACTACATAATCAAATTCTGCTTCGAGTTTCTTATACTTTTCAATGATAGTATTAATTACTTCATCTTCCTCATCATTATTAATTTTATTAACTAATTCTGATCTAGTGAATGCATAAGAATCTTCATAGTTAGTAGTAAGATTAAAATAGCTTAAAATAGTATTTATATGATTGTCTCTTTTCCCATCAATAGGATTATCAATTATGGGCCGAAAATAACCCACTTTAGGATTGTTTCTAAGCAGTAACTGCATTAATCCAAGGGTAAGCATAGATTTACCAGAATTAGCTTCTGTAGCTGCTATATATATTGCTTTGTTCATTATTTAAGAGATAGGTACTTTTAGAGGGCAAATTTACTCCAAAATATAGGTATAAAAAAACTCCTCATTACTAAATAGAGAATAACATCAAGTTTAAAACCTATTATAAATAGTCTCCTGACAGTTCACTCTCTTCATTCTATTAGACTTATAGATAAGTTAGATATTTCAATCTAAAAGTTGGCTAAAACGGGTATTTTAAGATGTTGTTTAATTCAATGATATTAGAAGTAAAATAAGGATAAAAAAAAACTCCTCATTACTTAATGTAATGAGGAGTTTTTAAAAGAAAGGCAACGACCTACTCTCCCACCAGTGGCAGTACCATCGGCGCTAATGGGCTTAACTTCTCTGTTCGGAATGGTAAGAGGTGAGCCCCATTGCTATAATCACCTTAAATCGTTTCAGTATCTCTCAACTGTATAAGTTAACATATTGCTAAAATCATATCGCTTTATCAAGTATTGAGAATTTAGTATTGAGTATTGAGATTAGATATATCTAAATTCTCTCTTCTCAATTCTAACTTCTATCTAAAGAGTGTCCTTCTCCCTTGTTGCCAAGGGAGAGGATCGTACATAAGCCTATGGG
>NZ_CAZEQU010000016.1:0-9007 GCF_964513065.1 Tenacibaculum xiamenense
TTCTGTAAATAACTTCGAACCAATGTTAAATCATCTGTATTTATTCGCATGGCAAAATATAAAATTTTGTCAACGAATTAGTTAACCTTTACAGAAATGACGGTTTTTAGGAACGTCGGTTGCAGGTGTAATCACCCCCCATAACTATCGACCTGAAATAAATTTGGAATGACACAAGCTCTATAGCTTAACCATAGTAATTACTCCTCCACATATTTCATTTTAAGAGCATACTTTGTTAATCCCGCAAGGTTTCTAACACCTAGTTTTCCAATAATATTTTTTCGGTAGCTTTCGATGGTATGCTTACTTAAAAACAACTTATCTGCTATTTCTTGGGTCGTATATTCTTGAGCTATTAAAGTAATCACATCTATTTCTCTTTGAGTTAATTTAATCTCTTCTTCCTTCTTTTTAGATAGCTTATTTTCAAAATAAATGTCTTTTATCTCTTTGGAAAAATACTTATCCCCTTCCAATATCGTTTTGATAGCGTGCAGTAATTCTTCTTTTTTTGCATTTTTAGGAACATACCCCTCAACATCAGATTTAATCAAGCTATCAATTACATCTGCATTGGTATGCATACTTACCACGAGGATTTTCACATCTTTTCTTTTCTCTTTAACAATTTTACTCAAGGCAACACCATCCAGTTCCGGCATGGAAATATCTGTAATAATTAAATCAATTTTATCCTTAGAATTAATCTCTAAATATTTAACAACCTGTTTCCCTTCCGTTGAAGTTAACACGACATTGTAGTCATTTTCCGTATTTAAGATACTCAGAACACCGTCTAAAAACATCTTATGATCATCAACAATGATTAAATTATATTGCATTTGTTTTTCTACTTTTTTTGGTCAGCTATCGTTATTATTATCTTAATAGTTGTCGATTTATGTGTGTGTAATTCTTCAATTTCATCAATACAACTATCAAGCTTCTTGATGATTTACTTCATACTCCACTTCTTTAGTGACGGGAATTTCAATATTAATTATGGTACCTCTGTTCAACCTAGAATCGATATGCAAAACACCATTAAATTTCTTCAATCTGCTTTTTATATTTGAAAAACCAATCCCTTCATGACTACTCTTCGGAACAAATCCCACCCCATTATCTTCGAACAAAATACTCAATGCTCCATCAATCAAATTCAATTGCAATTCTATTGATGTAGCTTGTGCATGTTTAATTGTATTTGTGGTTAACTCTTTAATTATTTTAAATATTTCAATTTGTAATTCCTTTTTCAGAAGATTGACCTTCTCTCTAGGATACACGCTAAACGAACTATTAGATCCCCAAATACTGTTCGTATACTCTTCCAAAACATCGCAAAAATTATTCTCATTAAACTGTTTTGGTATTAAATTATGAGATATACTTCTTACTTCTTCGTAGGTGTAATCTATCTGATTATTTAATTCACTCAAAAAATCAGATTTCATATTTTCCTTTACGGAACTGTTGAGTTTTAGCTTTATGGCCGCTAAATTTCCTCCAATACTATCATGTAATTCTTGAGCAATATGCTTTCTTTCTTTGTTCTGACCTTTAATAGAAGCTTTAATCACCTTTAATTCCTGATCTTTAATCAACGAGGATATTTTCTCATTATTTATTTCCTCTTGCTTCCTATTTAATTCACTTTGCGCCTGCAACTTCTGGTAGTATATTACAAGTAATCCCAATACAGGAATCAATATAATTAAGAAAGAATACAGAATGATATTTTTAATACTCTTTTCTCTAACTAGTTCTGCTTCCTGAATTTCTTGGTTTTTCTTTAGTATGGCAATTTCGTTTAGTTTTTTCTCGGAAGCATTTCGCAAAGAGAGAATTTTGTTTTCATTGATTTTCTCTTCAATCTCTTGTTTCAATCTAAGGTTTTTCATAGCCTCATTCTGATTCTCAATAGCTAGCTTTTTATTATAATTCTCCTTATGTAATAATTTTATTTCTTTTTCTTTTTGTAATGTTTTATACTTTACTTCAAGCTCATTAATTTCCTTATCTTTTTGTAGTTTATTAATGGAGTCTTTAACACTATATGCTCGATTCGCAAATTGAAATGCACTTTTATAATCCTTCTTTATTAAAGAAATTTCCTTCAATTTTTCGTAGATAAACTCCTGCTGATTCAAGTATCCTAACTCAATTGCATTCACTAAACTAAGAGAAAACATTAACTCGGCATCTTTATGTTCCTTTAGTTTCAAATAAATATTGGCAATATTAAGTCGTGCTTCAATCGCTAATTTATTGTAACCTTTCTTTTCCGCTATTTCGAGTCCCTCTTTGTTCAATTGAAAAGCTTTATCTAGATCATTTAATTCCTCGTAATTCTTGGCAAGGTTTACTTTTATTGTACCAATTGCATAATACCTTTCTTTCGAAAGTTTTAAGGCCTTTTCAAAATTGTCATTGGATGCTTTGAAGTCTTTTAAAAGAGAATAAATAATCCCCATATTTATATAACTTCCAAACGTTATTTCTTCATCTTCTTTATATTCCAAACATTGCTCAAATAACTCCAAAGCTTTTTTATAATCACTCATGTTCATATAAACATGAGCTAAACCATGAGTATGTGTATAATAAAGATTCTCTTCTTTATACTTTTGAGCAGCCTCTATTCCCTTTAAATGCCATTTTTTACTTTCATTACTTAGGCCTTTCCTATTCTCATTTAGAGCAAACAAATTATAAACAATTGCACTTAGCTTGCTTTGCAATGAATCATTTTTAACAAATTTCTTATGCCTTAAAGCTTTTCTTCCATAAAACATAGAAGAATCAATCAACTCCGACGAATTGAAGTAAAAGCTCAATAATAAATATGTATTGACTTTAGAATGCGGATCTAACTTTTTCTTTAATAATCGATGGGCTATTTTATATGCTTTCCCTTTCTGATTGTTGTTAAAAAAATGGAAGGCCTTGTCAATTCTTGCCTTTTCTTTATAACTCGTTTCTTTTTTTACTTTTACAGATACCTTATCACCTCCCATTTCTTGAGCATACACACAAAAAGAGAGCAAGTAAATACTGATTAAAACAAATTTTTGCAAAAATTGAAGCATGTTAACAAATGTATTAATTTTAGAGAATTTCAGGCATTCCAAACCAGTATAAATATTAATTTTTCTTCCTATTAAATAGTTAAAAAAACTACTGTTGTTTTATAATAGCAAAACATCCTTCCCAGTGCTTGTTAGTACACCGAAAAAGATGTTTAAATTCCCCCTTCTAATTGTTTTCCTATAGCATGTAGTAGTAATTAGTTATAGTAGTATTGGTAGTATTCCTGCTTATAGAAATAAAAAGGAAGCAACAATCATCCAGGCTCCAACAATTAATCCGAAAACACCTAATTGTCCCTGCTTTGGAGCTAACTTTTGTCTAATACGATTACCTTTCTCTTCTCCTGCTTCACTTCTTGATAAAATAAATTTATTTATTAAGCCAAAGCCTAGCATAAATCCTAAAACTGCCTCAACAACGTTTCCGGCCAATAAGGTGATCCACCAAATAGGGTAAATGCTCAATCCTCCGATATTTAAAAGTGATGATATAATTCCCCAAACACCCCAAATAAAAAACACAAATCCAATCCAACCTTGGTACGGTTCAATTTTTTCAAGAAGTTCTTTAGCGTTTGGTTTTTTTGCTAATAATAATGATGGTACTGCAATGATACTTAATAAGATTAATGTGATTCCCCAAATCATGGTTTTATAGTTTTTATAGGGTTAATACTTGTTTTTTCGTGAAAATTTTAATCAGTTTAGTTGTTGTATTTACTTTGAGAATAGTTGATCAAAAATCACAAGGCAAAGATGAGCGCTGTTCATTCGAAATAACACACCTTTTTTGGTGAAAACTACACCCCTGAAAACAGGGGGTTTTCATACATTTAAAAACCCCATTTATGGTGACATAGATTCTTTAACTCATCTTTAGTTTTGCCCTAAACTAACTACTATTTTAACCATGGAATCTACTCTAGGAAAAACTGTTAAATCAAAGTTTTTGATATTACTAACTTTATTTAAGTTATTCAGTACAAGCAATTGTAAGGCTCAGCAGTTGTACCCGGCTAGTTTTGATCTAAACACCTTAAATGGTACCAACGGATTTGCAATACCTGGAGTTAATCAAGATTCATATTTGGGAGCGGAAACGAAGTTTATCGGTGATATTAATAATGATGGTTTTGATGATATTGGTCTTGGTGTAACTTATGCAGATGTAAATGGTCTTGAAAATGCAGGTGCTGCTTATGTGATTTTCGGAACAAACACTGGTTTTCCTCCTTCTTTTGATATTACTACGCTTAATGGCACCAATGGCTTTGTTATTGAAGGAAAAACTGGTAGTTTACGTATGGGAGAATCTATTGAAGGGGTTGGCGATATTAACGGTGATGCTATCGATGATCTAGTAATTGTGTACTCTGGATCGACTATGGTTATTTATGGAAAAGCAACACCTTTTAATGCCACCTACACTGTTGATTATGCCGATGGAGTTAACGGTTTTATTATTGAAGGTAGAGCTAATGAGGCAAGCACCCTTGGTGATGTAAACGGAGACAGTATCAGTGATTTTGTATTAAGTCGTTCAGGTGGTGTCGCTCAGATTTTCTTCGGTCGCTCTTCAAATTTCCCTGCTACTATTAATTACTCTTGGATGGATGGTATAAAGGGATTTCGTATTAAAAGATACTCAAACTCAACCATTCCAGGGTATCTAGCAGCTGGAGCTGGAGATGTTAATAATGATGGAATAAATGATATTCATATTGGTGATTGGAGATCTGGTACTGGGGCAAGAACACATTTAATTTATGGAAGAAACTCTTTTCCTCCAATATTAGATGTAGAAAACATGCCTGTTACAGAAGGATTTACCATAGATCATTCCGGGGGTAATTTCTTAGCTTTCACCGGAACTCTAGGTGATATTAATCATGATGGGATTGATGATTTTTTCTCAGAAAGGGCGGCAATTTTCGGAAAACCACAAACAGATCCTTTTCCTTCTCATATTCCTTTAAGCAGTATTAATGATGGCACTTATGGTTTTGTACTTCCAGGCGGATTAACTTCAGCCAGCATTGGTGATATAAATCAAGATGGGATCGATGATTTTATATCTGTTTACCAAAGGATAAGCTTTAATGCATATGCATATGTTATTTTTGGTAGTACATCTGGATTTCCAAATCCTATTGACAACGCGACACTAAACGGAACTAATGGTTTCGTCATTCCTGGGTTTAGACCAACCAATATCGGCAGACCTATAAGTGGCGGAGATTTTAATAATGATGGGATTTCTGATTTCATTATTGGAAGTCCATTAAAAGAAATCAACGGTATCCGCTTAGGAGAGGCATATGTAATTTTTGGAGGAGATCATTATGCTATGCCCTTAAACGATACCTATCCTCAGGCTAATAATGCAACAACTTCTGGTTTTACCCTTACGGTTAACGGTCCTGAAACAGGAATCATACACTACGCCATTTTCCCGGGTACGTTTTCAACAAGTGTTACCCATAATATTATTAAAGGAGGTACAGGAGCCATTACAAATGGTAGTTTTTTAATGAATACCACAAACACGAGTATTGATGAAGTAATTTCGTCTTTATCAGAAGACACCACTTATGATATCTATGTATTCTTAGAAGATGGCTCAGGTAACCAAGGAGTCATCAAGAAAATAGACAATGTTAAAACGTTGTCAGCTGGAGACACTACGCCTCCAACAATTACTTGTCCAGGAGATCAAGATGTTCCTTGCCAAACCCATGAGGTTCCAGATTTTACAAGTTTGGTTATAGCTACAGATGCTGTAGACCCTTCTCCTGTGATCACACAAAGTCCAGCAGCAGGAACTCGATTTACAGACGGAATGACAATTACCATGACTGCTACAGACTCAAGCTCTAACGCTAGTACGTGTACTTTTGTAGCGAATAGAGGGGCTGACACAGAGAAACCAATAATCACCTGTTTAACTTCTGAATCGTTATTTTTAAACTCCACACTTCCAAACTATTTTTTAAAATTAAGAGTTGTAGACACCTGTACCTCTATTTTCGATTTCACCTATACTCAAACTCCAGCCCAAGGAACCATATTTACAGGAGATACCAATGTAACGGTAACTGTAACTGATGGGAGTGGAAACAGTGAAAGTTGTAGTTTCTTGGTTACCGTCCGCCCTTCTCCTCCCCCCATAGATTGCAGCAACAATTCAATAAATTTAAATGATTTAGATGGTAGCAACGGTTTTACCATTGAAGGCGATAGAATAAAAGGAGGAACGGGATACGATGTAAGAAATGCTGGTGATATTAATGGAGATGGAATTCAAGACTTTTTAGTGGGTTCACCCGGTAAAGCCTATCGTATGAATACCTCAAGAGGTATTGAAAGAGGTAATTTTCCGGGTGATGTTTTTGTTATTTTCGGAAAAACTGGCAATTTCCTTCCAAACTTCGACACCAAGTTATTAGATGGAACAAACGGATTTAAAATAACAAACGATATTCCAGGAGGAACATTTCAGTTTTCTGGCTATCAGGTTAGCACAGCTGGAGATATTAATAATGATGGAATTGATGACTTAATGTTTAGTGATCCGTTCCGACGTCATAGACTGGGTGCAGAAATGGGAGAAACCTATATTGTTTTTGGTAAAAGAAGTGCCTTTCCTCCAGTGTTTAATGTTTCCGACATAGACGGTACAAACGGATTCGTATTTTTAGGAGGTGCTGCCTACGACCAATCTGCTCTTTCTATTGACTCTGCCGGAGATATTAATAATGATGGTATTAATGATATTATTATTGGTGCCAGATCAGCAAGATGGACAGACACCACAGGGAAATGCTATATTGTTTATGGAAGTTCCAATCCTTTTCCTGCCTTATTAAAAGCTACCGATTTAAATGGTACCAACGGATTTACCATCAAAGGAAATGCCGATGGCGAGGCGATTGGAAATTTTGTTGCTGGATTGGGAGATGTGAACGGCGACGGTATTGACGATCTAGGATTTCATGGAGGAAGAACACATAAAACTTTTGTTCTTTTCGGAAAAACAGGAAATCATCCAAGTACAATAAAAACCGGAGAAATCAATGGAAACAACGGATTCTATGTTGATGTTTCTTCTTTTACATCAAACCGATATAGAACACTAATCAATGGAGTTGGTGACATTAATAATGACGGCATAAATGATATCTTATTTGGAAACACCTATCTACTTTTTGGGAAAAACACTCCCTTTTCTGCTGAAGAAGATATAACAAACTTAAATGGAGTTAATGGATTTCATTTTTCATCAACTTACTCAATTGCTAGTTCTGGAGGTGATTTTAATAATGATGGAATTGATGATCTTCTTTTAGGAACCTATGGAAGAGCTGTTATTATTTTTGGAAAAAGTACTCCTTGGAATGCCAGAGTCCATGCATATTCGTCATCTCTCTCTGAAGCTCTTATAATTAACTCCTCTCTTAGAGAATATCCAATAGCAAATTTAGGAGATATTAATGGCGACGGTATTACGGATATTATTCTTGGAAAAAAAGAAAGGCTTTACTATGATAGTAGTTCAAGTTTATATCCTGGTAATGCTTATGTAATTTATGGTTTTTCTGTACCTGACACAGAAGCTCCATCAATTACTTGTCCTGCTGATCAAACACTAGCTCGAGGAAATGTATTACCAGATTACACCTCATTAGCCACGGTAAATGATAATTGCGATGCAAATCCTACAGTGACTCAATCTCCTGTTGCAGGTAGCACCTATACTTCTGGAATGACTGTTACTCTTATCGCCACCGATAAAAAAGGAAACACAAATAACTGTACTTTTCTTGTTAGTGAAGTTGTTGACACTGTCTCTCCCACAGCTAGCAATCCGTCTCCTCTAAATGTACAATGCTCAAATGATGTTCCGACTCCAGATCCATTAGTAGTAACTGATGAAGCTGATGATAGTATGGTAGTACCTACAGTTACTTTTCTTAATGATGTAAGTGATGGTGCGAATAATCCTGAAACCATTACCAGAACCTATCGTGTTTCAGATCAAGCTGGAAACTTTATCGATGTACAGCAAACCATTACCATAAATGATACTATCAGACCAACAGCGAGCAACCCATCCAATATTAATGTTAGCTGTACAGCAAATGTTCCTGCTGCCGATATCAATATCATTATTGATGAAGCTGATAACTGTACCACAACCCCAACAGTAACTTTTGTTAGTGATGTAAGCGATGGTGCGAGTAATCCTGAAACCATTACCAGAACCTATCGTGTTTCAGATCAAGCAGGGAATTATATCGATTTAACACAAACTATCGTAGTAAGGGATACTGTTGACCCGACGGCTAGTAACCTTCCAAATATTACCGTAGCTTGCTCCGCGAACATTCCTGTTCCCGATACAACTGTTGTTACTGACGAAGATGATAACTGTACTGTTAATCCAACAGTAACATTTATTGGTGATGTAAGTGATGGTGCTAGTAATCCTGAAACTATTACCAGAACCTATCGTGTTTCAGATCAAGCAGGGAATTATATCGATTTAACACAAACTATCGTAGTAAGGGATACTGTTGACCCGACGGCTAGTAACCTTCCTAATATTACGGTAGCTTGCTCCGCAAATATTCCTGTTCCTGATACAACTGTTGTTACTGACGAAGCTGATAACTGTACTGTTAATCCAACAGTAACATTTATCGGTGATGTAAGTGACGGGCTTCAAAATCCTGAAACCATTACTCGAACCTATCGTGTTTCAGATCAAGCAGGGAATTACATCGATTTAACACAAACTATCGTAGTAATGGATACTATTGACCCGACGGCTAGTAACCTTCCAAATATTTCGGTAGCTTGCTCCGCTAATATTCCTGTTCCCGATACAACTGTTGTTACTGACGAAGCTGATA